>NZ_MVOK01000102.1:0-528 GCF_002018915.1 Pseudomonas sp. MF6396 | reverse complement strand
GAAGGAGTGGGGGCAACAGCAGCTGCGCTGGTAGACTTATCCACAGTTGCTGGTAACAAAATCAGCAATCCGCCCTGGGTCAAATTTCAATCGGCAGGGTGGGTCAATTTTCCATCAGCGCCAACAGCGCTACCGGGCTAGCGGCCTCAATCTGGTAACGGCTGCCGTCGTGTTGTGGAACACGGTCTATCTGGAACGGGCTGCGCACGCGCTGCGTGGCAACGGCCATGCCGTTGATGACGCGCTGTTGCAGTACCTGTCGCCGCTCGGTTGGGAGCACATCAACCTCACCGGCGATTACCTCTGGCGCAGCAGCGCCAAGATCGGCGCGGGCAAGTTCAGGCCGCTACGACCGCTGCAACCGGCTTAGCGTGCTTTATTTTCCGTTTTCTGAGGCGACCCCTGTACGGCGGTGATACGGCCGTTCCAGGCCTGGATCATGTCCACTTCGCCGTCGCTGATCAGCTGCGCCGACTGCCCGCCGGACGTCCACCAGGTGGCGATGTCGGGCTTGATCTGCTCAAGCTT
>NZ_MVOK01000101.1:0-533 GCF_002018915.1 Pseudomonas sp. MF6396 | reverse complement strand
CATCATTTCCATACTGATCACCCTGTGTTCTCCTGCTCAAAAATTGAGCAGAAGCAGTTGAACACCTGGGTCAGTTTTCAGTCGGCAGAACAGCCTCTACTGGGTCAGTTTTCGGTCAGCGGCAACATTCTGGTCGAAGCTGCTGACGCGGACGTAACCGATGCGCTGACCGTGCAAGGTATCCTCCTGAGGGAAATGTGTCAGGAAGAAATCTATGACCCTTGACGGCGTATGTCAATCAATTCGGAAGGCAACTCTATTCTGACGATTTAGCGCCGGATGGTCTGACGCCAAGTTAGGGTATAGCCTAGATTGACATGCGCGATGCAACCCTTAACTTGCTTGCACCTATCGTTTCCATGCTAGCTTTATCGTAACGCTAAAGAAATTGGGCTTAATGCCGAACACAATAAAATAAAACAGCCAACCCTTGAGGCTCTTATGCGCCAGAATTTACCAGTGACGGGTCGAAACTTAGAACTCCCAAAAGATGCCAATATTCTTTCGACTACCTCCCCTCAAAGCCATATCAC
>NZ_MVOK01000100.1:0-576 GCF_002018915.1 Pseudomonas sp. MF6396 | reverse complement strand
GCCATGCGCTCGGTGAGCCACCAGATGAACATGGCCAAGCTGCCGATGCACCGCGATCTGGCCGGCTTCGACTTCAGCGCCTCCAGCGCCGACGCTCGCTTGATCAGCGAGCTGGCCAATCTGAGCTTTACCGACACCGCGCAGAACGTGGTGCTGATCGGCGGCCCAGGCACCGGTAAAACCCACCTGGCCACCGCACTGGCCGTGTCCGGCATCACCCGGCATGGCAAGCGCGTGCGCTTCTACTCCACGGTCGATCTGGTCAATCTGCTGGAGCGCGAAAAACACGACGGCAAAGCCGGGCGGATCGCTCAGGCACTGCTGCGCATGGATCTGGTCATCCTCGACGAGCTGGGGTATCTGCCCTTCAGTCAGGCCGGTGGCGCGCTGTTATTTCACCTGCTGTCCAAACTGTACGAGCACACCAGCGTGGTGATCACCACCAACCTGAGCTTCGCCGAATGGTCGAGCGTGTTCGGCGACGCCAAGATGACCACCGCCCTGCTGGATCGGCTGACCCACCACTGCCACATCGTCGAAACCGGTAACGAGTCCTATCGCCTGCAACACAGTAGC
>NZ_MVOK01000099.1:0-609 GCF_002018915.1 Pseudomonas sp. MF6396 | reverse complement strand
GAAGCGGAACTGGCGCTGGCGATTATTTCGCTGGGAAGTGCTGCTAAAGCTGTGGCTTCGAAAACGCCAGGGTGGCTTGAGAAGCTGGCGGGGATGTTGCAAAGCGGGGAAAAAAATGGTGCAAAAGCAACTGGCGGGGCGGTAGACCGTGCTACTACTGGGATTGAGTGGGGCAAGGGTATTCAAGGTCAAGGAATGCCTTGGGAGGATTACCTTGGGACGCAACTGCCAGCAGGCTCTCGACTACCGCCTAACTTCAAGACGTTTGACTTTTTTGACGAAACCACTGGTATAGCGACCAGCGCCAAAACACTTGATACGACGACTGCTGCCAAACTTGCTAATCCGAGCCAAGTATATTCATCGCTCAAAGGAAATATTGATGCCGCTGCTAATTTTTCTGAATCTGGCTTGAAGGGTGTGACAGTTACTGCAAGTCAAATTACCGCTCGCGAATTACAAGTTGCCATTCCTGAAGCCACCCCCCGGTGTCAGGATAGTTGTCGCCTCTCCGATTTTTCCTAAAAAAGCATATCGGGGGCGGAAAGAGACTGGTCGTGCCGTACTATTCACCTGAACGCAGAGCCGCATTACTTAAAATGCTGCTTC
>NZ_MVOK01000098.1:0-613 GCF_002018915.1 Pseudomonas sp. MF6396 | reverse complement strand
AGGCCGTGGCCATGCCGTGCAGGCGCAGCTCCTTGAGTTCCGCCATCAAATCACGCATGACCGACCTCCTCGGCCTGGCCACGCAGGCGGTCGTAGCGCGCCGTGTTAGCGACGGGGGCTTCCTTGAACGACAAGTGGGTTTCGACGCTGGGTGGTGGTTCGGATGCTGTCAGCCGTGCCACGACATTGAGGATGTGTTCGGCGCTCAGGCTGCCGCTCTCCAGTACCAGCTCAACGGCTACCAGCACGGCATCGAGTCCGGCGACCGGTACGGCAGCCCGGACTTGCGCCATGATCCGGTCACCGCCGGCATGACGCCCCAGACCGTGCTTAAGCTGACGCAGCGGCGCTGGCAGATCAGCAAAGGGCGCTCCGTTGCGCAGCGCACCGGGCTTGCGTTCGATCAGCGGGAGGTAGTGCTGCCAGTCATAGCTGACCTGGTCGCGATCCAGCAAGCGCGCATGGCTGGCTATCAGCGCATCATCGGCCACCACCTCGATGCGGGTCGGATACAAACGGCTGCTGACCCACTTACCCGCGTACTCACACGGCACCGAGTAGCGGTTGCGCCCGACGCTGACCAGGCAGGTGCTGGAGACCCGCGCAGGCCGCT
>NZ_MVOK01000097.1:0-623 GCF_002018915.1 Pseudomonas sp. MF6396 | reverse complement strand
CTCGACCGCAAGGCACTGCCCGAGCCCGATACGAGCCAGTTGCAGCAGGCCTATGTGGCACCGCAGAGCGAGCTCGAACAACGCATCGCGGCGATCTGGGCCGGCGTGCTCAAGCTGGAGAAGGTGGGCCTGACCGACAACTTCTTCGAACTGGGCGGCGACTCGATCATCTCGATCCAGGTGGTCAGCCGCGCGCGCCAGGTCGGTATCCACTTCACCCCCAAGGCGCTGTTCCAGCACCAGACTGTGCAGGGCCTGGCTTCGGTGGCCCGGCTGGGCGAACAGGCACAGCATATCGACCAGGGGCCGATGCAGGGTCAGGCGTTGCTGCTGCCGGTGCACCAGTACTTTTTTGACGAGGCAATACCCGAACAGCATCACTGGAACCAGGCGCTGCTGCTCAGGCCCGGTCAGGCGCTGAAGGCGCCCGTGCTGGATCAGGCCCTGCAAGCGCTGCTGACCCACCACGATGCCCTGCGCCTGCGCTACACCCGGCAGGCCGATGGCGCGTGGGCGGCAGAGTATGGCGCCCCTGGCGGTGTGCGCGAACTGCTGTGGACGCAGCCGGTGGCCGACGCCGAGGCCTTGCAGGGGCTGTGTGAAACGGCCCAGCGCAGCCTTGA
>NZ_MVOK01000096.1:0-646 GCF_002018915.1 Pseudomonas sp. MF6396 | reverse complement strand
CTTTTGCACCATTTTTTTCCCCGCTTTGCAACATCCCCGCCAGCTTCTCAAGCCACCCTGGCGTTTTCGAAGCCACAGCTTTAGCAGCACTTCCCAGCGAAATAATCGCCAGCGCCAGTTCCGCTTCTGCCTCCACCCCAAGCCGATGACTCTCCGATTCGGTCGGCGTAAACAGCGTATCTTTGGTGCTCTCAAACTGGTTCAGAAACTGACTGACCAATTGCAGCGCAGCAGGATCGACCTTTTCCCTCCCTTGACCATGCCGCGCGGTGGCTTCCAGCGCTTGAACCATCTGCTGTTCAGTTACGTTTTCAGCCCCTGGCGCGCAGTAACCGGGCATTTGCCTGCATGCATCGGCGATGCCTTTGGCGAAGCTTTCGGCATTCTTCCTGTGCAGGTCATGGTTGTAAATGGTTGCACTCTGAGCAACCTCGGAGCCTTTCTGAAGATCACCGTTGACGGCTGCGGCGGCAAGCACACCAGTCAATTGGGACAGCATCACATGAACGTTGGTGTCGCCACCGGATAACGTTGACAGCGTATCTGCCATGGCCTCGTTCAAGCCCGCAGCCATGGCGCCAGTTTTGAAATCGCTGCCCGTGGCCTCTGCCAGCAAACCACCCATGACGGCATGCACCACAATTTT
>NZ_MVOK01000095.1:0-655 GCF_002018915.1 Pseudomonas sp. MF6396 | reverse complement strand
CATCATTTCCATACTGATCACCCTGTGTTCTCCTGCTCAAAAATTGAGCAGAAGCAGTTGAACACCTGGGTCAGTTTTCAGTCGGCAGAACAGCCTCTACTGGGTCAGTTTTCGGTCAGCGGCAACAGATTAACCATGTTGCTGGCTTGCCACCAACACCGCTCAAGGTACGGGTGGACATTTCCCCGGAAATTTTCGAAAAGGTCGCTTTGGATGACAGTGTGTTCGTTTTCGTACAGACGCTATCGGGCTCCAAGGTACCTCTCGCTACCATACGACTTAAGGTCTCAAGTCTGCCGGCCGAGGTGGAGTTTTCAGGCGCTGATGCAATAGTTACCAGCAACACCTTATCGCAGACAGCCGCGATTCAAGTGACTGCTAGGGTCTCTAGGGGAGGGAAGAGTAGGTCGGGGGAATGGTTGGGCCGAAGCTCGACGACATTAAATTCGAAGAGCGCTAGGCTGAAGCTTACGATCAACCTTCCGGATATCTGATCGACTGCACCGCAAAGTGCTGTTGCCAGGTACTGTAAAATAGAAGAGTGAGCACTTGATTTGCTGGTGCTTTCAAACAACGGTGTTGTTTTTTTAACAGCCGAACTGGAAAGGGAGGCTGAGCTGCTCAGTGATCACTTTATCCGTTGGCTGATTTACGC
>NZ_MVOK01000094.1:0-659 GCF_002018915.1 Pseudomonas sp. MF6396 | reverse complement strand
GTTACAGCTGCTATGATGAATGAGATCGAAAACTGAAATCCCCCACTAGAATTGTTGACTGGAGTCAAAATGAATAAAAAGCGGCCGGTTAATCTTGATATTCGAACCATTCAGCTTCCTCTCACGGCGCTTACATCGATTCTGCACCGGATTTCAGGAATTATGCTCTTTATTTTTCTGGGACTGATACTGTATATGCTGAGCAAATCGTTGGAGTCAGAAAAGGGTTTTAATGAAGTCAAGGAGATTTTTTCTTCACCTTTCGGCAAAGTTAGTTTCTGGTTGGTATACTCTTCATTTATTTATCATCTCGTAGCCGGAATTCGACACCTAGTTATGGATGTGGGTGTTGGTCATACTTTGAAAGGCAGCAATCGCGCCTCTACTATTGTTTTAGTAGTGTCGGGTGTTTTAATGGTTGCTGGCGCCGTATGGATTTGGTAGCTGTGGAGTCGTAATGCGTATTTACAAGGACTAAAAGCGTCCTTTAAAGCTAACTTACGAAAGTATTTATAATCGACGGTTCACGCTTAAACGGTTGAATCCTTTCGGGCTTCCGAATAGCTGTTAGCTGAAAGCTATCATGAGCTAAGTTTTCTGTGCATCATCAAATGTGTTAATGGGAGCGCCATAGTACTAGGTACAAATATGGCTCTAGG
>NZ_MVOK01000093.1:0-791 GCF_002018915.1 Pseudomonas sp. MF6396 | reverse complement strand
TATGTCACCGCCGCCCTTCAATGATAAAGGCGCGGTAACGGGAACCGGCAAAGCGTTGAGCAGCGATGGTTTGGTAGGCGGGACTGTCATACCAGTCGCGAGCGGCCTGCATCGTCGGGAAACGCAAGATTACGGCCCCTTCGATGGGCGGCCCCTCCAAATGCTGGATCGCGCCATAAGCGGCGAGAAAGGTAACGTCGTGACCATCGAACGATGGTCCGACGCCTGCAGAATAGGTTGCGAGTGCATGTGGGTCGCTGGTTTCTTCCCGCGTAAAGACGACGAACGCTTCCATCATTAGGCCTCTCAAAGGTTGGATCTGTTGGCCATTACCACCGGTGATGGCCTCACAGTCGTCAGGCTGGCAACTGGAACCCGATTTTCATGAGTGCCTCGACGCACGCATCCTGATCCTGCTGATAGTTGCCTCCGGAGATGCCTATGCCGCCGATCAACTTCCCATCCTCCAGAATCGGATAACCGCCGCCGACAGCGACCATCCGAGGGCGATAGGCTAGCGGCGCCACTTTTGGATCGTTGGTCACATAGTCGTTCCAGACATGGGTCGGGAACCCAAACGAGGCGGAACTCCAGGCCTTGTCGATGGCAACATCGACGGTAAGGAACGGCGCATCGTCGGTGCGCTCGAACGCGCGCAGGTTACCGGTGGCGTCGACGACGGCGACGGCAGCCGGGATGCCGATGGCACGGGCCGCAGCGAGCGCCGCGTCGATGAGGGCGACTGCGGTTTCGCGGTTGATCGAGGCGGTGGCAATAGATTTGGTCATGGG
>NZ_MVOK01000092.1:0-1056 GCF_002018915.1 Pseudomonas sp. MF6396 | reverse complement strand
GACCCGGAGTCGTAGATGATGACTCCGGCCTCGTCCCACATCCTCAACCCCCAACTCGCTGCTGAGCGGCTGGCAAATACAGCTGCAAACCACTTCCCGGTGGGCCGCCAGGTCACATTGCCGCTCTCGAGCCTGAAGCCTGTCCAGTTGCCTGGAGAGCCGGTAATTGTCATTTCCCGATAGAGAATGTCCGGCTGGCTCGGCGAGTTGCGAATGAAGATGCAGGGCGGCTCGGTCGTTCTTATCGTGGCCGGGAACGAGACGACTACAGTGCTTGAGCTTGTCGCGGAGTAAGTCCCGCTGTACAGCGCGCACAGCCTGGGGTTGTTGGAGTCGATCTGCACGTAGTCATCGTCATTTCTAACGTAAAGTCCAAAGCTCAATTCTTGAACCTCATTACAAGAAGACGGAACTGAATGTGTGACCCGTAATCTTCAGTGCCAGGCTGGTTTGGATGCTTTGATCGTACGGTCACATTGCCTACAGCCACCCTCATATAGGGCATTGCGCTTTCGTTGAACTCGTTTTTGCGCGCAGTTGTTGGAAGGATCACGGCTGTGCATGTTGCCGGGTTGAACCCTGAAATGGGGACAGAAACGACTGCCCCATTTCCCGTCAGCGTGTAGGTTTGGCTGTGAAGCACTTGGTAGGTGAAGCTGTCGGTATCAAGCTCAACTACACCGCCTTCACTGAATGTCCGTAGGCCATAGCTCATGCCGTTAGATCCCCAAGTTGCACGCGCAGCCGGTCATTGCTGTCGAAAACCTTCACGGCACGATGCGTGATTGTGAGCCGTCCCTGCCCCGCAATAGCTCCGTTGATCTCGAGTGTTCCGTCCTTGTTCAGTCGCCACCCTTGGACGCCCGGCACGTAGTTCGTCGAACTGATGAAGCTCCCGATCTTGGCGTTCGTGATCGTGCCGTCAGCGATGAAGGCTGCCTGGATAAACGTCTGCCCATCCTGGATCGCGAAAAACGATGCGGGAGTGCCGTTGATGTCGTTGACCACGGCGAACCTGTCGGCATTGATGATGAACTGGCTCTGCAGGCCCGCTGG
>NZ_MVOK01000091.1:0-1069 GCF_002018915.1 Pseudomonas sp. MF6396 | reverse complement strand
ACTTTAATGTCAGGAAGCTTAAGCTCTGTTAGTGTTTTGGCTATTCTCTCTCCTCTTGGAAGACTGGTTGAAAGAGCCAGGAATATTTCCAATAACCCATTAAGTCAATCCCTCTACACTGGGCGCACCGATGAGTTTGGCCAAATAGAGTTTGCTTTACGAATGATGCAAGCTGAAACAGGCAGCATAGTAGGTCGCATAGGTGATGCATCAAATCGGCTTAGCGAACACACCCAAAGCCTACTAAAGGATATTGAGTCAAGCAATGTACTTACAGTTGAGCAGCAGGCAGAGACAGATCAAATAGCAACGGCAGTAAACCAAATGGCGGCAAGCATTCAAGAGGTTGCGAGCAATGCACAGCATGCTGCAGATGCGGCCGGAAGAGCAGACACTGAGACGGCATCTGGCCAGCGTCTGGTAGCCCACACAAGCCAGTCAATCATTGCCCTTGAAGGTGAAATTAGGCAAGCCGCTCAGGTTATTCATGAGCTTGAAGGTAAAAGTAACGAGATATCAAAAGTTCTTGACGTTATACGAGGGATCGCCGAGCAAACGAATTTGTTGGCACTCAACGCAGCAATTGAGGCCGCGCGTGCTGGTGAGCAGGGGCGTGGTTTTGCTGTTGTCGCCGATGAGGTTCGCAGTCTTGCTGCTCGCACCCAGCAATCGACAACGGATATTCAAAGCATGATCAGCGCTCTACAAGAGCGAGCGCAATCCGCTGTTACAGTCATGGAGCAAAGTAGTCGGCAAGCGCACACGAGTGTAGCTCACGCAGAGGAAGCAGCTACAGCTCTTGATGGAATTGGCCAACGTGTTAACGAAATTACCGACATGAACGCGCAAATAGCGACTGCGGTCGAGCAGCAGGGAGCAGTAAGTGAAGACATAAACCGCAGTATTATCAATATACGCGATGCTGCTGATACCAATGTACAGACCGGGCAGAATAATTTGCAAAGTGCGAAATCTGTCGCTCAGTTAACTAGCGCTCTGAGCGAACTGGCAAAACAGTTTTGGGAAAAACGAGGATAACGCTTTTCAGTATCTCGACAGGGATAACTTA
>NZ_MVOK01000090.1:0-1192 GCF_002018915.1 Pseudomonas sp. MF6396 | reverse complement strand
GGAAATCCTGAAAAAGGCTTCCTGATTTGGCAAAATCCCCGGACACCAATCACCGAGCTTTTCGATGATGAAGCAAATGACCTTCGCCGACGCCGAGTACGCCGGTAAGCGCAAGCAGACCCGCAAGGAACTGTTCCTGATCGAGATGGATCGGGTGGTGCCCTGGAAGGGTTTGATTGCCCTGATCGAACCTCATTACCCGAAGGGCGAAGGCGGTCGTCCGGCGTATCCGTTGATGGCGATGCTGCGGGTTCATTTGATGCAGAACTGGTTCGGTTACAGTGATCCTGCGATGGAAGAGGCGCTGTACGAGACCACCATCCTGCGCCAGTTCGCCGGCCTGAGCCTGGAGCGAATCCCGGACGAAACCACCATTCTCAACTTCCGTCGCCTGCTGGAAAAACACGAGTTGGCCGCTGGCATTTTCGGTGTGATCAATGGCTATCTGGGCGACCGTGGCTTGTCACTGCGACAAGGCACCATCGTCGATGCCACGCTGATTCATGCACCCAGTTCGACCAAGAACAAGGACGGTAAACGCGACCCAGAAATGCACCAAACGAAGAAGGGAAACCAGTATTACTTCGGCGCCAAAGCGCACATTGGTGTCGACGATGACTCGGGGCTGGTGCACAGCGTGGTGGTCACTGCGGCCAATGTCGCGGACGTGACCCAAGTCGACAAACTGCTACACGGTGCTGAGAACGTGGTCTGCGCTGATGCGGGCTATACCGGTGTCGAAAAGCGCGAAGAGCATGCGGGACGCCAAGTCATCTGGCAGGTTGCAGCCCGGCGCAGCACCTACAAGAAGCATGGCAAACGCAGCGTGTTGTACAAGGCGGTACGCAAGATCGAGAGAGCCAAAGCTCAGGTTCGCGCCAAAGTCGAGCATCCTTTTCGGGTGATCAAGCGCCAGTTCAGTTATACCAAAGTGCGCTTCCGAGGCTTGGCGAAGAACACTGCTCAGATGGTGACACTGTTCGCCCTGTCGAACCTGTGGATGGCGCGACGACATTTGCTCTCCAGCACAGGAGAGGTGCGCCCTTAATGAGGCAAATGGCTGCTGCGAGGTGCTCGCGGCAGCCAAAAAGCATGAAATACGAAGCAGATTTGATCAATTTTGAACGGCAGCCGTTTTTGAAAGCGCCGATGGCTCAATAGCCGAAAAATAGCGGTCTACTTCAGACCATCC
>NZ_MVOK01000089.1:0-1196 GCF_002018915.1 Pseudomonas sp. MF6396 | reverse complement strand
GGATGGTCTGAAGTAGCCCCTGTTTTCCGGCTACTTCGCCATCGACACTTTCAAAAAACGGTAGCCGCTCAAATCCCGGTCAAACCTGCCGTCTATTTCAGCCTTTTTTGCCGCTGCAAGCACCTCGCAGCAGTCACTTCACTCTTCACGGACGCACCTCTCCTGCATTGGAGAGCAAATGTCGACGCGCCATCCAAATGTTCGACAGGGCGAACAGCGTCACCATCTGAGCAGTGTTTTTCACCAAGCCTCGGAAGCGCACTTTCGTATAACCAAACTGGCGCTTGATCACCCGAAATGGATGCTCAACCTTGGAGCGAACCTGGGCCTTGGCTCTTTCGATCTTACGTATCGCTTTGTATAACGCGCTGCGGTTACCGTGCTTTTTGTAAGTGCTGCGCCGGGCTGCAATCTGCCAGATGACTTGGCGCCCCTCATGCTCTTCACGCTTCTCTACACCGGTATAGCCCGCATCAGCGCAGACCACGTTCTCACCACCGTGCAGCAGTTTGTCGACTTGGGTTACGTCCGCGACGTTGGCCGCAGTGACCACCACGCTGTGCACAAGCCCGGACTCATCGTCGACACCAATGTGAGCTTTGGCACCGAAGTAATACTGGTTGCCCTTCTTGGTCTGATGCATTTCCGGGTCGCGTTTGCCGTCCTTGTTCTTGGTCGAACTGGGCGCATGAATCAGAGTGGCATCGACGATGGTGCCTTGTCGCAGTGACAAGCCACGGTCGCCCAAATAGCCATTGATCACGCCGAGAATACCGGTGGCCAACTCATGCTTTTCCAGCAGGCGACGGAAGTTGAGGATGGTGGTTTCATCCGGGATTCGCTCCAGGCTCAGACCGGAAAACTGGCGCAGGATCGTCGTCTCGTACAGCGCCTCTTCCATCGCCGGATCGCTGTAACCGAACCAGTTCTGCATTAGATGAATCCGCAGCATCGCCATCAGCGGATAGGCTGGACGGCCCCCTTCGCCCTTTGGGTAATGAGGTTTGATCAGAGCAATCAAACCCTCCCAGGGTACGACCCGATCCATCTCTATCAGGAACAGCTCCTTGCGGGTCTGCTTGCGCTTACCGGCGTACTCGGCATCGGCGAAGGTCATTTGTTTCATCATCGAAAAGCTCGGCGATTGGTGTCCGGGGATTTTGCCAAATCAGGAAGTCTTTTTCAGGATTTCCCTA
>NZ_MVOK01000088.1:0-1231 GCF_002018915.1 Pseudomonas sp. MF6396 | reverse complement strand
TGAATCGCCCCGGATTCTCTAGACACCTTGCAAGCTCATTGCGTAACGTTTTTCAAACTCTACCGGTGACAGCTGATTGTTGAAACCATGGCGGCGTTTTACGTTGTAGAACATCTCGATGTAATCGAACACATCACTCCGAGCATCTTCCCGCGTGGTATAGATTTTTCGCTTGATCCGTTCCCGTTTCAGAAGCTGGAAAAAGCTCTCGGCCACGGCGTTGTCATGACAGTTGCCTCGGCGACTCATGCTGGCAACCAAATTGTTTGCCTTCAAAAAGCTGCGCCAATCGGAGCTGCTGTACTGGCTGCCTTGGTCGGAATGAACCATCACCTCTTGCTTCGGTTTACGCCTCCAAACCGCCATCAACAACGCATCAATAGCCAAATCACTGGTCATCTGCGACTTCATTGACCAGCCAACGACCTGCCGAGAAAACAGATCTAGTACCACCGCCAAATACAACCAGCCTTCATACGTACGAATGTACGTGATGTCGGTTACCCAAACCTTGTTGGGTTCCACAACATCGAACTGGCGCTTCAGCAAATTGGGTGAGACGACCGCTGGCTTACCGCCGTACTTTCCAGGGCGGCGTCGATAACCTGTCTGAGAACGCAGCCCTTCAAGACGCATCAGCCTCGCCACACGATGACGACCACAATCCTCACCGACCTCGCGCAGATCGTCGTGGATTTTGCGATAGCCATAAACGCCGCCGCTCTCCAGCCAGGAATGCTTGATCAAACCCAGTAGTCGCTGGTCGTCTTTGGCGCGTACAGATTGCGGCTCAGACAGCCAGGCGTAATAGCCGCTGGGATGGACTTTCAGCGTCAGGCAAAGCCGTCGAATCGAATAGTCGCCCGCGCGCTGCTTGATAAAGGCGTACTTCAGCCGCACTCCTTGGCAAAGTACGCGGCGGCCTTTTTTAATATGTCTCGCTCTTCAGTGACGCGCTTGAGTTCCGCTCGCAGACGACGCAGCTCAGCGTGCTGATCATCATCCTGCTGCCGTTCTTCTTGAGGTTTGCTGTAGCGCTTTATCCAGGCATAGAGGCTATGCGTCGACACGCCGAGACGGGCCGCTACCTCAGCGACAGGCAGCTTCTTTTCGGTCACTTGATTGACTGCTTGGATTTTGAATTCTTCGGGGTAACGCGGGTTGCTCATGGCACCTCCTAATTGGCCTCAGTTTAAGGCAAAGAGGTGTCTACGAAACCCGGGGCGATTCA
>NZ_MVOK01000087.1:0-1391 GCF_002018915.1 Pseudomonas sp. MF6396 | reverse complement strand
GGTCAGGCCGGACGCGTAACTGGGAACCGATCGGCACCGTGTTGTTGAACCCGGATCGAGAGCAACAGAACGAGAAAATGGCGGCATAGTTAGACGGTTGACGCGACAACTACCTTGAAAAATGCCGCCACGACTAGCGCTCAATGGGAACAAATCAATAGAGCCATTGAATATGGTCAGAGCAAAGGCATTACGGTAAAAATTACCAAGGTGAATTAAGATGAACGATGTCGTGAAAACAGCCTGGGCGGATGCAGGAGTCAATAAGGAATTTATTTACGTTAAAACTTATTCTGGCTATCGGAGTAGTCGAGCTGATCCACAGGGTGTCGAGCATCACGCCAGCCCTGAAATCAGTGATCAAGAGTTAGGTGTTGTGGTATTGGATGCGTTGGCCCATAGCCGATTTGTGCTTCCCGAGCCGCGTAAGGATGTTTGGATTCATCCTGAAGCTACGTTTGATATGGATTTATACGACTACGACTTGACCAGTCAACGATATGATCAATGGGTTGGCAGTACTTTGGAGCGCTATAGCTACAAGAATAAGCGTGCATTATTTAAAGATATGAAAAAATGCAGTATCGAAAGTAAGGGGGACCAGATAACTATTCGTCCTAGCCATCACGAAAAGCTAGAAGCCTGGAGTGGTAAGGGACTAAGTGAGAGTGACTATGTCATTATCCCCAGCGGTAGTAGTCCTTCCGATGTAGGTGCGGCCTTACGCTTGGCTTTTAGTCGGTGCACCTAATGTGTAGAGGTTTCGAGTTGATCTGACACCGGCCTCGTGCCGGTGTTTTTTTATCTGCTTACTGCAAAACCTCCCGTCCTTCGCTGCTCGCTTTAGTCGTGGCCTGAGCGATCAGGGCATCAAGCATCTGCGCAACGAATTTCTGTTGGCTCTTGGGTAGTTGGTCGATGGCCTCCAATTGCTGCTGCCATTTCGGAGCCGGGCCACGCTTACGCACAGTGGTTTCCTGCTGCTGACCAAACAGTTCTTCGAGTGTGGTCGAAAGCAGCCGGGCCAGCTCCGGCAACGCCGCTACCTGGATACGCCGCTTGCCGGATTCATAGGCTTGGATGGTCTGCTGAGACACTCCCAGCCGTTCAGCCAGTTGGGTTTGGGTGATGCCGTGTTCTTTGCGCAGGCGGGCAATGCGTTCGCCCTAGGCAATGAAAAATACACGTTCTTCGCTGGTGATGCTCATGGCTGTCGCCGACGAGTTCTGTAATAGGCAAAAAAAGCAACACAAAGACCGAGAAGCAGCACGACAGCGTGCGCCAGCAGGCGGCCGAACTGACTGCCGGCGGCTCGCTCAGCATCGAGGCCGGCGACAACCTGCTGATGGTTGCCAGCAAGGCCACGGCGGGCGGCGAGGCCTACATCTCCG
>NZ_MVOK01000086.1:0-1444 GCF_002018915.1 Pseudomonas sp. MF6396 | reverse complement strand
GCTACCTGCTCACCCGGAGCGAAGGCACCATCGGCGAGCTTGCACATCTGCTGGTGGCGGCGGCCGTCGCCGCCGTGGAGAGTGGCGAGGAAGCGATCAACCACCGCACGCTCAGCATGGCCGACTACATCGGCCCCAGTGAGCGGCGGCGACAGTTCGAGCGGGAACTGATGTGAAGTCCGCGCCGCGCTGGCCGCTGCATCCGGCACCCAAGGAAGGCGAAGCCCTGTCCTCATGGCTCAACCGGGTCGCCGCCTGCTACCAGATGGACGTGCACGAGCTGCTGGCCCACGATCTTGGTCACAGCCAACTTGATGACCTGGATACCGCACCATCCTTGTCGTTGCTGACGGCGCTCTGCCAGCGCAGTGGCGTCGAGCTGGAGCGGTTGCGCAGCATGAGTCTTGCAGGCTGGGTGCCGTGGCTGCTCGACAGTCTCGACGATTCGGTACCAGCAGCCTTGGAAACCTATACATTCCAATGCGCGGTGCTCCTGCCCAAGCGCACCCGCAAGGTGCGGTCCATCACTCGCTGGCGTGCCTGGCTACCGAGCCAGACGATTCGCCGGGCGTGTCCGCAGTGTCTGAACGATCCAACGAATCAAGCTGTGCTACTCGTCTGGCAGCTCCCCTTGATGCTGAGCTGCCCGCAGCATGGCTGCTGGCTGGAGTCCTACTGGGGCATGCCCGGCCGGTATCTTCAGTGGGAAATCGCCGATGCTGCGCCGCGCCCTGCCGATGACGCAATCGCCTGCATGGACCGGCGCACCTGGCAGGCGCTGACGACGGGTTTTGTGGAGCTGCCGCGTCGGCGTGTCCACGCCGGCTTGTGGTTCCGGCTGCTGCGCACCCTGCTTGATGAGCTGAACACGCCGCTCTCGCACTGCGGCAGTTGCTCGGCGAGCATCCGCCATGTCTGGGAGCGCTGCGGCCATCCGCTGCGCGCCGGGCAGAGTCTGTGGCGTCCCTACGAGATTCTGGCCCCGGCGGTGCAGTGGCAGATGCTGGAGGCGGCGGCCACCGCCATCACGCTGATCGAGTCAAAGGCGCTGATCCCGCGCGGGGAACAGGCCGCGCTGTTTCAGACGGAGCCGCACACTGGTTTCACCAACGGCCTGCCGGCGAAGGTGCCGAAGCCGGAACCCATCAACCACTGGCAACGAGCAGCCCAGGCCATCGATGAGGCCATCATTGAAGCGCGACACAACCCGGAGACGGCCCGCTTGCTGTTCACACTGGCGTCCTACGGGCGACGCGACCCCGAATCCCTGGAACGTTTGCGCGCCACGTTCACCAAGGAGGGCATCCCGCCGGAGTTTTTGTCACATTACGAGCCTGAATGGCCGTTTGCAGGTCTTAGACTAAATGACGGGTTAAGTGACAGTTTTTGACGGCGAGAACTTTCTGGCTCACACTGTCACATAATCGAACGTATATGTGACAGG
>NZ_MVOK01000085.1:0-1524 GCF_002018915.1 Pseudomonas sp. MF6396 | reverse complement strand
AGCTCAGATTGGCCAGCTCGCTGATCAAGCGAGCGTCGGCGCTGGAGGCGCTGAAGTCGAAGCCGGCCAGATCGCGGTGCATCGGCAGCTTGGCCATGTTCATCTGGTGGCTCACCGAGCGCATGGCACGATCCGTGTGCTCCTGTTCCAGCAGGTGTTCAAGCAACCACTTGGACGAGGCTGTGTTCGACTCACCCTGCACAGTTAACTCCGCCCAGGCAGTGGCCATGCCGTGCAGGCGCAGTTCCTTGAGTTCCGCCATCAAATCACGCATGACCGATCTCCTCGGTCTGGCCACGCAGGCGGTCGTAGCGCGCCGTGTTGGCGACGGGGGCTTCCTTGAGCGACAAGTGGGTTTCGACGCTGGGCGGCGGTTCGGATGCTGTCAGCCGTGCCACGACATTGAGGATGTGTTCGGCGCTCAGGCTGCCGCTCTCCAGTACCAGCTCAACGGCTACCAGCACGGCATCGAGCCCAGCCACTGGTGCGGCAGCCAAGACTTGCACCATGATCCGATCACCGCCGGCATGACGTTTCAGTCCGTGCTTGAGCTGACGCAGCGGCGCTGGCAGATCAGCAAAGGGCGCTCCGTTGCGCAGCGCGCCGGGCTTGCGCTCAATCAGCGGGATGTAGTGCTGCCAGTCGTAGCTGACCTGGTCGCGATCCAGCAAACGCGCATGGCTGGCAATCAGCGCATCATCGGCCACCACCTCGATGCGGGTCGGATACAAACGGCTGCTGACCCACTTACCGGCGTACTCACAAGGCACCGAGTAGCGGTTACGCCCGACGCTGACCAGGCAGGTACTGGAAACCCGCGCAGGCCGTTCGACGTAACCGTCGAAGGCCGCGGGCATAGGCATCAGTTCGGCGCGCTCCAACTCCAGCACCTCGGCCACACTGAGCCCGCTGTATTGCGGGTGCGTCAGCTCGTTCCAAAGCGCGCGGCAGCGCTGGCCCAGCCAGGCATTGAGTTCCTCGAAGGAGTGAAAATGGCAGTCCTGGGCGTCTAGCCAGATGCGCCTGCGGCTGTCTTGCACGTTCTTTTCAACGATGCCCTTTTCCCAACCAGCGGCGACGTTGCAGAAGTCTGGATCGAACAGGTAGTGCGCGCACATCACCGCAAAACGCGCATTCACCGTGCGGCCTTTGCCCTTATTGACCCTGTCGACGGCGGTCTTCATGTTGTCGTAGATGCCTCGGCGCGGCACGCCGCCAAAGGCGCCGAACGAGCGTGTATGGGCGTCGAATAACATCTCATGGCCCTGGCTCGGATACGCCACCAGCCAGAACGCACGGCTGGCACACAGCTTCAGATGTGCCACCTGCATACGCCGGTAAATGCCGCCGACCAGCAAGCCTTCCTCGCTCCAGTCAAACTGAAACGCCTCGCCAAAAGCAAAGGTCAGCGGCACAAAGGCCTGCGACGCCTTGCCCTGTCCCCCTCGCCAGGCACGGATAAACGCGGTGAGCTGGCTGTAGCCACCGTCATAACCTTCGGCTTTGATTTGCGCCAACAGCGCC
>NZ_MVOK01000084.1:0-1669 GCF_002018915.1 Pseudomonas sp. MF6396 | reverse complement strand
CCCCCGGTGTCAGGATAGTTGTCGCCTCTCCGATTTTTCCTAAAAAAGCATATCGGGGGCGGAAAGAGACTGGTCGTGCCGTACTATTCACCTGAACGCAGAGCCGCATTACTTAAAATGCTGCTTCCCCCGCTGAACCTGTCGATGGCCGAGGTTTCCCGGCGCGAAGGGGTCAGCGAAATGTCTTTGTCCAACTGGCGCAAGCAGCTCAGTTCTGAAGGAAATACAGTGTCCGAAAACAAGCCGTTGACCGAGAACTGGTCAGCCGAAACCAAGTTTGCTGTCGTGCTTGAAGCCGCCGGTTTGTCCGAGATCGACCTCGGCGAGTATTGCCGCCGCAAAGGTCTTTACCCCGAACAAATCACGGCTTGGCGACAAGCTTTTATCACCGGCCAGAAATCGACAAAGGCTCAGCAAAAAGAAGATCGCGAGCAATCTCGCAAGGACAAGAAACGCATCCAGGAACTTGAGCGCGAACTGCGCCGCAAAGACAAGGCGCTCGCTGAAACAGCCGCGTTGTTGGTGCTGCGAAAAAAGCTCAACGACTACTGGGGGACGAACGACAACGAGGACAACTAACATCTTTGCCAGAGCGCCAGTTAATCGTTGCCTGGCTGGGTAGCGCGGTGGCGGCAGGAGCCAGAAAAATCAGGGCGTGCCAGGAAATCGGTCTATCGCTGCGGACTTTGCAACGTTGGACTGAAACAGAGGTTATCCAGGCCGATGCCCGAACGATTGTCACACGGCCAACACCGCGAAATGCACTGAGCGAAGTCGAGCGTCAGACCATTGTGACGCTGTGTAACAGCCCGGAGTACGCCCACTTGCCGCCGAGCCAGATCGTGCCGCGGCTGGCCGATCAAGGGCGTTATGTGGCGTCGGAGGCGACGTTTTATCGCGTTCTACGTGCGGCAGGCCAACAACAACATCGAGGCCGCAGCCAGCGGCCCAGAAGGCACGCAGCACCGACAACGCATGCGGCCAAAGCGCCCAATCAGGTGTGGTCGTGGGACATCACGTATCTGCCCTCGCCGATACGCGGAAAGTATTACTACCTCTATCTGATCGAGGATATTTACAGCCGCAAGGCCGTGGGCTGGGAGGTCTACGACGCGGAAAGCGGTGAAAAAGCCGCCGCGCTGCTGCAACGCAGCGTGATCGGTGAGCAGTGTTTACACGAACCGCTGGTGCTGCACTCGGACAACGGAGCGCCGATGAAATCGGTGACGCTGCTGAGCAAGATGTACGACCTGGGCATCACGCCTTCGCGGGGCCGACCGCGTGTGAGCAACGACAATCCCTACTCGGAGTCGCTGTTTAGAACGCTGAAATACTGCCCGCAATGGCCGCTGGATGGTTTTGCCAGTCTGGATGCTGCTCGGGCTTGGGTGAGGAATTTTATGCGGTGGTACAACAACGAGCACCGACATAGCCGCATCCGGTTCGTCACACCGGCTGAGCGGCATCGAGGGCTGGACCATCAGGTCTTGGCCCGGCGACATGAGTTGTACGAACGAGCCAAGGAAAACAAACCGGAGCGGTGGTCAGGCCGGACGCGTAACTGGGAACCGATCGGCACCGTGTTGTTGAACCCGGATCGAGAGCAACAGAACGAGAAAATGGCGGCATAGTTAGACGGTTGACGCGACAACTACCTTGAAAAATGCCG
>NZ_MVOK01000083.1:0-1670 GCF_002018915.1 Pseudomonas sp. MF6396 | reverse complement strand
TAATCATCTCATCGCCAACGCATACGGCGTTCGGCAGCCAACACACTCTCACTCACTACTGGAAGCTCAGACATGAAAACCATAGGCATTGAAAACTCGAAGTCCAGCGTACAGGCCCACTTAACGCTTGGAACCAAAACTATGGGGCTAGGTATCTATGGCGCGTACTTGGCTCTCGCTATTATTTACTTCTGGTTCGGCGGCATGAAATTTACCCACTACGAGGCCGAGGGCCTGGTTCCACTGGTGAGCAACAGCCCGCTTTTGGGATGGGTGTATAGCATTTTTTCGGTCGACATGTTCTCCAGCCTGCTCGGCATACTAGAGATTTCGATCGGCACTCTGATCGCAGGCCGCATGCTGTCGCCCAAACTATCCGTGGTAGGAGGCGCTCTGTCTGCAGGCCTGTTCTTCACAACCCTTAGCTTTATGTTTTCCACTCCGGGCGTCATTGAGCCTAGTTTAGGGTTTCCGGCGATTTCCGTTGCGCCAGGTCAGTTTCTGCTTAAAGACTTAGGGTTGCTTGCTGTTTCGATATTTGTGGCAGGCCATTCGCTGGTTGAACTGGAAAAACGTAAAATTAATGCATAATTTTTTCAATGGCTTAAGGCAGTAATGCCTTAGGCCTTTTTGCCATCATTTTCCCCCGCCAGATCTTTCAACCAGTCACGAGGGCTCAACCCCGTCTTGCGTCTAAATGCGCGAGACAGCGCCGAAGGACTTTCGTAGCCGACTTGAGCTGCAATCAGCGTAATCGAGCGCCCTTCTCGCATCAGCTTCTGAGCCAGGCTAACTCGCCAACTCAACAAATAATCAGCAGGCGTCTGTCCGATGACACTCTTGAAATGCACGGCATACGCAGCGCGTGACATATTTGACTCACTGGCCAGCTCTGCTATTGACCAGGCATGTTCCGGGGAGTTGTGCATCTGTAAAAGCGATCGGGCAAGCCGCATGTCGGCCAGTCCAGCCATCATTCCGGTGCGCAACTGGTGATGATCGAGCAGGTAACGGAGCAACAGAATGATTAGGAGCTCAAATAAGCGCTCAAGCGCGGCTTCCCTTCCACAATGCACATTTGCCGCCTCGGCAAACATCCACTCCAACGTGTCTGCCAGCATGGGCAGATCATCGAGTGCGAGCACCAAACAGTCCGGTAATGAAGCCGACAAAGGATTATCAATTCCGCCCTCAAACTCCATGGAAGCACACAACAACTTTGCGCCATCGGACTCACCCGCAAACAATTGATGCTTGGCGGGGCGTGGCATAAAAATCAAGCTAGGGCGAGTGAGCTGCAAATCCTTGCGATCGGGACCAAGCAACGTCACGCTGCCGGCCTGAAGCAGATGGATATAACCTCGCCGCTCGGCGCCATCGTAAGATGCAGAGCCGCATAGGTCGCCGTCATAGAACAGATTGGCCCGCACGCCGAACCGCGAGAGCAAATTAGACAAACGATCCATTGGCCGATCCTTGACGAGTCAGAACGCACAGACCATACCATCTGCGTTGTCGTTCAGTGCCTGTAGCGAACATGCCGGCGTAAATCAGCCAACGGATAAAGTGATCACTGAGCAGCTCAGCCTCCCTTTCCAGTTCGGCTGTTAAAAAAACAACACCGTTGTTTGAAAGCACCAGCAAATCAAGTGCTCACTCTTCTATTTTAC
>NZ_MVOK01000082.1:0-1736 GCF_002018915.1 Pseudomonas sp. MF6396 | reverse complement strand
AGCTGCCTGAAGGCGTTGCGAACTGGCGACACACTGGTCGTGTGGAAACTGGATCGGCTCGGACGCGACCTGCGACATCTCATCAACACCGTGCACGACCTGACTGGGCGCGGCATCGGCTTGAAGGTATTAACCGGGCACGGCGCGGCCATCGACACCACGACCGCCGCCGGCAAGCTGGTCTTTGGCATCTTCGCCGCCCTGGCCGAGTTCGAGCGCGAGTTGATCGCGGAGCGCACGATTGCCGGCCTAGCCTCGGCCCGCGCGCGCGGGCGGAAAGGCGGCCGGCCGTTCAAGATGACCGCCGCCAAGCTGCGGCTGGCGATGGCGGCAATGGGTCAGCCAGAGACCAAGGTCGGCGACCTGTGCCAGGAACTTGGCGTCACGCGGCAGACCCTGTATCGGCATGTTTCACCCAAGGGTGAGCTACGTCCAGATGGCGAGAAGCTACTCAGCCGAATTTGATGCCGGCATGAGGCAACGTAGCGACAGCGTGGTTTGTCTCAATGGGAAGCGCTCATGATCGATCTTTGAAGGCCCGCAGCAGTCGTGTCACAGACAGGACGAACAAACCGGTCAGCGTGAGGGCTGCGATACCCCAGTACTCTCCGATGAACGCGCCGGCCGTCGTGCCGGCCAGCACAATGGCGAGAATCGGCAAATGGCAGGGACAGGTGAGCACGGCCAGCGCGCCCCACAGGTAGCCGGTGATCGGTTTGTGCGTCTCGGACGGCAAGCGCTCGGGGCTGTTCATGGCAGACTCTCCGCGTGCTGTGCCGGCTCGGTCGGCATGGTGGCCAACTGCACCTCCAGATCGGCCAACGCTTCGCGCCGACGCTCGACGAACTGGCGCAGAACGGCAAGCTGCGCGGCCGCTTCATCGCCGTCCGCAGCATCCAGCGCCCGGCACAGCCGCGCCAGCGCGTCCAGGCCGATGCCCGCCTCGAAGGCCGCCCGCACGAAGCACAGCCGTTGCAAGGCGGCATCATCGAACAGGCCATAGCCGCCCGGGGTGCACGCCACCGGACGCAGCAATCCGCGCAGCAGGTAGTCGCGCACGATATGCACGCTCACCCCGGCATCAAGGGCCAGCCGGGACACGGTGTAGGCGCTCATTGAAAACCTCCTTTTTTTATCCAGCGCAGCAGGAAAGCTGCTTCACGTCCTTGTTGAAGGTCTGCGCCGCAAGCTTCAACCCCTCGACCATTGTCAGGTAGGGGAACAACTGGTCGGCCAGTTCCTGCACCGTCATGCGGTTGCGGATGGCGAGCACCGCCGTCTGGATCAGTTCGCCCGCTTCCGGGGCCACCGCCTGCACGCCGATGAGCCGTCCGCTACCTTCCTCGATGACCAGCTTGATGAAGCCGCGTGTGTCGAAGTTGGCAAGCGCTCGCGGAACGTTGTCGAGTGTCAGCGTGCGACTGTCGGTCTCGATGCCATCGTGGTGCGCTTCCGCCTCGCTGTAGCCCACGGTGGCGACTTGCGGGTCGGTGAACACCACTGCCGGCATCGCGGTCAGATTGAGGGCTGCGTCGCCGCCGGTCATGTTGATCGCGGCACGGGTGCCGGCGGCCGCTGCCACGTAGACGAACTGCGGCTGGTCGGTGCAGTCGCCGGCCGCGTAGATGTTCGGGTTGCTCGTGCGCATGCCTTGGTCGATAACGATGGCCCCTTGCGCATTGACAGTGACCCCCGCCGCGTCCAGCGCGAGGCTGCGCGTATTCGGTGCCCGACCG
>NZ_MVOK01000081.1:0-1886 GCF_002018915.1 Pseudomonas sp. MF6396 | reverse complement strand
TGCCACAACGGGTCCTGGTCGAAGTCGTAACTGCGCTGGCTCCAGTCCGGCTGCTTGTGCAGCCGCACCGGCCCCCTGCGCAGGGCCTGGGCCACCGGCACAAAGCTGCCCGGCTCATACAGGTAATGCACCGTGCGGCCCGTATCACCTTCATCACGCGGCGGGGCGCTTTCCCACGCCAGTGTGTCGCCGTCCCAGCCAAACAGCGTGAAGCCACAGTCCAGCTCACGCTGGCGCTTGGCCCGTTCAAGTTGATTCCAGCCCGTGCCGGCCTGCGGCTTGTTCGAGTAATGCGCAACCGAGTGTTTGTGCAGTCGCCGGCCGAGGGCGTCATAGCTGTACTCGACCTTGAGCTTGTCGTCGCTGTAGCTCTCCAGCCGATCGAACAGGTCCCAGGCGAACTGCGCACGCACGCCGTTGTGCAGCCGTTCGGCGAGGTTGCCGCGCGCGTCGTAGGTGTAATGGGTGCCGGCGTACTCGCGCAGGAGGTTGTCCATCAACCTGTTGCGTTTCGGGGCCTGGTCCAGCGGGCGGTTGAGCTGCTGCGTCTTCTCGTCCAGCAGGTTACCCGCCGGGTCGAAGGCGAATGTCTCCACCCCCAGGCGACTGCCGGCCTGCAACAGGCGACCGACAGGGTCGTACTGGTAGGCCAACTGACCACGTCGGCTGTCGTGAATGTCGGTGAGTTGCCCGGCGCCATCGTACTGGTACTGACGCTTGAGCAACGTGGACTTGCCGTCGTGGCTGCCTAGCAGTTGCTCCTGCAGCCGTCCGGCCGGGTCCCAGGCCTGGGTCTGCATCAGCTTGTTGCCCTGATGGCGCGCCACTTCACGGTGCAGGTCATCGCGCTCGTAGCTGAGCATGTCGTGCTGGTCGAGCTTCATGCCCAGCAGGTGGCCGCTGCCGTAGGTCAGCCATCTGACCGTGTGGCCATCGGGGCGCACGGTCGCGATGCGCTGGTTGAGCACGTCGTACTCGTGCGTCCACACCGCCACCACCGGCTGCTGCAACCCCAGGTAATGCTGATGCTCGCGGGTCAGATTGCCCGCCTCGTCATGGAACCACTGCAACTGGCTTGCCGCGTTGATCGCCTGGATCAGCCTGCCGTTGCCGTCATAGGCAAAGCGCTCGGTCTGGGACTGATCGCCCAGCCTGGCGGTACGCTCGGCCAGCCGCCCCATGGGGTCGAAACGCAGGTCGATGCGGCGCTGGCCGACCTGGGTCGAGGCCAGGCGACCGCTGTACGGGTCGTATTGATAACGGGTGGTCAGGCCATCGAAGCCGGTCTCCTGCAACAGGCGACCGACCGGGTCGTACACGAAGCTCGCCTGGCTGGTGTTTTCGTTTTCCAGGCCAATCAGCCGGCCCAGTTTATCCCTGCGGTAGCGCAGGGTGTGCTCGTTGGCGTCGACGCGCTCGGCCAGAAGCCCGGCGCCGGAATAGGTCCAGGTAGTGCAGCGGTCGAGCGCGTCGAGGTACGCCAGCAGACGGCCTTCGGCATCACGTTCGAAGCGCTCTTCGGTGTTGTCGGGGTGTGTGACCCTGGACAGTTGCCCGGCCTTGTACTCATAGGCGGTCTTGTTGCCCGCTGCGTCGGCGAACTGCACCAGCTGGCCGAAGTCGTTGTAGGCCCACTGGCTGGTCTTGCCGGAGCAGTCGACGTACTCGAGTAGTTGCCCGGCGTCGTTGTAGGCCAGCGCCTTCTGGTTGCCGTTGGCGTCCTTGATCGCACTTACCAGGCCGCTTGGGGTGTAGGCAAATTCGGTCTTGTTGCCCAGCGGGTCGACCGTCTCTACCAGGTTGCCGCGCTCGTCGTAGTCGCGCAGCCAAAGGCCACCCTCGGCATCGCGGATCTTAATCAGCTGGTCATGGTCGTCGTAGGCGTA
>NZ_MVOK01000080.1:0-1912 GCF_002018915.1 Pseudomonas sp. MF6396 | reverse complement strand
TGCGCCCAGTGTAGAGGGATTGACTTAATGGGTTATTGGAAATATTCCTGGCTCTTTCAACCAGTCTTCCAAGAGGAGAGAGAATAGCCAAAACACTAACAGAGCTTAAGCTTCCTGACATTAAAGTGGGCGGTTACAGGAGCTGAGTGCAACACGGTTATTGAATTGAAGCTGGAGCATCATGCCGCATAGCCATAGCTTCCTGCATCACCTCGTCCATAACCTCGATCGGACACTTGAAGTCGAAGCGCTTACGGGGGCGCATGTTCAGTTGCAGTGCGATGGCATCCAGTTCCTCCTGGCTATGCACCGACAAGTCCGTGCCCTTGGGCAGGTACTGGCGGATCAGGCCATTGATGTTTTCGTTACTGCCGCGCTGCCAAGGGCTGTGCGGGTCGCAGAAGTAAATCGCCACCCCGGTCTGCTGGGTGATTTCAGCATGCCGCGCCATTTCTCGGCCCTGGTCGTAGGTCATGCTCTTGCGCATCGCCAGCGGCATGCCATTGAGCGCTGCACTGAAGCCTTCCATCGCCGAGGTCGCCGTCGCGTCGTTCATCTTCACCAGCATCAGGTAGCCACTGGTGCGCTCCACCAGCGTACCTACAGACGAGGCGTTGGCCTTGCCCTTGATCAGGTCGCCTTCCCAATGCCCTGGCATCAGTCGGTCTTCGATCTCCGGCGGACGTACATGAATACTGACCCTCTCAGGGATCTGACCGCGCCGATCCACGCCGCCAGAGCGCGGCCTGCGCATCGTCTTGCTTTGGCGCAGGCAGATGATCAGCTCTTTACGCAGCTCGCCGACTGGCAAGGCATAGATCGCGTTATAGATCGTCTCGCGACAGACGTAGGCATCTCTGAGGCTGGGAATATTCATGCTGCGCAGCTTGCCGGCAATCTGCTCGGGAGACAAACGCTCACGCAGCATATGCGCCACCAATTCGAAGCGCTCGCTACCCGGCAACAGCTTTTGCTTCGGTCGACACACCTGACGGCGGGCCTGCATCTGCTGCTGGGCCACGCGGGCCGAGTAGCCGCCACAGGCATCTCGATTGCGGCGCAGCTCCCGGCTGATGGTCGAAGGGGATCGGTTGATCAAGCAGGCAATCCCGCGCAGGCTGAAACCTTGGGCATGACCGATTTGAATGGTGGCGCGCTCTTCAACGCTGAGTTCGGAATAAGACATAGGGACAGCACCGTACCGGAAAGGTCAGGTGTTGCACTCAGTTTTCGCCGCCGCCCGGTGTAAATACGACGTTGTTGCTCATTGGCATGCTCCTCACTGGCATGATTGGTGTGAGGTGAACGATACCGATTGGCCTCTTAAATATTGATGATCGAATCTTACGAATCTGGATTTGCCCAGATCCGCGGGGCGTTGGGGCGTCCGAAGTGGGGCCGCAAGCGCCCCCATGGGGTGAAAGTGCGCTGGTCAAATCTGATGCATTTTTTGATCAAAAAAATGCAAACGGATCGTTGAGTGGAATGAGGTTTTTCGCACCGAATAACAATCAGTAGAATTCCTACAGTCTCGGTGCCGGTTCACTCACCAGTCAGCTGGACACTACGTCAACTCGTGTACAAACCGGGTATAGCCTTCGGAGTCGGAGGTTTCGTACCAACACCTCTTACATAAATTGGTGTACCTAGCCATGAGTGATCCCATCAACCTCATGTTGTGCAGCCAAGGAAACACGGAATGCATCCGTGGAAACCAAATCTCGGGGGCGTTTACCTCCCAGCACTCCATTCGGGGAATAAAACCAGAATGCGACCGACCAGCTGTTTTGTAAGCGTCCGGCCAACACACCTTTCTGATCCCAACGCTTAGGGCGATGGTGGACACCTATTTAAGTGGACACCATTTTTAGCCTTATTAAGCGGATCGCCATGCGTCAACGACACTCTTACC
>NZ_MVOK01000079.1:0-2015 GCF_002018915.1 Pseudomonas sp. MF6396 | reverse complement strand
CACGGCATTTTTCGCCTGTTCGGCTTCACTTTCTGCAAGGAGCAAACCCCCATGGCAACACCTGCCTACATGTCCGTCACCGGCACCAAACAAGGCCTGATCACCGCCGGTGCCTTCACCGCCGATTCGGTCGGCAACACCTACCAGGAAGGCCACGAAGACCAGGTCATGGTCCAGGGCTTCAACCACGAAGTGATCATCCCGCGCGACCCGCAGTCCGGTCAGCCGACCGGCCAGCGCGTGCACAAGCCGGTGGTCATCACCAAGGTCTTCGACAAGGCGTCGCCCCTGCTGCTGGCCGCGCTGACCTCCGGCGAGCGCCTGACCGAAATCGTCATCCACTGGTACCGCACCTCGGCGGCCGGCACCCAGGAGCACTATTTCACCACCAAGCTCGAAGACGCGATCATCGTCGACATCAAGGACTACATGCACAACTGCCAGGACCCGGCCAACGCGCACTTCACCCACCTTGAAGACGTGCACTTCACCTACCGCAAGATCACCTGGACCCACGAAGTGTCCGGTACCTCCGGCTCGGACGACTGGCGTACCCCGGTCGCCGGCTAAGCCTGCGTTAGTTCACTGCCCCGGCCAGCCAGCATGGCCGGCCGGGGCAGCCTGTCACCCCAGTTTTTGCAGCGGGAGGAACATCGGATGTTCTCAGCGGCCAACCAGCCCCATTTCACCCTGACCCTGGACGGGGTCGACAGCGACTTTCAGGTGCTGTCGTTCAGCGGGCGCGAAGCGCTCAGCCAGCCGTTCGAATTCGAACTGGAGCTGGTCAGTGAACGGGCGTCGCTGAACCTCGAATCCCTCCTGCACACGCTCGCCTTCCTGCAGCTGTCGCCCAGCGGCAGCGGCATTCACGGGCTGGTCTACAGCGCCGCGCAGGGCGAAGCCGGGCGGCGCCTGTCGCGCTACCGGCTGGTGCTGCGCCCGCAGCTGGCGTACCTGGCGCACCGCATCAACCAGCGCATCTTCCAGCACAAGACGGTGCCGCAGATCATCGCCCAGGTGCTCGAAGAGCATGGCATCCTCGCCAGCGACCACCGCTTCGTGCTCGGCGCGGTGTACCCCGAGCGGGTGTACTGCGTGCAGTACGACGAGTCCGCCCTGCACTTCATCCAGCGCCTGTGCGAGGAGGAGGGTATCCACTACCACTTCCAGCACAGCCCGCAGGGCCATGCGCTGGTGTTCGGCGACGACCAGACCGTATTCCCCACCCTGGCCCCGGTGGCCTACCAGCAGGACACCGGGCTGGTGGCCGACGTGCCGGTGATCAAGCGCTTCGGCCTGCGCCTGGCCACGCGCACCAGCCGCACCACGCGGCGCGACTACGACTTCACCAAACCGCGCATCCAGCTCGAAAGCGACGCCGACAGCGGCGCCGCGCCGGACCTGGAAGACTACGCCTACCCGGCCCGCTTCAGCGACCGCGCGCGCGGCAAGCACCTGGCCACCCGCGCCCTGGAGCGCCACCGCAGCGACTACCGCCTGGCCGAGGGCCGCAGCGACCAGCCGAGCCTGGTCAGCGGGCATTTTCTGAGCCTGACCGAGCATGCCAACCCGGCGTGGAACGACCTGTGGCTGCTCACCGAAGTGCTGCATGAAGGCAAGCAGCCGCAAGTGCTCGAGGAGGTGATCAGCAGCGACGTCACCGACCTCAAGGACGACTTTCACCAGGGCTATCGCAACCGCTTCTACGCCACGCCGTGGGACGTGCCGTACCGTCCGCCGCTGAGGCATCCCAAGCCCAAAGTGCTGGGTGCGCAACGTGCTGTAGTGACCGGCCCGGAAGGCGAAGAGATCTATTGCGACGAGTACGGCCGGGTCAAGGTGCAGTTCTTCTGGGACCGCGAAGGCCAGTCGGACGACAAGACCACCTGCTGGATGCGCGTGGCCTCCAACTGGGCCAGCCAGAGCAGCTTCGGCGCCATCTCGCTGCCGCGTGTGGGCATGGAGGTGCTGATCACCTTTCTGGAAGGCGACCCCGACCAGCCGCTGATCACCGG
>NZ_MVOK01000078.1:0-2089 GCF_002018915.1 Pseudomonas sp. MF6396 | reverse complement strand
GAGTGCGATCCATGAACCCCACCTATCACATGATGGGGCAGCAGGTTACCGTGGCATCTCTGGCGAGCAGTTCCACGGCAGAAGAGCTTCGTAGTCGGCCACCGAGGATGCATACGGCAGGCGCTCAAGTACGTGGCGCAGCCACGTATAGGGCTCCTG
The DNA here is from genome assembly GCF_002018915.1 of Pseudomonas sp. MF6396. Classification (NCBI taxonomy): domain Bacteria; kingdom Pseudomonadati; phylum Pseudomonadota; class Gammaproteobacteria; order Pseudomonadales; family Pseudomonadaceae; genus Pseudomonas; species Pseudomonas sp. MF6396. The sequence goes on along the minus strand of NZ_MVOK01000078.1, from coordinate 1,930 downwards.
GCCGTTGACCTTGGCGGTCTCAACCAAGCTGTAGATCTTTGCGCTGGCACTGGCGCCGTTCACGGTGTCGCTGAACAGCCAAGCCTTGCGCCCGATGACAAATGGCTTGATCGCACGCTCCGCAAGGTTGTTGTCGATCGGCAAATGGCCGGCCTCGACATAGCGTTCCAACCGACTCCAGTTGTTGGCCAGATAGTGCACGGCCTTGCCCAGCACACTTTGCGGTGTGACCTGGGAGTACGTCTTGTCCAGCCAGCTTTTCAATTGGCCGAGGATCGGTAGGCTTCTTTCTTGGCGACCGATGAACCGCTGTTCGTCGCTGACTTCCTTGAGGTCGCGCTCGATGCCGTACAGCTTGTTGATCATCGCCAGCGCTACATCGGCGCGGCCCGTCTTACCCTTGGGCTGCACTTTCTGCGCATCGACGAACTTGCGTCGAGCATGAACCATGCACGCCAGCCGCTCGATATCGGGCTGCAACGCCAACGCGTTGTAACCGGCGTAATCATCGGTCATCACATAGCCGCGATACCCTTCCAGCAGGCGTAACGGTACTTCCTGCGCACGGCTGGTGGTGTAGTCAAATAGCACAACTTGTCGATCAGGCGGGCCGCTGGCCTGCACCCACATCCAAGATTGGCTGGTCGGGTCGCGGTCTGGCTCTTTCAAGACCTGTACGCGCGTTTCGTCGCAGTGAATCACCGGACTTTCCAGCAGCCGGTCACGCATCAGGTTTAACAGTGGCTGGAAGTGTTCGCTGCACTGGATCACCCAACGCGCCAGAGTTTGTCGTGGAATGTGGATGCCGTGTCGGGACAGTACGCTTTCAAAACGGTGCAGCGGCAAGCCATCGACGTACTTGGTCGTCAGCAGCATGGCCAGCACGCTGGGGCTGGCCATGCTCTTTTCGATCAATTGGGCTGGCTTGTCAGCGGTAACCGGCGCGGTTTCGCAGCCCCGGCACCCGTAAATCTTGCGCACGTGTTTGAGTACGCGGATCTGCATCGGCACGATGTCGAGCTGCTCGCTGGTTTCCTCGCCAATGACATGCTTGCGGCAACCACAGGCGCAGGTCAGTTCGTGCTCGGGCAGGTCGTGGATGACTTCGACCCGAGGCAGATCGGCCGACAGTGGTTTGCGTTTGCCGCGACGTTTGGCAGGCGCAACGACTTCTTCGTCGGCATCGTCAACCACCGCCAGTAGCGGGTCGCTTTCGGGTTCGTTGAACATCGCCAGTTGCGGCGTGTTGGGATCGACAGTTTGCTCGGACTTACGGCCAAAGAAACGGTCACGCCATAACTTGATCTGCTCTTTCAGGTCGTCGATGTGTGTCGTATAAGCCTCCTTGACCTCCTGCTCGCGCACACGGGCAGCCGATTGCTCACACGCACGAGCAGCGTAACTCTCAAGCAGCATTTGCTTAAGCAGAACAGGGTCATCCGGGAGGTTGTCGGGCACTGAAATCATGGCCCGGATTATACCGGGTCAGGCGACGAAACGGGGCGTCAGAACCTGATGCGGACGGTTGCGCCAGAGGTCTAAGCCGTCGAGTAACCAGTTAAGTTCCTGGACGGTCAGGACGATGGCTTCGTCGGTGGCGTCGGGGGAAGTTTTGAAACGTTCGGCTTCGAGGCGCTTGAGCCAAAGGCAGAAGCCGTTGCGCTCCCAGTACAACACCTTGATGCGGTTACGGGCTTTATTGAGGAAGACGAAAAGTACGGGGTCGAACACGGCGACTTTGATGTCCAGCTCGACCAGGGCGGTGAGGCCGTCGATGGATTTTCGAAAATCCACAGGCTTGGGATAGAGGTACACCTTTTCGACTTTGCTGTCGGGACGCATCATGGCGGACTGGCTCCAGAAAGAAATCGGGAGCGCAGCATCGGGCTTCAGGTAGTCGCTTGGAATGTGGGCTTCATGGAGCGGATAC
>NZ_MVOK01000077.1:0-2478 GCF_002018915.1 Pseudomonas sp. MF6396 | reverse complement strand
GTTGCCGGCCTCGTCATGGAACCACTGCAGTTTGCTCGCGGCGTTGATGGCCTGGATCAGCCTGCCGTTGCCGTCGTAGGCAAAGGTTTCTTCCTCGCGCTGGTCACCCTGGCTGGCCACGCGGGAAGTCAGGCGGCCTACGGGGTCGAAGAATGATCATAATTATATTTTTATAATTTTAAAATCCCCCTTCAACCCGCAAATCATATTGGCGAACCTTTCAAGACCTATTAATATCTCTCCAACTCGCTATCAGAACTTACATTTTTAATCAATCGCATGCGAAGCTAACAGACCATGATAAATCAACTCATCCCTTGCGGCCTCTTGTGCATCTCCACTCAAGGCCCAGCATACAAAGCCATTACGCTCTTCTACTTCCCCATACCGCCCAACAACATCCTCCAAAACTTTACGCTGAACCTCTGGAAATGCCTTTATTTTACTTTGACCAAGACAATTCAAATCAAAAACATCTCTCAAATATAAATAATCAAGAGACATTCTCTTTGCCTTCGCCCACTTACCAGCTTCACTCCTACGAGACCAGAACATTGGATGACATTCATCTGGAGAATAGTACCCCATCCCATACGCCGCACCGTAAACCTGTGACTCTCGGTATAAATAAATGTACCCAAATTTCGCATAAAAAAACTCATACAACAACACAAATTCCAGCAAATCAGTCACATCAACCTGTTCGCTATTAGCAGCCAACAGCAATCCTGTGGCACTTGATAGGACAGCAGAAAATGCGCAGTTGAATGGTTCATCTTGCTCACCCTTTGCCCAAAGCCGCTCCGAAAATAACTCTACCGAATCCATCAATCTTATATTTCTCTCAAAACTAGAACTCGTGTATTTTATTACTTTACCACGCGCCCCCCCAAATCTATCTATTCTTGACCCAATACTCTCAAACCATAGTTTCAAATACTGACTATCCTGCAGAACATCTAAAGGAGTGCACACTGCATCTCCGACCAAGAAACTGCATTTACCATCCATATTACTTCACCCTCATCGTCCTAGGTGTTCTAGAGTAATCACCAGCTCGCGCTCCAAGGCCACTTAACGTATTCTCAGCCTTGCTATCCAACTCACGGAATTTATCAGTAGGCGAAGGCACCTCAACAATATCCACTTTCCCATCTTTACGCAGCCCAGTTACATCAGGACGTGTATTGGGATCTGTAGGAACCCCCGTAACTGTCTTCACCGCAACGTTCACACCCACCCGCTCATAATCCCCACTCATCGCCATCTGTTCCGCAATATCTTCCGACATTTGCGCATGGCCATCGCCCCCTGTCTTTTGCCCCGTACCAATAATTGGACAACCATTGACCATCCGTACAGGCTGCTTCTTGGCCAGCCCCAGCGGATCAATCCAGAAGATTGGATTGGGGGCATAAGCAAACAGGTTTGCCCCGCCCAGGTACTTGATCGGATCTTGCCCAACAAACCGCCCAACCGCCGGATCATAGTACCGATACCGGTTGTAATGCAGCCCAGTCTCATGGTCGTGATACTGGCCCTGGAAGCGGATCGGGTTGTTCAACCCCACCTGTTTCGCCCAGGCCGAACGTTCTTGTTTCACCTCACCCCACGCCTTGTACTGCGCCGACCACGCCACGTCGCCGTTGTGGTCGGTCAGTTCCATCGGCGTACCCAGGTGGTCACACTGGTACCAGGTAATCGCATCAAAGGGTTGTGGCGAGGCCGCTTGCTGCCAGAGCGGGTCCTGGTCGATGTCGTAGGGGCGGTTGCTCCAGTCCGGCTCCTTGTGCAACCGTATCGGGGCCTTGCGCAGAGCCTGCGCCACCGGCACAAAGCTGCCCGGTTCGTACAGGTAGTGCACCGTGCGCCCGGTGTCACCTTCATCCTGCGCAGGCGAGCTTTCCCAGGCGAGGGTGTCGCCGTCCCAGCCGAACAGGGTGAAGCCGCAGTTCAGTTCGCGCTGGCGCTTGGCTCGCTCCAGCTGGTTCCAGCCAGTACCGGCTTCAGGTTTGTTCCAGTAATGCGCCGTCGAGTGCTTGTGCAACCGACGCCCAAGGGCGTCATAGCTGTACTCGACCTTGAGCTTGTCGTCGCTGTAAGCCTGCAAGCGGTCGAAAAGATCCCAGGTGAACCGGGCCTGCACACCGTTGTGCAACCGGTGGCTCAGGTTGCCCCGCTCGTCATAGGTGTAATGCGTGCCCGCATACTCGCGCAGCAGGTTATCCATCAAACGGTTGCGCTTTGGCGTGCGCTCCAGTGGCCGCGTCAGTTCGTGGTGCTTGTCGTCCAGCAGGTTGCCGGCCGGGTCGAAGGCGAAGGTCTCCACCCCCAGGCGGCTGGTGGCCTGCAACAGGCGGCCAATCGGGTCGTACTGGTAGGCCAGATGACCACGACGGGTGTCGTGGATGTCGGTCAGCTGGCCTACCGCGTCGTACTGATACTCACGCTTGAGCAGGGTTGATTTGCCGTCCTGGC
>NZ_MVOK01000076.1:0-2634 GCF_002018915.1 Pseudomonas sp. MF6396 | reverse complement strand
AGGCCGATGGCGCGTGGGCGGCAGAGTATGGCGCCCCTGGCGGTGTGCGCGAACTGCTGTGGACGCAGCCGGTGGCCGACGCCGAGGCCTTGCAGGCACTGTGCGACACGGCCCAGCGCAGCCTTGACCTTGAGCGCGGCGAGCTGCTGCGCGCGGTACTCGCGACGCTGCCCGATGGCAGCCAGCGCCTGTTGCTGGCCATCCACCACCTGGTGGTGGATGGCGTGTCGTGGCGCATTCTGCTCGAAGACCTGCAGAGCGCCTACACCCAACTGGCCGCCGGCCAGGTGGTGAACCTGCCACCCAAGACCAGCTCGACCCAGGCCTGGGCGCAGCGCCTGCAGGCGCACGCGGCCGATCTGCAAGGTGAACTGGCCTACTGGAGCAGCGAACTGGCGGGCGCCAGTGCCGAGCTGCCCTGCGACAACCCGCAGGGGTCGCTGCAAAGCGTGCATGGTATCGAGGTGCAGACGCACCTGGACGCCGTCACCACCCGCCAGTTGCTGCAGCAGGCTCCGGCGGCCTACCGCACCCAGGTCAACGACCTGCTGCTGACCGCCCTGGCGCGGGTGATCGCGCGTTGGACCGGGCGCGACGAGGTGCTGATCCAGCTCGAAGGCCACGGCCGCGAGGCGCTGTTCGACACTATCGACCTGACCCGTACCGTGGGCTGGTTCACCAGCATGTTCCCGGTCAGGCTCAGCCCCGTCGACAGCCTCGACGGCTCGATCAAGCGCATCAAGGAGCAACTGCGCGCGGTGCCTGACAAGGGCATCGGTTTCGGCGCACTGCGCTACCTGGGCGACGCGCAGGCCCGTGAAGCCCTGGCCGCGCTGCCGCTACCGCGCATCACCTTCAACTACCTGGGCCAGTTCGACGCCAGCTTTGCCGACGAGCAGGGGGAGGGCGGTTTCTTCACCCCGGCCCGCGAGTCTGCCGGCGCCACCCAGAGCCCGCAGGCACCACTGGGCAACTGGTTGTCGATCAACGGCCAGGTGTATGGCGGCGAACTGAAGCTGGGCTGGAGCTTCAGCCGTCAGATGTTCGACGCGCCGACCATCCAGGCCCTGGCCCAGGCCTACGCCGAAGAGCTCAAGGTGCTGGTTGCCCATTGTGTGCACCCAGGCAGCGTTGGCGTGGCGCCTTCGGATTTCCCTCTGGCCAGGCTGACCCAGGTGCAACTGGACAGCCTGCCGATTGCCGCCAGCGAGATCGACGACATCTATCCGCTGTCGCCGATGCAGCAGGGCATGCTGTTCCATTCTCTGTACGAGCAGGGCAGCGGCCACTACATCAACCAGATGCGGGTGGACGTGGAGGGGCTGGATGTCGAGCGTTTCCGGCAGGCCTGGCAAGACGCCATGGCCCGGCATGAGGTGCTTCGCGCCAGTTTCGTGACCGGCTTCGAACAGCCCGTGCAGGTGATTCGCAAGCAGCTCGAACTGCCGTTCGTCGAACTGGACTGGCGAGCCCGGCCTGACCTGCAGGCACAACTGGACAGCTGGGCCGAGGCCGATCTGCAACGCGGCTTCGACCTGCAGCACCAGGCGCTGCTGCGTCTGGCAGTGATCCGTACCGGAAACGAGCGCCATCACCTTGTCTACACGAGCCACCACATCCTGCTGGATGGCTGGAGCAATTCGCAGTTGCTCGGTGAAGTGCTGCAGCGCTATGCCGGCCAGGCACCCGCCCGCTCGGTGGGACGCTATCGCGACTACATCCAGTGGCTGTCCGAGCAGGACAGCTCGCGCACCGAGGCGTTCTGGCAGCAGCAGGTACGTGACCTCACCGAGCCGACGCGCCTGGTGCAGGCGCTGCGCAGTGACAAGGCGCAGTTGGGGCAGGGCCATGCCAACCATTTCCAGTTGCTGGATGTGCAGGCCACCCAGGCGTTGGGCGAGTTCGCCCGCCAGCAGCGGGTAACGGTCAATACGGTAATGCAGGCCGCCTGGCTGTTGCTGCTGCAACGCTACAGCGGACAGGCCTGCGTCAGCTTCGGCGCCACCGTGTCGGGGCGCCCGGCCGAGCTGGCCGGGGTGGAGGAGCAACTGGGGCTGTTCATCAACACCCTGCCGGTGGTCGCCAGCCCTTCGCCCGAACAGGCCGTAGGGGCCTGGCTGGAGCAGTTGCAGGCACAGAACCTGTTGCTGCGCGAGCATGAGCACAGCCCGTTGAGCGAGATCCAGCGTCTGGCAGGCTCGGGCGGCGAGGGGTTGTTCGACACCTTGCTGGTGTTCGAGAACTATCCGGTGGCCGAGGCGCTGCAACAAGGGGCGCCGGCGGGGCTCAGGTTCTTCGACACCCGGAACCACGAGCAGACCAACTTCCCGCTGACCTTGATCATCGGCCTGGGTGCGCAGCTGTCGGTGCAGTATGCCTACGATCAGGCGCAATTCAGCAGGGCGGGCGTGGAACAGATCGCCCGGCATTTCACCCAGTTGTTGCAAGGTATCGTGCGGCAGGCTGGGCAGCGCATTGCCGAACTGGCGTTGCTGGATGGCCAGGAGCAGGCGCGCATCGTGCAGGCGTGGAACCCGGTCGAGGCGGAGCACGCGCCCGGGCCGTGCATTCACCAGCGCATCGCGGCGCAGGCGAACCGGACCCCGCAGGCCATCGCGGTGGCCTTCGGCGAGC
>NZ_MVOK01000075.1:0-2800 GCF_002018915.1 Pseudomonas sp. MF6396 | reverse complement strand
GCGTTAAGTGGGCCTGTACGCTGGACTTCGAGTTTTCAATGCCTATGGTTTTCATGTCTGAGCTTCCAGTAGTGAGTGAGAGTGTGTTGGCTGCCGAACGCCGTATGCGTTGGCGATGAGATGATTAGTATGCGCTCCATAGACCCCATCTTCAACTGACCTCTCCGTATCCCGGATGCTGGGCTCCCTATTTTCCCGTGGAGTTCCGTCATGATGCGTCCCGACGCCAAAGTGCAGAAGGTCTATCTCTACCCAAAGCCCGTCGACTTCCGCAAATCCATCAACGGACTGGCCGCGCTGGTCGAGCTGGACATCAAGGTGGAGGTGTTCAACCCGGTGCTGTTCGTGTTCCTCAATCGCACGCGCAGCCAGGTCAAGATTCTCTACTGGGAGCGCAATGGCTTCTGCCTGTGGCTCAAGCGACTGGAAGCCGAGCGTTTCAAGACCAAACCCGATGCGGGTGACGAAGCCATCGAACTGACGGTCGACGAACTGAACTGGCTGCTCGACGGCATCGACCTGTGGCGCAACCGTCCGCACCAGATACTGACGCCGCGCTTCGTAACCTGAGCCGGTATAATCCACGGCCATGATCGCCGTGCCCGAATCTCTTCCTGACGACCCAATCCTGCTGAAGCATTTACTGCTGCTGGCCAGTGAACAGGCGGCGGCGAAAGATGCTCGCATAGAACAACTTCAAGAACAGGTCGCCTTGCTGCGCCACAAGCTGTTCTCGCCCAAGTCCGAGCGCAGCTCTGAAGACGCCGACTCACCGCAGTTGGCCATGTTCAACGAGGTCGAAGAGCTGATCGAAGCGCCGGCCGCCGAGCCAGTCGAAGCCGAAGCCGAAGCCGAAGCCGAAGAAGTCGTTGCGCCGGTCAAGCGCCGTGGCAAACGCAAGCCGCTGCCGGCCAACCTGCCGCGCGTGGAAGTCATCCATGAGCTACCCGAGCATGAGCGCGCCTGCGCCTGTGGTGCCTGCAAGCAGGTGATCGGCGAGGAGACCAGCGAGCAGCTGGAGATCATCCCGATGCAGGTGCGGGTCATCCGCCACATCCGCAAGACCTATGCCTGCAAGGCCTGTGAAACCGCGCCGGTCACCGCCGATAAACCGGCACAACTGATCGAGAAGAGCCTGGCCAGCCCCAGCGTGCTGGCGATGCTGCTGACCACCAAGTACGCCGACGGCATTCCGCTGTACCGCTTCGAAAAGATGCTCAGCCGCCACGGCGTCGACATCCCACGGCAGACCCTGGCGCGTTGGGTGATCCAAAGTGGCGAGCAACTGCAACCGTTGCTCAACCTGATGCGCGACAAACTGTTCGAATACCCCGTGCTGCACTGCGACGAAACGCGCTTACAGGTGCTGCATGAACCGGGGCGCGACCCCTCGGCACAATCCTGGATGTGGGTGCAAAGCGGTGGGCCGCCGGACAAGCCGGTGATCCTTTTCGACTACACAGCCAGCCGCGCGCAGGAGGTGCCGCTACGCCTGCTCGATGGCTACCGCGGCTACCTGATGACCGACGACTACGCCGGCTACAACGCCGTGGCTGCACGCGACGGCATCGAACGCCTGGGCTGCTGGGCGCATGCGCGACGCAAGTTCGTCGAAGCCCAAAAGGTGCAGCCCAAGGGCAAGACTGGGCGTGCCGACGTGGCGCTGAGCCTGATCAACAAGCTCTACGGCATCGAGCGTGACCTGAAGGACGCTGACCATAGCGAACGCCTCGACGTCCGCCAGCAACGCAGCCAGCCCCTGATCGACCAACTCAAGGCCTGGCTGGACAAAACCCAACCGCAGGTCGCTGGGCAGACGGCCCTGGGCAAGGCGGTAAACTACTTGGCCAGAAACTGGAGCAGGCTGGTGCGCTACATCGAAGGCGGGCATCTACCGATCGACAACAACCGCGCCGAGAACGCCATCCGTCCCTTCGTCATCGGCCGCAAGAACTGGCTGTTCAGCGACACGCCGAAAGGCGCTACCGCCAGCGCGCAGATCTACAGCCTGATCGAAACTGCCAAAGCCAACGGGCAAGAGCCTTACGCCTGGTTGCGCCACATCCTTGAACGCCTGCCAGCGGCGAGCCGCGTCGAGGATTACGAAGCGCTGCTGCCGTGGAACTGCTCGCCAGCTTCTGCCTCTGCTTCCTGAAAAAAACCGTCCGCCAGGACGGGGTTCATGGAGCGGTTACGATGATTATGGCTGGCATCTCTAATCAAGAGGCATCAGAAAGTATTGATTTCAGTGCAGATCGTCTTGGGCGGTGCAATTCGCGATGAAGGGATCGCCGTGGAGAGCGATGAGTGCACTATTTCGATAAAGGAGTCGTTTTACATAGGTCGATGAAGCGCGTTGCGGCATCGCCTACTGTCATTTCTCAAATCTGACTATGGGGCTTGGGGCGAAGGGCGGCACTGACTAGGCTTAGAACAGCTACCAACTAGCCGCGCGGCCGCGATGCACAAAGAATGGTAACTGAGCCGTGAGTGCGGTGGGCGCCCGCATTTATTTCCAAACCCTACAGATACATCGATCTTCGACTTCAACCGGGCAGATAGCTGTTGCAGCAAGCCTATCAATCGACTTTGACGTGTTAAAGAGGATAGGTTTTCCAGGGTTGGGGAACAGCATGCCCTGCAGAACGACACACGTCACTTTTGTTAAATTAATAAGCTAGCTACCTATTGGGCATAACCTTGCAATTTGCTTCAATTTACGCACATGCACTTGCGACCTCAAAATGCAACGTAAGCCCCGAATATCTCCATTATTGTCGCCGCCAGCCTTAGTTACAGC
>NZ_MVOK01000074.1:0-2844 GCF_002018915.1 Pseudomonas sp. MF6396 | reverse complement strand
CTTGCGGGTCTGCTTGCGCTTACCGGCGTACTCGGCGTCGGCGAAGGTCATTTGCTTCATCATCGAAAAGCTCGGTGATTGGTGTCCGGGGATTTTGCCAAATCAGGAAGCCTTTTTCAGGATTTCCTTAGCTTAGCGTACGATTTTTTCCGAATTCTGCGGTTCCCCCGAGATGGGCCTGGACACGGGTGATAGATGCTGAATTAAGCCGTGTGACGGCAGGCTGTGCTGGGCTGCACGTCGGCATGGGCGTGCGTGGTCAGGACGCAAAAACACACTTGCCCGCAATGGCGGGCAAGTGTGTTTGCAGAGGGGGAGTGCGTTGTTGCTTATTGTTTGTTGCGACCGGCAATCACCACCAGGATCAGCGACGCCAGGATCAGGATCGAACTGATAGCGGCAATGGTCGGATCGATCTCGTCGCGCAGCGCCGTGAACATGCGCTTGGTCAGAGTCTGGTTGTCGCCGCCGGAGATGAACAGCGCCACCACAGTTTCATCCAGCGAGGTGATGAAGGCGAACAGTGTCGCCGAGACCACACTGGGCTTGATCTGCGGCAGGGTCACGGCCATGAAGGCGCGAAAGCGGTTCATGCCCAGGCTGCGCGCCACCATTTCCTGGGACATGTCGAAGTTACGCAGACCGGCCAGCAGCGCGATGATCACGTAGGGCAAGGCGAGCATGATGTGCGCCAGCACCAGGCCGGTCAGCGTGCTGATCAGGCCGACCCGGGCGTAAACGAAGAACACGCCGGCGGCGATCAGGATGATGGGCACCATCATCGGCAGCAGCAGGATGATCTGCAGCGTACGCACCACCTTCAGGCTGGAGTTGTTGATGGCGTAGGCGGCCGCCATACCAATCGGCAGGCTGATGGCCATGGTGAAAAATGCCGTGATCAGACTGACCCGCGCCGCCGACATCCACTCCACGCTGTTGAAGAACGCCTCGTACCAGTGGAAGGACCATTGCTTGGGAGGGAATTGCAGGAAGCGCGCCTCGGAGAACGACATGGGTACCACGATCAGCACCGGGATGATCAGGTACAGCAGGATCGCCGCGACCAGCACCGTGAACAGCACGTGGGACAGGCGAAGGTGACGCAGGTTGGCAAGCAGGTTCATTTAGCGCGCTCCCAGGATGCGTTCGATGGGGATGAAGCGATTGATGCCCCAGAAGATCAGGAACACCACAAACAGCAGCACCAGGCCGACTGCGCTGGCTGCGCCCCAGGCGTGATAGAGCTCGACGTTGCGTTGCACCAGCATCGACACCAGGATCGTGCGGCCACCGCCGAGCAGTTCCGGGGTGATGAAGAAGCCTAGGCAGATGACGAACACCAGGATGGAACCGGCCATGACCCCCGGCGCTGCCATCGGCAGGAAGACCCGGCGGAAGGTGTAGAAGGGTTTGGCGCCAAGGCTCTCGGACGCTTGCATGAGGTCCTGGGGGATTTTTTTCATCACCGAATACAGCGGCAGGACCATAAAGGGCAGCATGACGTGCAGGGTGCCGATTACCGTGCCAGTGGTGTTGTGCATCAGCGTCAGGGGTTGGTCGATGATGCCAAGGTCCATCAGCGTCTGATTGACCAGTCCGCGGCGTTGCAGGAGCACCAGCCAGGCATAGGCCCGCACCAGCACGCTGGTCCAGAACGGCAGGATCACGCAGATCAGAATCAGGTTGGCCCAGAAACCCTGCAGGCGCGAAGCGGCGTAGGCAATGGGGAAGCCCATGACGATCGACAGGATCGTCACCAGGAAACTGATCTTGAAGGTCAGGGCGAAGGTGTCCCAGTAAATGCTTTCCTGGAAAATCCGGATGTAGTTGGCCAGGGAAAACCCTTCCTCGGTCTGGACCGACTGAAAGGCCAGCCAGCACAGCGGCATGATCAACAGCACCACGACCATGACCAGCGCCGGGGTGAGCAGCAACAGCATGGAGGTGTGCTCCTTGCGTTCTTCACGGGCCAGGGCGTCTTCGCTGGTCATGGGCGGCTGGTGCTGCTGGTCGCTGGAGTCGGGCATGGATTTGGCGAGATAGGCGTTGGACATGATGACCTCTCGTCACTGCGCAGTGCTGGAGGGTATCCAGCACTGACGGGTAGCGCTGGCGGTGGCAGTCGTCCTGGCGGACAGCAGGGTGCGGTGCTCGGGTAATGTCATGTGAAGAACTCCCAATGGTGGGCAGGTACTTGAGGCGAGCGCGAGTTGTCTGCACAGGTCACTCTGCGGGACCCTCAGGCCTAATGTACCGGGATGCCAACGAATGAAGTGGACGCAATTGACCGGTGCGCAAGCGCTTTATGTCGAAATCGCGGGGGCAGACGGCATGTCCTGCGCCGAGGCCTCTGGCCTGCGGCGCAGCAACGGCCGATGGCTATTTTTTCTGGACGAAGGACAACCAGCGTTCTTCGGCCTTGACCCCGGCTTCGGAGGCCCACCATTGCGCCGAGAGCAGGGCCTGGCGCGAGATGTTGCCGGGTGCGGAAGGCAGCTTGGCCTCGCGCTCGGCCGGGATTACCCCGGTCTTGAAGGCTTCGGGGTTGAGCGGGCCGTAGTCGATGATCATCGGCAACGCCGCTTGCAGTTTGGCATCGATGGCCTCGTTGACGAATTTCATGGCGGCCACCTTGTGCGGCGAGCCTTTGAGGACGCACAACGAGTTGGTTTCCAGCACACCCTGGTTGTAGTCGAATGCCACGGGTGCGCCGGCGGCCTGTACGGCGGTGATACGGCCGTTCCAGGCCTGGATCATGTCCACTTCGCCGTCGCTGATCAGCTGCGCCGACTGCCCGCCGGACGTCCACCAGGTGGCGATGTCGGGCTTGATCTGCTCAAGCTT
>NZ_MVOK01000073.1:0-2889 GCF_002018915.1 Pseudomonas sp. MF6396 | reverse complement strand
TTTGTGATTGTGTTGCATTGCGGTACCGCGCGCACCATCCCTCAAGAAGTGGCAATGGTCACAGGAAGCTATTGGCTGCTGCGCCAATTTCCGACTTAGGGCCAGATGCCTTTGCCGGACGCTTACGCTGTTTTTCGTAGGGGAGAGAATTGAGAGTATCCCTTTCAATTCTGGATACGGGCTGAGCGTCGGTTCAGTAGAAAATGCATAGCAGGGGAATAGGCTGCAGCCTTCATGATCGATCGAGAAAATTCGGTTGTCTGCCTCCCACTTAACTAAAGCCGGAGTAAGTGCTTCAACACGTATGTTGAAATGCTGCGCCAGCCGATTAACGGGAAGGAAATCACCGCATCCTAAAATGTCGCTCTTGGCTTGAGCGAGCATTTCCCGCTCCCTAGCGATAACTCTGCGCCGGATGTCGTCTTTTTCCACAGACATCACCTCGATTCGGGCTTGTAACCAATCCTACTCCGCTGTTTGTTCGACGCAACGGACAATCGTGCTATCCATGCAGTACCCCACAACCAATGACTTTCTTATGCGCCCATCAGAGGGGATCGACCGAGAGTTATCACGTTTTGTTTAACTCTTCGTGAGGATTTAGCGAAACCCAGCCATCCATACTCCGCCCCATTCAGTAACGAGTGGGAGCCGGACATGTTGCAGCGCACTGCTTCACCCAGGCCCATTCATCCGCGCTGGCTACGCCTGACGCATTGGCTCAACGCTCTGGCCGTGTTGATGATGATCACCAGCGGCTGGCGGATCTATAACGCTTCACCTCTTTACGATTTCAGGTTTTCCAACGCGATCACACTTGAGGGCTGGCTCGGCGGCGCATTGCAGTGGCACTTCGCGGCGATGTGGCTGCTGGCGTTCAACGGCCTCCTATACGTGGCCTTCAACCTGTTCAGTGGTCGCTTCAAGCGGCGCTTTTTCCCGGTTTCGCCAAAGGGAGTACTGCACGACCTGTGGGCCGCCCTGCGCGGAAAACTCGGTCACGCCGACCTCAGCCATTACAACCAGGTGCAGCGCTTTGCCTATCTGTTTGTCATGGTGGATATCGCCCTGCTGGTGGTTTCCGGACTGGTGCTGTGGAAGTCAGTGCAGTTCCCGCTGCTGCGTGAATTGTTGGGTGGCTACGACACCGCGCGGCATGTGCACTTCATTGCGATGGCGCTGCTGGTAGCGTTTGTGGCGGTGCATCTAGTGATGGTCGCGCTGGTACCAAAAACCCTGCTGGCCATGATTGTCGGTCGCAAGGAGCCCGTATGAAAAAGCGCATTCACAATCCTGATCTGGACGAGTCCTCGATCCTGTCGGATGCCCGCAAGATCCTTGCGCCGCAAATTGAAGACCGTTCGCGCCGCTCATTCCTACTGCACGGCCTGACGCTTGGTGGCGTGGCCATGTTGTCCGGATGCAATCTGACCAATACCGATAGCGTTGATACCGCATTGTCCTCCATGTCGCGTTTGAACGACCGAGTACAGGGCTGGTTATTCAACCCCAACGCCATGGCGCCGACCTATCCCGAATCGATGATCACCCGTCCGTTTCCGTTCAATGCCTTCTACGGCATCGACGAAGCACCGACAATGGAGGAAGAGAGTTATCGCCTCGAGGTGTCTGGATTGGTCGCAGACAAACGCAGTTGGCGCCTTGAAGAGCTACGTGCCATGGCGCAGACCGACCAGATCACCCGCCACATCTGCGTCGAAGGCTGGAGCGCGATCGGTCGCTGGGGCGGTGTGCGCTTCAGCGACTTCCTCAAACGCATCGGCGCCGACACCGACGCCAAATACGTCGGCTTCAAGTGCGCCGACGATTACTACACCAGCATCGACATGGCCACCGCGCTGCATGCGCAGACCCTGTTGGCGCTGACTTGGGACGGCAAGGTGCTGCCGCGTGAGTACGGCTTCCCGATGAAACTGCGCATGCCCACCAAGCTTGGCTACAAGAACCCCAAACACATCCAGGCGATTTTCGTTAGCAACACCTACAGCGGCGGCTACTGGGAAGACCAGGGCTACAACTGGTTCGGTGGCAGCTGACGGAGCCTGAAGCTTTCACACACCCGCAAACTGAGCTTCAAGGAGTTTCATCATGAAAAAGCTGACTACCGTTGTTCTGTCCTTGTGCCTGGCCGTTGGCGCTGGCTCTGTGTTCGCTGCTGACACCATGAGTCACGACAGCATGAGCAAGGATTCCATGTCCAAGGATGCAATGAAAAAAGATGGCATGAAAAAGTCTGACCCCATGTCCAAAGACTCGATGTCAAAAGACCATATGTCCAAGGACTCTATGTCTAAAGACGGTATGAAAAAAGAAGCCATGTCCAAGGATTCGATGAAAAAGGACGCCATGTCGCAGTAATTTCAATCATCGCGCCCATATAAGAGCGCACAAAGAACTGGTCACGAAATGGTGATCCGCGGTATTTCTTTGCGACCTATATCATCCGCGCGAATGGTGCCCAGAAATTTCAAAAAATGAGGCCTGAGAATGCAGCGTTTAGTGCTGCAGTTTTAGCCCGGGCCTCATACATTGACTTAAAGACAACCTTGAACACCTAAAAACCGAATTGGTGGACACTCCAGTAATCTCGTCGTCCTTCATTTATCGAAACCTAGGAAACCCAGGTCTTTTGACGAAACTGATGGAACGTTGAGCACTCATCCGTTCCGCCTAAACAAGCCAAAACGTCTGGTATTAAGAGACATCTATTTTTACACCTGTCATTCATCCAACACAGTCATCCCCCGGTGTCAGGATAGTTGTCGCCTCTCCGATTTTTCCTAAAAAAGCATATCGGGGGCGGAAAGAGACTGGTCGTGCCGTACTATTCACCTGAACGCAGAGCCGCATTACTTAAAATGCTGCTTC
>NZ_MVOK01000072.1:0-2973 GCF_002018915.1 Pseudomonas sp. MF6396 | reverse complement strand
TAGTCGGCCATGCTGAGCGTGCGGTGGTTGATCGCTTCCTCGCCACTCTCCACGGCGGCGACGGCCGCCGCCACCAGCAGATGTGCAAGCTCGCCGATGGTGCCTTCGCTCCGGGTGAGCAGGTAGCGGGCCATGTCCAGCGTGGCAATCGGGGATGGCCGCCGTAGCGGGAGTGACGCCGCGAAGCTGGCCAGCAGCGAGCAGCAGTCCTCATTGGCCTCCCACGGCGGCAGCAGCATCGGCTCGAAGCGGTTTTCCAACTGATCGTCCGAACGGATGGCCAGGTACGCCTCGCGCGTGCCGACCCCGACCAGGGGGATACGCAGCTCGTTGCCGAGGAAGCGCAGCAGGTTGAGGAACTCGCGCCGGTTAACGCTGTTGCCAGCCAGTACATTGTGCAGTTCGTCGATCACCAGCATGCGCACGCCGACCTTGCGCAGCAGGGCCAGCGCCAGTTGCTCCATTTCCGGCAGCCGTGGGCGCGGGCGCAGCGGCGCGCCCATCGCAGCCAGCAGCGCGACATAGAAGCGGATCACCGATGGCTCTGACGGCATCTGCACGACCAGCACCGGGATATGTTCTTGGTCAGCGTCGGTGCCGACCGGGTGCGCCCGCCGGAATTTCTCGACGATCATCGACTTGCCGTTGTTGGTGGGGCCGACCAGCAGCAGGTTTGGCATGCGTTGCTTGTTCGGCCACGCATACAGAGTTTCCAGCCGGTTCAGCGCCTCGACCGCGCGCGGGTAGCCGATCCAGCGGTCGGCGCGAATGCGCTGGATGCGCTCGTCTGCCGGCAGCCTGGCCAAACCCTGTGCCGCTGGCAGCAGGTGGGACAGGTCAATGACGGGATATTCGTCCACGGCTACCACTCCTCGATCTGATCGAACGGTTTGGCCGGCGGCAGGTTGTCTGCCTGCGGGTCAGCCATGTCCACATCCGGCGGTATGGGCTTGGCCGGTGGCTCCGACGTCTTGAGGTGCTGGCGGCGATCAGCGTCGCGCCGCGCCTTGCGCGTGGCCTTCTGGGCGGTGGTCACGATCTCGCGCATCTGCCCGATCATGCGGAACAGCGCCGACTCGTCCACCTGCTCGCGCCCGAGCTGACGCAATTTGGCCAGCGCCTGGCGTTGTTCCCAGAGGGTGACGGCCGGATGGGACAAGGTGCGGTAGTGGATCTCCAGATAGTGCTGACCTTCCGGTTCCAGTACCCAGATGCGGCTGATGTCGCGCGGATCGCGCCGGATCAGGAAGGCGGGCAAGCGCTCGCGCCGGGCAATCCACGGCTTGAGGGCGTCGGCGTAGTAGTGGATGTGGTCGATGACAAAGCCGGTGCGGGTCAGGGTGCGGCGGATCACCGGCAGGAAATCGACCAAAAACGCGGTGGGGCGGGTAACGACGGCCGGGACGCCAACGCGCTCCACGGCCTCGGCCCAGCGCGCGGCCGGCGGCTGGAGCAGGCCGTTGTGCACGGAGCCGTGATAGGTGCCTACCGCCAACGCGAGCCAGCGCTCCAGCTCGCGCAGCGTCAGGGTGGCCATCTTCTCGGAATCGTACTCGCCGCGCTGGCCGGGATTGGAGAAGGTCGTCCCCGGTAATTCGTCGTGGATCATCTGCATCGCCGTGCCGATGATCCGTTCCACGATGCCGCCGTAGTGCGGCTGGCCTGGTGGGCGATAGTCCAGCCGGATGCCATGCTGTTCGCAGCCACGGCGCAGCGCTTCGCTTTTGAACTCGGCCGCGTTGTCCAGATAGAGCAGCCTGGGCTTGCCGCTCATCGGCCAGTCCATTTCCACATTCAGCCCTTCCAGCCAGGGCCGCTTGTCGCAGGCGGCATGCGCGAGGCATAGGCCGACCGAGACGGCGGACGGCGCTTCCAGCGTGACCACCATGCCGAGTACGCAGCGCGTGAACACGTCGATGGCGAGGGTCAAATATGGGCGGCCAATCGGTTGCCGGTCGCGCTCGTCGACCACGATCAGGTCGATGACGGTGTGGTCGATCTGCACCTGTTCCAGCGGCATGGTGACTTCGGGCGGAATGCCACCCGCGCCTTGCAAGGGACGGGCAGCGTCCTGCCCGCCCCGGCTGCGGGCTATTTTCGCCGGGTGTAGTCCGGCAATCCGCTGGGCCACGGTGTTGCGCGCCGGCACCGGCAGCTTCTGGGTTTTGCACGCCTGCGCGACTTCGCGGTGGAACGCCGCCAGGCTGCGTTTCTGCTTGGTCAGGAAGCGCTTTTGCAGCAGCTCGCGGATGATGCGCTCGACCGGTTCCGGCAAGCGCCCCTTGCCTTTGCCGCCGCCGGATCGGCCGGGCGTCAGGTCTGTTACCAGGGTAACCGCTCCATAAACCCCACCTACTGCTGATGGGGCGGGTCTGTCAGGATGCGCTCACTGGCGAGCAATTCCACGGCAGCAGCGCTTCGTAATCCTCGACGCTATTGGCGGCCGGCAGGCGTTCGAGGATGTGGCGCAGCCAGGCGTAAGGCTCCTGGCCATTGGCCTTGGCGGTTTCGATCAGGCTGTAGATCTGTGCGCTGGCCGTGGCACCCTTGGGCGTGTCGCTGAACAGCCAGTGTTGGCGCTGATGGAAAATTGACCCACCCTGCCGATTGAAATTTGACCCAGGGCGGATTGCTGATTTTGTTACCAGCAACTGTGGATAAGTCTACCAGCGCAGCTGCTGTTGCCCCCACTCCCTCGCTGTCCCAGTTCAGCTGTTGAAGACCTGCCACATGCAGCCATGCAGCAGGCCGTCGTCACCATGAAATCAGAACGGCTCATCGTCCTCCGGTTCCTGGCCGCCCTTACGCTTTCGCTCCCGTGATTTGATCTTGGCCTGGGCCGCCAAGCTACTGTGTTGCAGGCGATAGGACTCGTTACCGGTTTCGACGATGTGGCAGTGGTGGGTCAGCCGATCCAGCAGGGCGGTGGTCATCTTGGCGTCGCCGAACACGCTCGACCATTCGGCGAAGCTC
>NZ_MVOK01000071.1:0-2992 GCF_002018915.1 Pseudomonas sp. MF6396 | reverse complement strand
CGTAAGCGTCCGGCAAAGGCATCTGGCCCTAAGTCGGAAATTGGCGCAGCAGCCAATAGCTTCCTGTGACCATTGCCACTTCTTGAGGGATGGTGCGCGCGGTACCGCAATGCAACACAATCACAAAACAAAATTCTCCCTTGCTGAGTAGTATTACATTAGACGGGGATTTAAGAGGTTTCAGGTATTGCAGAGGCTATCGCTTCCGACCGTCTTCCGTCGCAAAATTTCATAAATTTGGATCAGTTTTGCGAGTTTTGCTACCAAATGCGGAGCGACAACGCCCGAGTGACTTTGGACGGGGCAGAATGGGGTGCGCTACGGGGATAATCAGGGTGTGGCGGGGGGTTACAGGAATTGTTAGGGGAAATGGGGGATATGAGGGGGCGCTAACTCCAGGGTAACTACTGTTCCGCGGATTAAATGAGGGGGAAAGGGGGTGTTTGAGAGGGGGATACAGGGAGACTGCGGGATTTATAGGGTGTCTCGGGGCGCTAAAGGGCGGTACGTGGCGTAGATCTACCCCATTGCAACCAATGCTACGAAAAACCATGTTTTGTGGATGATTTTGGGACTATGCGCCGGAATATTCATAAACGCGTCCACGACGCCACCTGATGTAATTACACCGGTTGCCACCGATGTGGTAGCAACGCCGCAATCTCACTCGCTCGCTGCGTGGGCAGCCGCGTCAGAACATCCTTCAGATAGGCGTACGGATCATGTCCATTAAGCCGTGCTGACTGGATCAAACTCATGATCGCAGCCGCACGTTTGCCGCTGCGTAGTGACCCGGCGAACAGCCAGTTCGACCGCCCAAGTGCCCATGGCCGGATTTGATTTTCACACCAATTATTGTCTATGGGCACGGCGCCATCCTCGAGATATCGGATCAACGCGACCCAGCGTTTGAGGCTGTAATCCAGGGCTTTGGCGATGGCCGACCCTTCGGGCACGAGTTCGCGCTGGGCAATCATCCAGGCGTGTAGCGCCTCGATTATCGGAGTCGCCTTTTCCTGCCGTATTCGGTGCCGCATGTCCGGCTCTAGGTCTTTTACTTCACGCTCTATTTCGTAAAGTGCTGCGATGTAATGCAGCGCTTTTTCGGCGATTTGGCTCTTGTTGGTCGCGTGAAGGTCGAAGAACTTGCGGCGAGCATGGGTCATGCAGCCGATCTCTGTGACGCCCAGATCAAAGCTCGCCTTGTAACCGGCGAAGTCGTCGCAGACCAGCTTGCCGTTCCAGTTGTTCAGGAAGGTTCGGGCGTGTTCACCGGCGCGGCTCGGGCTGAAGTCGTAAACGACTGCCGCCAAGTCGGCGAACTGGCTGGTTGCGTAGGCCCAAACGTAGGCTCGGTGGGTCTTCTTGGCGCCCGGCGTCAGCATCTGTACCGGCGTTTCATCGGCGTGGATCACGCCATGCTCGAGCACTGCTTCGCGCAGCGCATCCACCAGTGGCTGTAGCTGCACGCCGCAGGCGCCAACCCATTGCGCCAAGGTCGAACGGGCGATTGCCAGACCGGCTCGGCCGAAAATTTTCTCTTGTCGATACAGCGGCAGATGGTCAGCAAACTTGGCCACCATAACGTGGGCCAGCAGGCCTGCCGTAGGGATGCCTTTGTCGATGACATGCGCCGGTACCGGCGCCTGGATCAGCGTCTCGCACTGCTCACAGGCCCATTTCCCACGGATATGGCGCTCGACGGTAAACACGCCGGGGGTGTAGTCGAGCTTTTCGCTGGCATCTTCACCGATACGCTTGAGGACGCAGCCGCATTGGCAATGGCTGTTGTCCGGTTCGTGGTGGATCAGCGTACGAGGAAACTGCGCTGGCAGCGGCGCACGCTTGGGTTGCTGGCGCACTTTGGCCGCAGTCGGCGTCGGTTGCAGTGCCTCAAGTTCAGCTTCGATAGCCGCGATGTCGGTGTCGATCAGGTCATCGAGCAAGCTGGCTTGAGCAGGACTTAGTTGCT
The DNA here is from genome assembly GCF_002018915.1 of Pseudomonas sp. MF6396. NCBI lineage: Bacteria > Pseudomonadati > Pseudomonadota > Gammaproteobacteria > Pseudomonadales > Pseudomonadaceae > Pseudomonas > Pseudomonas sp. MF6396. The sequence goes on along the minus strand of NZ_MVOK01000071.1, from coordinate 1,020 downwards.
CGCTGCGCTTGGCAAACTTGAAGCGCTTGAGCAGCGCGATCTCATGGGCCAGTTTCTCGTTGACTGTTTTGTGATGGTGGATTTGCTTGTCCATCGTCTCGACGCGCTGCATCAACTGCGCGGCCAGAGCGCGCAGTTGTTCAGGGTTCAGTTGGTCGAGATTCGGGATGGAAGTCATGCCGCCGATTTTGCCAGAGAGGGCTTTGGGCGGCGATAGACTGATGGGCCAATTGCGCTGGCAAGCTGGCCATGGCAGAACTTAAAGCACAGTGATGACGCCGCCGGCACCGACTCTTTGCCAAGGTAAACCGAGTATCAGGGCCTGAAGCTGTTCTGCATCCAACTCAAGTTCCGAACCATGTCGCACGCCTGGCCAGAAAAAGCGTCCTTGGTGCAACCGACGTGCTGCCAGCCAGATGCCGACGCCGTCATGCACCAGCACTTTCATCCGATTGGCGCGGCGGTTGGCGAAGAGATATGCACAGTGCGGCTTTGCCGCACCGAACACGGCCACTACCCGTGCAAGCGCGGTGTCGGTGCCCGCGCGCATGTCCATCGGCTCGGTGGCGAGCCAGATGGAATCGATGCGGATCATCAGATTAATCCCCGGACGAATCGGGCACATCCCTCGGGATCGTTGACGGGCCAGTTCACCACGAGGCTCCCATGCTCGCTTGGCACGTCGATTCTGATCGATGGCTCGGGACGATCATGAACGCAGGGTTCTAGTTTCAAAGGCATAAAAGCGGGCAGGTTTTTACTGTCCGCGTCGCGATAAAGCGGAATCCATTTACGCACGAGATTGGCATTGATCCCGTGGCTCAGCGCGACGCTTGCGATGGACGCACCAGCGTGCAGACATTCCTGAACGACTTGGGCTTTGAAAGGTTTGGGGTAAGAGTGTCGTTGACGCATGGCGATCCGCTTAATAAGGCTAAAAATGGTGTCCACTTAAATAGGTGTCCACCATCGCCCTAAGCGTTGGGATCAGAAAGGTGTGTTGGCCGGACGCTTACAAAA
>NZ_MVOK01000070.1:0-3352 GCF_002018915.1 Pseudomonas sp. MF6396 | reverse complement strand
GGTCGCGAACTTCCATCTCGACCAGCTCCAGCAGCTCAGCGTCGTCTACCAGGTCAGCCTTGTTCAGGAAGACCACGATGTACGGAACGCCAACCTGACGGGACAGCAGGATGTGCTCACGGGTTTGCGGCATCGGACCATCAGCTGCCGAGCAAACCAGGATAGCGCCATCCATCTGAGCAGCACCGGTAATCATGTTTTTTACATAGTCGGCGTGACCCGGGCAGTCAACGTGCGCATAGTGACGAATGTTCGAGTCATACTCGACGTGCGCAGTATTGATGGTGATGCCACGTGCTTTTTCTTCCGGGGCGCTGTCGATCTTGTCGAAGTCAACCTTGGCAGAACCGAAAACCTCGGAGCAAACGCGAGTCAGCGCGGCGGTCAACGTCGTCTTACCATGGTCAACGTGACCAATGGTGCCGACGTTCACGTGCGGCTTGTTACGTTCGAACTTTTCCTTAGCCATCGAGACTGTCCCCCGGTAGAAGTAATAAGCAGATCAAACCGACCATTAAAACAAAGGCAGATATTTTCATATCTGCCTTGTCATATGGAGCTCTTGAGCGGATTTGAACCGCTGACCTCACCCTTACCAAGGGTGTGCTCTACCAACTGAGCTACAAGAGCGTAACACTGTGCAACAACAGCAAACCTGGAGCGGGTAGCGGGAATCGAACCCGCATCATCAGCTTGGAAGGCTGAGGTTCTACCACTAAACTATACCCGCGGAGCTTGCAGCTCTCGCTAAACTGGTGGAGGGAGAAGGATTCGAACCTTCGAAGTCGTAGACGTCAGATTTACAGTCTGATCCCTTTGGCCGCTCGGGAACCCCTCCAATGTGGCCGGCATTTTCTACTCTTGCCGTCCTGCTGTCAAGCTTTTTCTCATTAAAATCTTGAGGTTAGCTACTTTGACAACTGCTTCACTGCGTTACCACCTAGTGGTCATCGCTGTGGAGCGGGCGCCATTCTATGCAAACTATTCGATAGTTGCAACGCCTTCGCACAACATTATTTTATCTTTTAAGTCTTTGAAATCATGGGAAAGTCCGGCGAGCACCGTTGCGTCCAGCAAGCGACGGCTTTCAGGCGCTATCTGCAGCCACCACCCCTGACTGTCGGGCAGCCTCCCCACTACCTTGCGCGCCCGGATATCCAGGCTGATCAGACGCTGACGAAGGCTATTCAGTAGCTCGGGGCTAGCCAATGCCCCAAGGTAGAGACACTCATCGTCCTTCTGCGATGGCGCCTCGCGAGACTCGCTGAGTAGACGAATACCCTGCTGACTTCCCTTGTAGAGCGACAGCGATGTCACCTCTTTCGCCCTCAACGGTGCCTCCTGCTGGTGCCAGACGTAGTAGACGACATTGAGGACCAGCAATAACAGAAACAACCAGCGCATACACACCTCACTCCAGCGGACAGGCCATCGCCAGGCCTACGAACACCAGGTCGGGAACGATTCGGGCTTGCGGTACCACCTGGTGCAACAGGCCTGCGTCGCCACCGGTAATGAACAGGGTAAAATCCTCACCCCACAATGAGCGCGCCTGCTCGAGCTGAGTCAACACAAATCCATGCAGCATGAGCGTACAGCCGCGCTCTACCGCCTCGACGGTAGAGCGCCCAGGCTGCAGACTCGACAATGCACGCTCGGCGGACTCGTCGTCATAGCGGATACGCCGGGTATGGGTACGCAATTGATTGCGCATCAATGGCATCCCAGGGCAGATGAAACCTCCCAGGTGTTCCCCCTGCGCCGATACGAAATCCGATGTGACAGCAGTCCCCAGATCGATGACCACGCATGCCCTTTCGGCCAGATGGTACCCGCCGAGCAAAGCCAGCCACCGATCGAGCCCAAGACGCTCGTAATCGTCATAGCCATTGGTAACCCCGGCCAATGCAGTTGCCGAGCGCGCGCGCACTATCGACAGCCCGAACGCCTTCACCAGGGCATCACCAAGATGATCGGTCTCTTCTTCTGTACGCACACTGACCAGGCGGCAACGGGCCGGGGTATCGCCCGCAAGCGCCTCAACAGCCTCGATCAGCGCCTGGTTGGTATCGACGATGCCGCCGCCAACAACCGATGCGTCGGTGCGGATAACCCGCCACTTGATAAAACTGTTACCGCAATCGAGCTCAAGAATCATCGCGTAACCTCAAACTGAGCTCACCACCACTAAAGCTCTTCTCAACACCTTCGACCTGAAGACGCAGCGCGCCCTGACGATCGATACCGAGCACAACGCCGTCGACCCTGGTGACGCCGGCTATCAACGATACTGCACACCCCTGCCACAGGTGCCCTTGCTCCCACTCCGCCTGCAAGTCGGTAAAACCCGACTGACGATGTCGCTCCAGGTAAACCTGCAGATTCTCATTGAGCAGCGCAACCAGCTGGTTGCGATCAACCTGCTGCCCTGTTTCGAGCCGGACGGATGTCCATGCCTGATCGACCTCGCTGTTGGTCTGCATATTCACGTTCACACCAATACCCAGCACCACATGACAGACATCAGCGGGATCCCCCACAAGCTCAAGAAGAATACCTGCGATCTTGCGACCGTTGGCCAGCACATCATTTGGCCACTTCAAGCCCGCAGCATTCACTCCGACGGACTGAAGGGTACGCATGACCGCCAAACCCACCACAAGGCTCAGGCCTTCCAGTTGCCGCATGCCACCGTCGATACGCAGCACCAGGCTGTAATAGAGATTCTGCGCAAAGGGGCTTGACCAGTTTCTGCCACGGCGACCGCGCCCTGCGCTCTGATGCTCAGCCAGAACCAGAAAGGGTGCCTGGCGACCGGCACTGATCGCGCGCAACGCTTCGGCATTTGTCGAGTCAATCTCTTCATGGATGTGCATTGGCCAGAGCCGGCCTGTACCGGCACTCTCGATGGCGCTGACGTCCAACAGCGACAAAGGCGCAGCCAGCCTGTAGCCCCGCCCTCGCACCTTGTACACCGGCAGACTCAATTCAGCCTCGAGATGCTGCAATTGCTTCCACACGGCGCTGCGGCTGATGCCCAGGGCAGCACCCAAGGCCTCGCCGGAATGGAATCGACCATCCTTGAGGAGTTTCAACAACTTCAGCATGCCAATCTCGACTCACAATGAGGCACGCATGATAGCTATGCGCTGAAGGATTGCATACCTGTTGTAGGACGCGTCCTTACGGAGAAATAGCTGCGTGATCGCAGCTTTTTCGGCCCACAAAGACAAAACCCCTACCTGCAGATGCAGATAGGGGTTTCGGAATTTAATCTTGACGATGACCTACTCTCACATGGGGAAACCCCACACTACCATCGGCGATGCATCGTTTCACTACTGAGTTCGGG
>NZ_MVOK01000069.1:0-3683 GCF_002018915.1 Pseudomonas sp. MF6396 | reverse complement strand
CCTGTACGGCGGTGATACGGCCGTTCCAGGCCTGGATCATGTCCACTTCGCCGTCGCTGATCAGCTGCGCCGACTGCCCGCCGGACGTCCACCAGGTGGCGATGTCGGGCTTGATCTGCTCAAGCTTGCGGAAGGCGCGATCGACGTCCAGCGGATAGAGCTTGTCCATCGGCACGCCATCGGCCAGCAGCGCGATTTCCAGGGTTGGACGTGGCAGGTTACGTAGGGAGCGCTGGCCCGGGTATTTTTTGGTGTCCCAGAAGTCGGCCCAGGTCTTGGGTACGTCCGCGCCTTTGAACGCGTCCGTGCGATACGCCAGCACCGTGGAGTAGCTGATGTAGCCGACGCTGTATTCGTCCTTGAGGCTGTCGGGTATTTGCGCGGCATTGGGAATCAGCGCAAGGTCGAGCTTCTCGAACAGCCCTTCGGCTTCGCCACGGATGCAGTCGCCAGTGGGCAGGTCCACCACGTCCCAGGTGACCTTGCCGCTCTCGACCTGGGTCTTGATGATCGGGTAGGCCTTGGGCGAGCTGTCCTGTTTGAGCGTCAGACCGAGCTTTTTCGCCGCAGGCTCCAGGATCGCCTTGCTCTGGGCTTCCTGATAAGCACCGCCCTGGGATACGAACGTGATGTCCTCGGCCATGGCCTGGGTGGCGCTACCGATGAACAGGGCCAGACTCGCGAGTTGGAAAGCTGTAGTGCGCAATGTGCTCATGGAAAGACTCCGAATGGTTGGCAGATTTTCTTGGGCGAGCTGTAGGTTTTGTTGTCGGTCGCTCTGCGGGACCATGGAGGTCTAATGTACCGGCTTGTCCGTGAACGAAGCGGCTACAAATGCGCGGATGAAAAGTGGTTTATTGCGAAAATGCGAACGGGCACAGTATTTCGTGCGTCGGGTGCGGGCTTGCGCGCCTGTCGCGAGCAGCCCCGAAGCCCCCGGTAGGAGCGAGCATGCTCGCGATGGCGGTGTGTTGGGTGAGTCATAGCCAAGTCATTCAGCCCACCGTCATCCGCCTCACCACGCGCCGAATCATCGGCGCCGCCAGCACCACCACCGGCAACATCGATACCCACGACAGCGCCCACGCGTTCAACCAGCGGCCGGCAAAGGCCAGGTCGAGCGCATGGGGTGTGGTGGCGATGGCGGCCGCGACCGCGCAGGTCAGGCCGGATTGAACGACGCCGAAAACGAAATGCTCATAACGGGCGGGGATTTTCATCGGGGGTTCTCGAGAAAGAGCGGGGGGGCGCGATGCCCGGCCGCTCGGGCACGATCAAGCCGGTTGCAGTTGCGCGATAGTCTCTTCGGTGGTCCACAGCCCGTGGGCGAGGAAGCGGTAATTGATGATGGCCGCCAGGTAGCCGTCGCCATCCGGCAGGCGCGGGCCGGCGGTGGCGTCGCGTACCACGACTATTTCAAAGCCCTGTTCGAGCAGTTCGCGCAGGTGTGATTCCACGCAAAGGTTGGCCGCCATGCCGGCGAGGATGATCTGCGACACGCCTTTCTTGCGCAATTGCAGCGCCAGGTCGTTGGTTTCCGGGCCGTAGACCTTGTGCGGCGAGGCGATGATGGTCTCGCCGTCGAGAATGTACGGCTTGTAGATCTCGAGGAAATCGGCGCCGGAGCCTTCGAAGTTTTCCAGGGTGTTCGGTCCCTTGCGATCGAACATGCAGATGCTGTGCATGACCTTTTCCAGCGGACCGCCAAAATGCCAGTCGTGGTCGTGCGGGTAGTAATAGTGTGGCGACACGGCCACGGGCAGGTCGTGAGCCTTGAAGGCCTTGAACAGTTTTTCCAGGTTTTCGACGGTGTTGTTCTCGACGATGCTCTCACCGAACACCGCCCAACTGGCGCCGGCAGGGCTGAGGAAGTCGTTCTGTGGGTCGATGACCACCAGGGCGGCTTTGCTCAGGTCGAGCTTGAAACCAGTGGCAGGCAGTGCGGGTTCGGCGGGGTCGGCGTACAGATGGCTCATGACGATTTACCTCTTGGGTGCTTGCGTGGATGAGACGTGAATGTTGCTTTATATAAATGACCAGTCGTCTTATTAATGAGGAAAAAAAACTCACTCCAATAGCCGAGGCAAGACCATCGATACGAAACGCTGCAGAGGTGCACCGTCGCGCAGGACCTTGCCGCGCATGACCGCACCTTCCCAGCCTTCGACGATGACACTGGCCAGCGCTTCGGCGTCGTGAGTTTCAGAGAGTTCGCGGCGCTGCTGCGCTTCACGCAGGCAGCTCGCGAGCAAACCTTCCCAGCGCGCCAGCACATCGGCCAGACGCTTGCGGGTTTGTTCGCTGCCATTGGACATTTCCAGGGACAGGTTGCCAATCAGGCAACCCAGGCTGTATTCATGCTCGCCGTGCTCGAGCACCAGGGCCTGGAAGAACTGGCCGATGCGCTCCAGCGGCTTGACCCGGGCGTCGTAGAAGATCGGCCCGTGGCGGGTTTCGATCGAGGTCCAGTATTCCTCGAGGATCTCTGCCGCGAAGTCTTCCTTGCTGGCGAAGTAGTTGTAGAAAGAGCCCTTGGGAATCTCGGCAGCGGCGGTGATGTCCTGGACGCCGCAGCCGTTGAAGCCACGGTTGTGAACCACCTGGCGGCCAATCGACAGCAAACGGGATCTGACTTCGAGGTTGACCGGGCGAGCCATGACAGAGACATCCAGTGATGAGAAAGTTTTAATAAACTAACTGGTCATCTATGTTTCGTCAACAGTCGAATTGACTGCCAATCAGTCCGCCTGCGCCATCTCGATGTACTCGAGCATCTTCTCGTTGCCATCGAGAATGTCACGGCAGATGGCCGCCCGTGCCGCCGCGCCATCGCGGCGCTTGAGTGCGTCGAGCACTTCCCAGTGATGGTCGATGGCCATGCGCTCGTTGAAGTTGCCATAGGCACGGGCGATCAGTGGGCCGGTGCGCATCCACAGGCTATCGAGCAAACCCGCCAGCACCGGCATGCGCGCGATGGTGGTCAGCGCGTAGTGAAATTGCTGATTGCACTTGAGAGCGGCTTGCAAGTCCTGGGCGTTGATCGCGGCGATGTTGTTTTCGATGCAGGCTTGCAGGTCTGCGAGTTCGCTGTCGGTCACCAGCGCGGCGGCCGTCTCCGCAGCCAGGCCTTCAAGCGCCAGGCGGATGCTGCGGATCTCGCCGTATTGCGCGGCGGTGAGGATGGGTACGCGGATGTCACGCGGGGTCTTGAGGATCAGCGCCTGTTCCTTGGCCAGTTGCAGGATCGCGTCGCGCACCGGTGTGACGCTGGTGCCCAGTTGTTCGGCCAGGTCGCGGATGCGCAGGCGGTCATCGGGCTGGAAACGCCCGGTGATCAGTGCCTCGCGCAGCAACTCGTAGATGCCACTGCCCAGGTAAGAGTGATTGAGGGTTTGAATAGGGTAGGGGTTGCTCATTGATCGCTCATCTGCGGCGGATGCCCGGCCCGAATGATGGAAGTTTCCGGCCGGGATTTCCAGATTATTTCAGACGTGCTGACCACCGTTGACATGAATCTCCGAACCGTTGATGTACGACGCGCCTCGGGTGCAGAGGAAATGCACCAGGGATGCGACTTCTTCCGGCTTGCCCAAGCGGTGCATGGGGATCTGCTGATCGACGATCAGTTCGGTCCCGGCAGACAGGATCGACGTCTCGATCTCACCCGGTGCAATCGCATTGAC
>NZ_MVOK01000068.1:0-3707 GCF_002018915.1 Pseudomonas sp. MF6396 | reverse complement strand
CCACCTTCTCCAGCTTGAGCACGCCGGCCCAGATCGCCGCGATGCGTTGTTCGAGCTCGCTCTGCGGTGCCACATAGGCCTGCTGCAACTGGCTCGTATCGGGCTCGGGCAGTGCCTTGCGGTCGAGTTTGCCATTGGGCATCAGCGGCAACGCATCAAGCCACAGCAGGTGCGTGGGCACCATGTATTCCGGCAGGCGGACCTTGAGATGCTCGCGCAGGCTGGCCAGTTGCTCGGGATTGGCTGCCAGCCCGTCGCTGGCCACCAGATAGGCCGCCAGTTGCCTGCCGTGGGGGCCATCGACAGCCAGCACCACCGCTTCGCGCACCGCCGGATGCTGGTGCAGGCTGGCCTCGATTTCACCCAGCTCGATGCGCAGGCCACGGATCTTCACCTGGTGGTCGGCGCGCCCGAGGTACTCGATCACCCCATCGGCGCGATAGCGTGTCATGTCACCGCTGCGGTACAGGCGCGCACCGCCCTGGGAACTGGTGTCGAACGGATCCGGCACAAAACGCTCGGCCGTCAGCGCCGGCTGGTTGAGGTAGCCACGCGCCAGCGAATCACCGCCGATGTACAGCTCGCCCCTGGCAAACGGCGTCACACCCAGCGCATCGCTCAGCACATGCAGGCGCACGTTGGCCACGGCGCGGCCGATGGGTACCGTGCCCGCCTGCAGCTGCGCCGACAGCACGTGGAAGGTGCTGTCGATGGTGGCTTCCGTGGGGCCGTACAGGTTGACCAGTTGCCCGCCCCAGCCGGCTCGAACCTGCTCGCTCAACGCGGCGGACAACGCTTCGCCGCCCATCGCCAGCAACCGTACCGAGTCCATCTGGCCCGCGCCGCGATCCGGCAGCAAGGCATGCAGCAATGACGGCGCCAACTGCAGGATGCTGATGCGCTGCTCGCTCACCTGCTGCCAGAACCGCTGCGGATCCAGCACCAGCCCCGGCTCGGCCACCACCAGTTGCGCGCCGCCGATCAATGCCAGCCAGAACTCCCACACCGAGGCGTCGAAGCTGAAGGCGGTCTTCTGCAGCACGCGGTCTTCAGGCTGCACGGCAAAGGCCTGCTGCATCCAGTGCATGTGATTGGCCAGCCCGCCATGGCGCACGGCCACACCCTTGGGCTTGCCGGTGGAGCCCGAGGTGTAGATCACGTAGGCCAGGTGGTCCGGCTGCATGTGAAGCTGCGGCGCGCCGAGCTCGCAGCCGGCCAGCCAGGCAGCGCCCGGCTCCAGCATCAGGCGCTCGACAGCACTGCTGGCGGGCAACTGCACCGTCGGCTGGGTCAGCAGCAGGCCGATGCCACTGTCCTGGATCATGTAGGCCAGGCGCTCCTGCGGATAATCCGGGTCCAGCGGCACATAGGCGCCGCCGGCCTTGAGGATACCCAGCAGGCCCACCACCATTTCCAGGCTGCGCTCCAGCGCCAGCCCCACCAGTACATCCGGCCCTACCCCGCGCTCGCGCAGTCGGTGTGCCAGCTGGTTGGCGCGCTGGTCGAGCTGCCGGTAGCTCAGCGTCTGCCCGGCAAACAGCACGGCGGGGGCGTCAGGGGTGCGCTGCGCCTGGGCGGCGATCAGCTCATGCACACAGCGCTCGCGGTCAAACCCCGCCTCGGTGCGGTTCCAGGCCTGCACCTGCTGTTGCTCCTGAGCATCCAGCAACGCCAGTTCGGCGATGCGCTGCTGCGGCTGCGCGACAACGTCTTGCAGCAACTGGCGCCAATGGCTGGCCAGACGCTGGATGGTCGATGCGTCGAACAACGCGGTGGCGTAGTTCAGCGAGGCGCCGATGCCCTGTTCGGTTTCGACCGTTTCCAGGGTCAGATCGAACTGGGCGCTGTGCTGCTCCCACTCCAGGCCTTCGACCGTCAGGCCCGGCAGGCTGTGACGCGCGTTCCTGCCCTGGGTCTGGTGGTTGTACATCACCTGGAACAACGGGCTGTGGCTGAGGCTGCGCTGCGGGTGCAGCGCCTCCACCAGTTGCTCGAACGGCAGGTCCTGATGCGCCTGCGCCGCCAGTGCGGTGCGCTGTACCTGGTGCAGCAGCGCCTGGAAGGTGGTGTCCAGGTCGAACTCGGCCTTGAGCACCTGGGTGTTGACGAAGAAGCCGATCAGGCGCTCGGTCTCCACCCGGTTGCGGTTGGCAATCGGCACACCGACGCGAATCTCGGGCTGACCCGAGTAGCGGTGCAGCAACGCCTGGAAACTGGCCAACAGCAGCATGAACAAGGTCACACCCTGCTCCCTGGCCAGGCCTTTGAGGGCACCGGCCAGGCCGGGCTCCAGTTCGATTGCCAGGCTCGCGCCCGCCTGGCTCTGGATGGCCGGACGCGGCCGGTCGAGGGGCAGTTCGAGCACCGCCGGGTCGCCACCCAGTTGCTCGGTCCAGTATCCCAGCTGGCGCGTCTGCTCCCCCGCCTCCATCCAGTGGCGCTGCCAGATTGCGTAGTCGGCATACTGGATAGGCAGTGCCGGCAGCTGTACCGGCTGGCCCAGGCGATAGCCTTCGTAGAACCGGATCAGTTCCTCGACCATCACCGGCATCGACCAGCCATCGGAGACGATATGGTGCAGGGTCAGTACCAGCACATGGTCGTCGTCACCCAGCTTCAGCAGCTTGACCCGCAGCAACGGGCCGCTTTCCAGGTCGAACGGGCGCCGGGTCTCGGTCTCCACCCATTGCCTGATCAGCGCCTGGCGGTCTGCACCCGCCGGCACCTGAACCGCATCGACGTGCAATGCGAACGGTGCCGCAGCATGAATCACCTGCATGGCCTGACCGTCAGCATGGCTGAAGGTGGTACGCAAGGTCTCGTGGCGCGCCACCAGGGCCTCGAAACTGCGGCGCAGCGCCTCCACATCCAGCGCACCCTTCAGGCGCAGCGCCGTCGGCACGTTGTAGGCGGCGCCCTGTGGCTCCAGCTGCCACAGAAACCACTGGCGCTGCTGCGCATAGGACAGGCGCAGTTCATCGAACAGCGCCTTGACCGCCGGAATCGGCAGGTTGGCGGCACTGATGCCCTCGGCCTGCATGCGTTCCCAGTAAACCTTGCGCTTGTCCGGCGCCAGCATGACGAAACGCTTGGCGACGCTCTTGGCGGTATCGGTGTTCATTGAGCATCCTCCAGGTCTTCGGCAAACAGGTCCAGGCGTCGTAACGTATCTTCGAAATCCACACTATTTCCTTGGTCCAGCTGCTCGCAGAACGCGGCCAGAACGGGGTATTGGAAGAGCACCTGCGGCTCCACCTTGAGACCGAGCGACAACTGCAGGCGCGACAGCACCGACAGCACCAGCAGCGAGTGCCCGCCCAGCTCGAAGAAGTTGTCGGTCAGGCCCACCTGCTCCACCTGCAGCACCTGCGCCCAGATCGCCGCCACCTGCTGCTCGCGCTCGCTGTGGGGCGCCACATAGGCCTGCTGCAACTGGTTGGCATCGGGCCTGGGCAGTGCACGGCGGTCCAGCTTGCCGTTGCCGGTCAGCGGCCAGGCCTCCAGGAACATCAGGTGTGCCGGCACCATGTAGTCCGGCAGCACGCCCTTGAGGTGCTCGCGCAGGCCGGTGCGCAGTGCGCTTTGCTGCGCCGCCTCCACCGGCCCGGCAGCCAGCAGGTAGGCCACCAGTTGCTTGCCGGTGGCGCCGTCGATATCCAGCACCACCGCCTCGCGGATCGCCGGGTGCTCCTGAAGCCTGGCCTCGA
>NZ_MVOK01000067.1:0-3722 GCF_002018915.1 Pseudomonas sp. MF6396 | reverse complement strand
CCACCTTCTCCAGCTTGAGCACGCCGGCCCAGATCGCCGCGATGCGTTGTTCGAGCTCGCTCTGCGGTGCCACATAGGCCTGCTGCAACTGGCTCGTATCGGGCTCGGGCAGTGCCTTGCGGTCGAGCTTGCCATTGGCGGTGAGCGGCAGGGCCTGCAGGTACATCAGGTGCGCCGGCACCATGTAGTCCGGCAGCGCTGCTTTCAGGTGCTCGCGCAGGTCGTTGCGCAGACGCTTCTGCGCTTCGTCGTCGGGCAGCGAAGGCGCGTCGAGCACCAGGTAGGCCACCAGTTGTCGACCGCTGGCGGCTGGCACATCGATCACTACTGCCTCTCGGATCGCCGGGTGGGCCTGCAACCTGGCCTCGATCTCGCCCAGCTCGATACGGAAGCCACGGATCTTCACCTGATGATCGATACGCCCCACGTACTCGATCACCCCGTCCTCGCGGTAGCACGCCAGGTCACCGGTACGGTACAGCCGCCCGCCACCCTGCACGCTGGTGTCGAACGGGTCGGGCAGGAATTTTTCCGCAGTCAGTGCGGCGCGCCCGGCATAGCCACGGGCCAGTCCGGCACCTGCCAGGCACAGCTCGCCGGCAGCGCCCACCGGCACCGTGCCGCCCGCACCGTCGAGCAGGTAGACCCGGCTGTTGCTGATCGGCCGGCCGATGTTGGCGCGGCCCTGCGCTGTCCTGAGCGTGAAGGTCGAGTAGGTGGTGTCTTCGGAGGGGCCATACAGGTCGTAGACCTTTTCCACCCCGCCGGCCTGATACAACTGGTCGACCAGCGACTGCTTCAACGCCTCGCCGGCCAGGTTGATCATGCGCACGCTGCTAGGCAGCTGCCCGGCATCGTGCAGCGCCTTGATTGCCGAAGGTACCGTATTGATAAGACTCACCTGGTCGCGGGCAGCCAGGGTGGGCAATTCCAGCGCGTTGTTGGCCACAATTGCGTAGCCGCCGCACGAGAGCGTGACGAAAATCTCCCACACCGAAAGGTCGAAACACACCGAGGTGGATGCCAGCACCCCGTGCAGATCACCGGGGCTGTACACCGACTGCGCCCAGGCGATCAAAGCCACGGTATTGCGGTGCTCGATCAGGACGCCCTTGGGCTGTCCGGTGGAGCCGGAGGTATAGATGCTGTAGGCCAGGTTGCCCGGTGCGGTCAGGTTCGGCAGGTCAGCGTCGGGGCAGTCATCCAGCACCAGTTGGTCGAGCAGTACGGCCTGGGCACGCAGGCCTTCGGGCAGGCGTGGCAACAGGCTCGACTGCGACAGCAACAGCAAGGCCCGACTGTCATTGATCATGTAGGCCAGACGTTCCTGCGGGTACTCCGGATCCAGCGGCACATAGGCCCCCCCTGCCTTGAGCACCGCCAGCAGACCCACCACCAGCTCGGGGCTGCGCTCAAGCGCCACCCCCACCATCACCTCGGGCCCCACACCCAGCTCGCGCAATCTGTGCGCCAGCTGGTTGGCACGCCGGTTGAGCTGCTGGTAGGTCAGTACCTGCTCACCATGCACCAATGCGGTGGCATGCGGGGTGCTGGCCACCTGTGCCTCGACCAGCTGGTGCACGCAACGATCGACAGGATATGCCGCCTCGGTACGGTTCCAGTCGCCCAGCACCTGCTGACGCTGCCGGGGGTCCAGCAGGGGCAGCTCGGCAATGCGTCGTTCAGGCTGATCGGCAATACCCTGCAGCAGGTTGTGCCAGTGCCCCAGCATCCGCTCGACGGTACTGCGTTCGAACAGGTCGGTGGCATAGGTCAGCGTCGCCGCGATACCCGAGGCGTGCTCGACCGTGTTCAGCGACAGGTCGAACTGGGCACTGCTTTCCTCCCAGGCCAGCACCTCCACGGTCAGGTCCGACAGCAGGCGGGTCTGCTGCCGGGAGGTGGCCTGGTGATTGAACATCACCTGGAACAGCGGGCTGTGACTGAGGCTGCGCTCGGACTCCAGTGCATCCACCAGTTGTTCGAACGGCAGGTCCTGATGGGCCTGCGCCTCGATTGCAGCCTGCTTGACCTGTTGCAACAGCGCCAGGAAGGTCGTGTGCAGGTCGAAATCGGCCTTCATCACCTGGGTGTTCACGAAGAAGCCGATCAGGGCCTCGGTTTCGGCGCGGTTGCGGTTGGCGATGGGCACGCCCACGCGGATATCGTGCTGGCCCGAATAGCGCTGCAGCAGGCACTGGAAGCTGGCCAGCAACAGCATGAACAAGGTCACGCCCTGCTGCTGGGCCAGCACCTTGAGGCGCTGGGCCAGCTCGCCGGGCAGTTCCAGCCCAAGGTTGGCACCGGCATCGCGCTGTACCGCAGGCCGCGGGTGATCGGTGGGCAGCTCCAGCACCGGCTGGTCGCCGCCCAGTCTGGCCTGCCAGTAGGCGAGCTGGCGCTCCTGCTCGCCGGCCTCCATCCAGTCGCGCTGCCAGATCGCGTAATCGGCGTACTGGATCGGCAGTGCCGGCCGCTGTGCCGACTGCCCGCTACGGCTGGCTTCATAACCCTGGATCAATTCATCGACGATGATCGGCATCGACCAACCATCCGCAATACTGTGGTGCAGCGTCAGCACCAGCGCATGCTCGCGCGAAGCCAGACGCAGCAGCTTCACGCGCAGCAGCGGCCCCTTTTCGAGATCGAAGGGCCGTTGGGTTTCCTCCTCTACCTGGCGCTTGAGCAGTGGCTCCAGGTCAGCGCCCGGTGCGTGGTCCAGAGCCTGGACCTGCAACGAAAAGGCAGTAGCCGGTGCAATCAGTTGAACGGCATGATCGCCGTCCTGCTGGAAAGTGGTGCGCAGGATCTCGTGACGATCGATCATCGCCTGGAAGCTCGAACGCAAGGCCTCCAGGTCCAGGTCGCCCTTCAGACGCAGGGCGACCGGAACGTTGTAGGCGGTGCTTTCGGGCTCCAGTTGCCACAGGAACCATTGACGCTGCTGGGCATACGAGAGCACTGCAGGCTCCCCCGCTCCCCTCGGGGAGATGGGGGCGACGCCGTAAAGATTCACGCCTTGACGCTTGAGCAGCGTGGCCAGCGCCTTGCGCTCTTTGGGAGACAGCGATTTTACGGAATCGAGCAACGCCTGCATTGGAATACCCCTTAAGAAATCAGCTCATCAAGTTCCTCCGTTGTTAGACGTTTGAGTGCCTCCAGGGATTTAGCCAATTGCGCCTGAAGTGGATCAATTCCAAGGTTTTTTTCCTCGAGGCTGCGCACGAACTCCCCCAGCTCGGGGTATTCGAACAGGTCCTTGAGTGCCGTCTCGATGCCCAGCACTTCGCGCAGCCGCACCATCACCTGGGTTGCCAGCAGCGAGTGCCCGCCCAACTCGAAGAAGTTGTCGGTCAGGCCCACCTGTTCCACCTGCAGCACCTGCGCCCAGATCGCCGCCACCTGCTGCTCGCGCTCGCTGTGGGGCGCCACATAGGCCTGCTGCAACTGGCTGGTATCGGGCCTGGGCAGTGCGCGGCGGTCCAGCTTGCCGTTGCCGGTCAACGGCCAGGCCTCCAGGAACATCAGGTGTGCCGGCACCATGTAGTCCGGCAGCACGCCCTTGAGGTGCTCGCGCAGGCCGGTGCGCAGTGCACTTTGCTGCGCCGCCTCCACCGGCCCGGCAGCCAGCAGGTAGGCCACCAGTTGCTTGCCGGTGGCGCCGTCGATATCCAGCACCACCGCCTCGCGGATCGCCGGGTGCTCCTGAAGCCTGGCCTCGA
>NZ_MVOK01000066.1:0-3823 GCF_002018915.1 Pseudomonas sp. MF6396 | reverse complement strand
GAAGCGGAACTGGCGCTGGCGATTATTTCGCTGGGAAGTGCTGCTAAAGCTGTGGCTTCGAAAACGCCAGGGTGGCTTGAGAAGCTGGCGGGGATGTTGCAAAGCGGGGAAAAAAATGGTGCAAAAGCTACTGGTGGCGCTGCTGGAAAGGTAGATGATGTTGTAGCTCCATCGTCTAAACCTGAATGGTTGCAACGGCTTGATGCGGGTAATGAGTTTAATAAGGTACAGTCTAAAAACTACCCGAATAACGAAGTTTATATTCAGCGACCTGACGGGAATGGCTATTATCGTGTTGATTCGTATAATCCCATAAAAGGCGAAATCGTCTCTCGTAAATTGACACAGCTTTCTGAGGTTTCAGAGGCGACAGCAAAGAGCTACATAAATGAGGCCATTACGAAATACCCTTCTGGTGCGACCATTGCGAAAGTTCCATCTAGTGGGTCTTTGGGTGGTCAAAAATTGCAAGGTACTGTTATTCTGGAGGTTCCTCCACAGAATGGAGTAATTCCAAAAGCCATCTTGGACTCTGCCAATAAAGCAGGGGTTTTAATTAGAGATACTAATGGGAAGGTGTATTGATGGAGCTACCTATTTATTATTGTAAGACTTGGTTTCGGATGAAGAAGTTTGCGATAGAGCCTATGGATGAATCTCTGGCACATTCTAGGCATCTCTCGGGTGAGTCATATACGGCTCTCATTGGCTCGGACTCTGCGCCATCTTGCTTTGTTGAGTTCTCCATAGATAAAGGAATGGTTGGTGTCGGTTTTTTAGATAAAAAATGTCGTGAGTACCTGACCTACCAATTTCAAGTAACAGATTCGGATAACTTATTTTTGACTATGGCGACTCATCGTGAGTTTGAAGGGGATGGAGACGAGGTCATAGGTGGGGAGTCCTATATTTTCAATGAGGAAGGCGGTCTTGTTATTAGGCGAGAAAAATTTAATCCTCATGAGATTGAAGAGGCTAGATCAAGTTTCGAACCGTCTCGAAATTATGAAAAAATTCCCGAGTTTGGTTGTTACTCTAATTTAACAAAAGCTGATAGATGAAACAGGCAGGTGAGTTCCATTATAAATTTTAAGGGGTCTGAGTTGATATGGCACCGGCCTTGCGCCGGTGTTTTTGCACCCTGTCTGCACCCTGTCTGCACCCTTTTTGCCGCCTTCTTGCATCCTATTTGCATCCTTTCTGCAGTCAAGTTGCATCCCTTTTGCACCCACCCTGACGACCTACGGTCTAGCTGCTCAATACGCCCTTTTTGAGCATGATTTTTCGCTACTTAACAGGAGCAAAATCTCAATACACAACACGCACCCCCGTCCGGGGTAAGTGTTTCCTTGTAGATCAACGGATTAGCCATTTTTCGTGCTGATTGATGGCTATACATTTGTAATACAAAACAGAGCTAACTATTTGATTTGTCTAGGATCATGTGTATAGCTTTTATTATACATCGCTCCATAGCTTCGCTTGCTTAGCTGTTTCGCCTGTCCCGAGCCTTTTCCAACGGATCAACCAGTTGCTCTGTCATGGCCAGCAGAAAGAATCCCCAGACGATAGCGGCATAAGCCCAAAAGCTATTGAGGTACTGTAGCCAAATGAAATGATCGTGACCAAATATGCTCAGCAGAGCATAGGCAAACAACAACGCTGCGATAACTGGAAATAGCAGAAAATTTGTCTTTAGGTACAGCTCAAAATGTAGTTCGGCAATTAGTTTGTAAGTGAGAAGTCAACAATCAGCTGTCGCCGGTAGAGTATGAGAAACGCTATTTTCTGAGCTTGGAGAGTGTCAAGGAAACCAGGGGCGATTCAAACTGCACCTGGAAGAACGCAAGCTCATCTCCGAGCAAGCCAAGGCGCTCGCGCAAAAGCATAACATCAGCATGGCCGAGGCATTTGCCTACTACACCGACAAGGACTGGCAGACCACGATCAGCGCTGCGGGCGTGAAGTTCGACGACAGCACCCTCGCCCACCTCGGGCAGGCGCTGGCGCCGCTCGGGGCGAACTATGCGACCACGGACAAAGGGGATGTGCCGAGCATCAGCGAACCGCACAAGGTGTATACCGCCTCGGAAACGTTGGCGTTGCTCAAGAACTACGAGATCAACCACGCGAACTTCTATGATCCAAAGGTGAATCAGGAATACCTGATCAACGACAGATTCCTTCAGAACAGGGAACAACTCGCCTATTACGACCGCAACCTCAATTACGGCAAAACCGATCTGCTGGGTGGTGGGATTGGCGTAGGGCAAGGCATTGCGGCGGCAGTGGCCGAGTCAGCCAAAAACATCTACGGCTTGGGTGAAGGGCTGGTCACGGACTTTAGTGGCACCAGTTCTCGTATCACCAACGGACTGATTCAGAAGGCCAGCAATCCGTACGAAGTCGCACAAGCCTTTGAGAGCGCCAAGCAGGACGCGAAAGTCCAGGCATTTGTTTTGCGCCTGCAAGGCCAGGAACAGGCTGCCCTGCGGGTGGAAATGCAGTGGGAGACCGAGTTCGCCCTGAGCTTTGCGGTGATCAACAAGGCAGGGAAGCTGGGGCAGGTTGCGAAAGCGCTTGGGGAGCGGGAGACGGCTTGGAAGGCGTCGAGCCTGGTGGACAACGCTGGTGGTAAAAATGGGCCACCTGGAAAGAATCCGAATTCGACAAGTGGTATAACGGATGCGGAGGCAGGGATGCCTTATGCGCATTCGGTGGGGGGTGCAAAAGGAACTGGGGCTGTTGTAGATGACACGATCAAGGCATTACCAGCCCCAAGACAAATAGATGCATCGTGGAGCGCGAGCACTTATAACAAAGGCGGTTTGATGACAGGTATTGAGCATGTATTCTATCGCCATGGACCTGATTCAGGATTTGCGAATGTTAGTAAGTTCTCGCAAGGAACATCTGTTAAAGATGTCTCTAGTTATGTTGATAACGCACTGAAATATGGGAAGGTAACTCCTAATGGCCCAGGTGGGCACGTTATTGAGTACAATGCAGGTAAGGTGATTGGAACAAACGTCTCAGGCGCTCCAACATCGACAATCAAAATAAATGTTCGGGATGGTGTGATTCAGACTGCATTCCCGTACTAGTTAGGAATGGTTATGAGCAGTGGCGGCACACTAATAGAACGATTTGTCGCCCAAGAGTTGGACGACAGCGTTCGCTCTATTTTGAAAGATGCCTTTGATGAGCGGATGTGCTCAAAGAGCGTTCTGCTCAGGGAGTTCGAGTTTAATTGCTTTGACGTTTCTTTGGACTTTGAAAAAGGCATCGTCACATTGCAAGATGTTCTTTCCGCTGGAGAGAGTAGCTTTCTTGATATACCGATACGTGATTTTATCTCTGCTTGCGGTTTGAATGTCTCTTGTTAATTGTAGAAGCCTAGGTGTGATCTGACACCGGCCTAGCGCCGGTGTTTTTGCACCCGATCTGCACCCTTTTTGCCGCCTTCTTGCATCCTTTCTGCAGTCAAGTTGCACCCCTTTTGCACCCACCCTGACGACCTACGGTCTATCTGCTCAATACTCCCTTTTTGAGCATGAATTTTCGCTCCTTAACAGGAGCAAAATCTCAATACACAACACGCACCTCTTGCGAGGCCAGGCAGGCAGCATCGCCATGGCCACGGGCTTCAAGTTTGCCGGTGACCAGACCATTCGATTTGAGAACGGCAGCCTGCCCAAAATTGTGGTGCATGCCGTCATGGGTGGTTTGCTGGCAGAGGCCACGGGCAGCGATTTCAAAACTGGCGCCATGGCTGCGGGCTTGAACGAGGCCATGGCAGATACGCTGTCAACGTTATCCGGTG
>NZ_MVOK01000065.1:0-4726 GCF_002018915.1 Pseudomonas sp. MF6396 | reverse complement strand
GTTGCCGGCCTCGTCATGGAACCACTGCAGTTTGCTCGCGGCGTTGATGGCCTGGATCAGCCTGCCGTTGCCGTCGTAGGCAAAGGTTTCTTCCTCGCGCTGGTCACCCTGGCTGGCCACGCGGGAAATGAGACGGCCGACGGGATCGAAGGTGACGTCGAGGCGGCGTTGCCCGACGTGGGTGGAGGTCAGGCGCCCAGTGTTCGTGTCGTACTGGTAGCGCGTGCTGAGGCCGTCGAAGCCGCTCTCTTCCAGCAACCGCCCGACCGGGTCGTAGCGGAAACTGGCGTGGCTTTCGTTTTCGTTTTCCAGGCCCGTGAGGCGGCCCAGTTTGTCCCACCGATAACGCAGAGTGTTCTCGGCCGCATCCACACGCTCGGCCAGCAAGCCAGCGACGGTGTAGGTCCATGTGGTACAGCGGTCGAAGGCATCGACGTGGGCCAGCAGGCGACTCTCGGCATCGCGCTCGAAGCGCTCTTCGGTCTTGTCCGGGTGGATGACCAGGGCGAGCTGGCCGGCCTTGTACGTGTACTGGGTCTTGTTGCCGGCGGCATCGGTGAACTGCACCAACTGCCCGATATCGTCATAGGCCCATTTGCTGGTCTTGCCCGAGCAGTCGGTGTACTCGACCAGTTGCCCGGCGTCGTTGTACACCAGCGCCTTTTCGTTGCCGTTGGCGTCCTTGATCGCCTTGACCAGACCGGAGGGTGTGTAGGCGAACTCGGTCTTGTTGCCCAGCGGGTCGACGGTTTCGCTGAGGTTGCCCTTGAGGTCGTATTGGCGTTCCCACACACCGGCCTCGGCGTCGCGGATCCTGATCGGGCGACGACGGTCATCGTAGGCAAAGTGAACCTGGCTGTGGTCGGCACGGATATGGCGCACCACGCTGCCTTGCTCGTCGTAGTCGTAACGGTCTTCGCTGCCATCGACGTGGACATGCCGAACGATGTGCTTGCGCTCGTCGCGAAAGATCCACTCCGAGCGCTCGTCGGGGTAACGCACACGGTACAGATGTCCAAGGATGTCGTAGTAGTACCAGGTCTCCTGGCCATGGGCGTCGGTGACGTAGGTGAGGCGAATGTTGCTGTCCCACTCCAGGTGCAACTCGTAGCTGCCGTCATCGGCCCATTCGCGGATGGCCTTGGCATCGAACGCACTGCCCTTCCACTCCAGGTTCATGCCCCGGCCGGTACGGTCGGTGTAACGGGTCACCAGGTGATTTTGATAGTGGTAGTGCCAGGTGCCTGCGTGTTCATCCTGCGCGGCGACCAGGTCGCCATGGGCATCGTAGTGATAGGCACACAGTTGGCGTAGCGGTTGGCCGTCACGCATTTCCCACAGGCCGGTGATACGGCCATGGTCATCGATCAGGGTGCCTAGGTGACGCAGCACGTCACTCATGTCCCCTTGAAAGGTGATGATGTCGGACAGTACCGGCCGGCCCTCGTGCCGATGCTCGTAATGCAGCATGCAGCCGGCATCGTTGTGCAACAGGATCTTCTGCAGGTAGTAGCGCTCGCCCACGCGCAGATAGTGTTCCTTGCGCACGAAGCCGCGGCAGATCACCAGTTCGTCTTCACGACTGCGAACCAGCAGCAGGTCTTCGATAGCGTTGTACTGCGCCTTCTCGACCTTGGGCAGGTCGAACGCATGGCTACGGCCATCGTAGTCGTGAAACAGCAGACCCGTGCCGACCACATCGATGCAGGTGGTGAACGGCGTGACCCAGCGAGCGCCCAGGTTGCCTTGGTCGTACTCGGCCAGGCGCGAGTGGTAGATACGCTGCCACTCGATGGGAAATGCACCCGGCAGGCTGAAGTCGGTATGGATGATGAATTCCGAACCCAGGGCGAAGCTGATGTGGTTGCCTGAGTGCGCCTTGGGCGCGGGGCGCGGGATCGGGCAGGTATCTGGAAGCGGGCTGGTCGAAGCCACGGCCTCATGCTGCCTGGCCGTCGCCCCCAACTCCCCCTTGGGTTTCTCCCGTTCCACCTGGGTCACGGTGCCCGGCTTGCTCACGCCCGACTGCCCGTTCTTGTTGCGCTTGCGAAAGCCCTTCACGGCGCCGTCCAGCACATTGAGCATCGAACCGATGCTCATCGCCAGCGACGGGTCCGCCAGCCTGTTCAACTGGCGCGCCAACTCCGGCCCCAGCTTGCGCAACTGCCCGGTCTGGGCCAGTACCTGAGCCTTGATGTCATCCGACACCAGCTTGCTCACGGCGCTGTTCACCACCCCCTTGCCCGCAGCCTTGCAGGCACTGTGCATCGCACCGAAGATATTCCTGATCGCCGCCCTGGGGCTGTGCGTGAGCTGGTCGCCAGCCGCAGACAATTGCTGGCTCATCGCCGTGCGGTCGCTCCTGGCATTGAGCTGGCCGGTGGCCACGGCGTCCAGGCCGTCGGCGATTTCGCCGAGCATCTGGGTGCCCTTCGCACCCGCCGCGTCAAGAATCTCGGCCAGCCTGGGCTTGGCCTGGGTGACGAAGTCGTCGATGGTGCCGGCGATGGTGGCGTTCAAATGGCCGATCAGCACCTGGATAAGCGAGTCGCCCAGCAGCATCTTGGCGCTGTTGCGCAGCTCCTGGCGCACCAGAAACAACGTCGGGCGCAGGCTCATGCGCGCGGCCGCCATGGTCGGCGGTGCCGGCAGTACGCCGATCAGGTTGATGCCCAGGCTGACCCAGTCCAGCACCTCGCGCTGCTTGCTCTTGACCAGGGTGACCACGTCCCCCAGTGCATCCACCAGGGCCATGATGTTGCCCACCACCGGCAAGGCGCCGGCCACGGACTTGATGCGCTCCAGGGTGACGCTGCCACCACTGATCGATTGCAGCCAGGCGTCGAATTCGGCGGCGCCGCGGCCCACGTCCTTGGCGTCGATGGTGTTGAGCGGGGCGACCGCGACCTGGGGTTCGCGGGGTTTGGCGGACTCGCTCATGCCAGCACCTCGCGGCTGGCCAGAGCCTTGGCCGGGCTGCTCGGCAAGGTCGGCTGGGCCAGACCGGGCAAGGTCTTGAGCGCCCTTGCCGCTTCCAGCGACGCCGCTGCGCCGGGCACCACGCTACTGGCCAGGCCGGCCATCGCGGCAGGCTCGCCCTTGAGTGCAGCGCCCACCTGCTGTGCCTGCTGCAAGGCCGCCTGGCCACTTCTGGCCAGTTGCAGCCCGCTGCCCGCAAGCGCCTTGCCATCGTCCATCACTGCAGAGCCACCGGGGCCCATGAGGCCCTGGGCCATTGTCTTTCCTTGTGCCATAACGTCCTGTACCAGTCCTTTGCCCTTGTCCATGCCTTGCTGCACCAGTGCCTTGCCGTTCTCCAGGCCATCCCTGGCCGCGCCCAGCACCTCGCCGACCACTGATTGCTGGCCGGGTGCGATATCGTCGAGTGAGGGGCTGAGCGGCCACGTGCTGGCGCCAAAGTGGCTGGCCTCGGCCCAGGTGTCAGCCGGGTCCAGGCCGAAGTCGGCCCACAGCGGGCCGAGGGCGGCACCGCTGGCGAGGTTGAAGCCGTCGGCGTCGAGCGTGCCCTTGATCGATTTGCCCAGTGCATCGGTCACGTCGTAGTCGCCGGTTTTCACGCCTTTGCTGTTGGCGTACTGGTACAGCAACTCCAGATCGCCCTTGCCCGGTTTCGGCGGCTCGGGGAAGGTCCCGGCCAGGCTCTTGGGCCCCACATGGGCGAAGTTCGCCGCGTGCGCGGTATACGGCCCGGTAGTTACGTGAGTGATGCCGCCGGCGTTGAAAGTGGTGGCGCTGCCGCCGCCTTGGAGTACCAGTTCGGTCTTGGCCGTGAGGGTGATGCGGTCGGCATTGGCAGTGATGTCGAGCTTGGCCAACAGGTTGATGTTGTCTTTCAGCGCTTTGATATCGATGTCGCCCGACGCCGCCACCAACCGCCAGCCCATGTTCTGCACGAACAACCGCATGCCCTGGCTGGCACTGGCCAGCAGCCGCTTGCCGATCGACAGGCTCGTATGCCCGGTGCTGCTCAACGCCAGGTGTTCACCGGTCGCGACATGGGTCGAGCGTGGCGTGGTCAGGGCAATGCCCGCCGGGCTGGCCAGCACCAGGTGCGGTTCGCTGAACTCGGGAAATTCGTTGGCGCTCTGGTTGGTCGGGCCGCTGCCGACGATGCCCTGGTGCTGCGCATGCAGGGCCTTGGCCACCTCATCCTGATCGCCCGACTCCTGCGCCTGCACCTCGCGCGCCTGCTGGCCGAAGCCGTCCTGCTGCTCGCTGGCGGTGGCCAGGCGTTCGGCGGTCTCGGGCAGGTCCTTGTGGTGCTTGGCTTCGTGATGGCGCGGCTCGGTGGTCAGCAGCAGGCCCGCCGCCGCACGCACGGCGCCATGCCGGTCGGTGCGCAGTTCGAAACCCTCACCGCGCGGCTGGCCGCCCGAGGGGCGCGGGTGGGTCAGGTAGCCCAGGTTGATCGCGGTGGCGCCATGGTCGCTGCGCAACGCGATGCTGATCTCGCTGGTGGTGTCGTCGATGCGCAGCTCGTTGCTGCGGCTGCCCTTGTATTCCTTGCTCTTGACCGTGGCCAGGGTCTTGAAATCGGGCAGCCGGTACGGCGGCAGGTTGGCGCCGTGGTACAGGCAACCGGTGATCAGCGGCTGGTCGGGGTCGCCTTCCAGAAAGGTGATCAGCACCTCCATGCCCACACGCGGCAGCGAGATGGCGCCGAAGCTGCTCTGGCTGGCCCAGCTGGAGGCCACGCGCATCCAGC
>NZ_MVOK01000064.1:0-4767 GCF_002018915.1 Pseudomonas sp. MF6396 | reverse complement strand
CTAGGACAATGTTAGATGTTTTGGATTTTGAGGCGGATCGCTCTTATCGAAGATCGTCTAATTCGCTCTGAAGCGCAGGTTTTTTGAAACTATCACCTGGTTGGCACACTGTGCGAATCAACATCAGATATGAGAAAGCCAATCAGGTGAACACTACCCTCGAGGGCTCATCTGTCCAGTTAAAGCCTCGAGTCTTTCTGGGTGCGCAAAAGACAAGAAGGTTATATGGGAAAATTATGAGGCCTGGATACCATGCGTCATGGGCGTGCCGATGCTGTGAGTGACAGAGCGAGAAGCAAGTGAAAGTCCCTGAAGTAGGGGCGGGATGCGCCCGAGTGGCATTTTTTGTCTTAAGGTAGATCGCGTAGCTGTTCTTCAGAATAATCTTCAGAGCGTTGACGACAGCCATCGCTGTGCATTCCTCAAGAATAGAATGTGTCGGAAGGGTGGCGTCATTGGTGTTAGTCATCGCTTAGGATTTCTCAATCTGGCTTACACGGGCGCCTGTACCGATATCCCCGCGGATGGCGACGTATCGATGTTGAATTCCTCGCCAGACGAAGTGCAATGAGCTGCGGCTATAGGCTTGCGCAGCCTTAGATAGCCGGCCGTCGCAGGCGCGCCGGTTGGCCGGGATCTTCTTCTGCCCGTCAGGTGTCCGGTCGGAACTCCAGCACGAACGCTACGACCTTTTCGGCGGACATTTCGCACGGCTTCAACAATGTCCTATCTGATGTAACGCGGAAGAGGTTGAAGCTGACAATGTCAGTCCCGTCCAACTCCCTGGCGAACAGACTGTTGCGACGTCCGTCCCCAGATCGCCGGACGATCAAGCTGAAACGCCGGCCTTCATAAGTCCCTTCTCTGTATCCCTCCGCAAGCTTCGCGAAAGCGGCATCGAACTCGGAATGCTCCATGTCATCCATCCTTATTGATAGAACAGAGGCGCGGCGGGTGCGAGACCGCCAGTGCCGGGTCGCGCTAAGGTGCCGGGCAGATTCCTGCAGCCGACGAGGCCCGGGGTGGGCAGGATAATTGAGATGTCGGCGCCCGCATGGCTATCAGCGAAGTCGTCCGTCCAGTCTGCTAGGCAACGTCCACGCCTTTCCAGAAAGCGATGTAATCCCGGATACCCTCGGCATCCGGAGTGGGGGCGGGATAGGTCCAAGCGGCGTTCACGTTGAGCGCGTCACCCGCGCGAACATGAAAGAAGCGCGCGGCGCCTTTGATCGGACAGACAGATGTGTGCGGGCTCATCTCAAGCAGGCTCAGGTCGACTCCTGACGGTGGGAAGTAGTGATTTCCCTCGACGATGACTGTTTCGTCGCTTGTGGCGATAGTAGTGTCTTTCCAGATGGCTGAGACCAACGGACTCTCCTTTTGTATTCATCAACCGGCGAAGGCTCGCGGGCTGGCTGCCCCAAGCCGCACCTCCTCAGGTGGCAGGCGGGTTGCGCCCGAGAAGTTTGTCGAGCTCGCCTCTGACATCGAGCGCGAATAGCTCATCGGAGCCACCGATAAGGGTGCCATTGATGAAGATCTGCGGCACGGAGCTTCGCCCCGACGCTTCCGCCATGGCCTGCCGGTGAGCCGGATCCGCCTCAATATCGAGCTCCTTCCATCGCACGCCCTTTTCCTTGAGGAGCGCCTTCGCTCGGCGGCAGAACGGGCACCAATTCGTGGTGTACAGCAATACATCAGTTGTCATATTGCATCTCCGGCAGTTGCACGCGGATCGCTGTCATGGCGTTGATCTCCAATTCGCGGCGTTCAAAGATGGCGACTGCACCTTGGCCGACATCGGAGCAGATGCTGACGATTGGCCGCTATCCAGGCGACATGGCCCAAAGTGCTTTCACCGCCAGGCAGAGGCCGCACGCGCCTCCTGTAGCGCCGAGCCGATGCTCTAAGGTAACCGAGCCTCGATTGGGACGGAAGCGGTCCCGCTCGAATCGCCCATCATGCTGGTCGAGCATATCAGGACGACGGATAGTGCAGGAACTTTCAAATTGAGCTTGATGTCGAGCCAGGTATCGCGAGCGAAGGCGTTCTAGAGGCCGGGGGGTACGAAGACTGTGTTCGGCAAAACGGTTCACGTTGATCGCCAAAGCTTCCCAGGGCGCACGTCTACGATCGGCGCGACGTGAGATAGCTCGCGCCGCTAGCCCCCGTAGCGCTCCGTCTTGATGATGGAGGCGTCCAAGCCCGCCAGCAGCGCGCTATCGGTTGCGATGTTGACGAATCCGTTAGACCCGCAGACGAACACTTGCGTCGGCTTTCCCTGAAGCCTGGTTAGAATTTCTTGGACCATCATGCCGTCGATCCGTCGCGCAAAGTCCGATGCGCGAACCGGTTTCTCGCGCGTAATCGCGAGCGCCAGGACGAACGCCGGATCGCTGATTTCGATGCAATGAAGTTCTTCTGAGAAGAGAACGTCCTCGGCGGTTCGTGCGGACAGGAGCAACGCTGTCGGAACGGCTTGGGCCAATGCGCGGCGCTGCCGGATCATTGCCATCAACGGCACGAGGCCGGAGCCTCCCCCGATCAACAGAACCGGATCTATGGCAGGCTCAGGCCAAAGGAAATGGCCACCGAGCGGACCGCGAACTTCGATTTCGTCACCAATCGCCGCGATGTCGTGAAAAAACGGCGAAACTTCGGCATCCGGCATGCGCTCGATAGCTATCTCGACGATCGGGGTCGAAACTGCCGATGACGCGATCGAGTAGCTGCGCATTGCACTGTAGCCGTCGGGCGCGGTCAGCCGGATATCGACGTGCTGACCTGCGGTGTGCGCGAACGGCTTGCTCAACCGAAGGAAGAAGCTCTTGATACTCGGTGTTTGCTGGATGATGTCGTCGATCACGCATGATTGCCACGAACGGACTTGCGCTTCGTTTTCAGTCATGGGTGTATCGTTGTTCGCGCCACGGATCGCCGTAGATGTGATAGCCGTGCAGCTCCCAAAAGCCGGCCTCGTCACGCGTCGTGAATTGCAGCGCATTCACCCATTTGGCGGATTTCCAGAAGTAAAGGTGCGGCACTAGAAGACGCGCCGGCCCCCCATGATCGCGGGAAAGTGGCTTGCCCGCATAACTGAGGGCGACCATCGCTTTCCCGGAAAGCAGATCCGTCAGAGGGACGTTTGTCGAATAATTATCGTAGCAGTGCGCCAAGACGAAATCGGTAGGCCGATCAAGCTCTGCATCTGCAAGGATGTCTTCAATGAGTACACCCTCCCAAACGGTATCCAGTTTGGACCAAGAGGTGACGCAGTGAATATCCTTTGTCACCTGGGTCTTTGGTAGAGTGTTGAATTCGCCCCAATTCCACGTTTTGACGGGCTTCGGACCAATTTTGACTGTGAATTTCCAGTCGGAGGGCTCTACCCTCGGCGTAGGGCCGGCCGACAGAACAGGGAAATCCTCCACCAGATGCTGACCTGGCGGAATCCGATCGGACTGGTCGCCTGAACCGCGACCGGTGAAACCTCTGGTGACCATAGTGACCCCTCTTGCTCGATACGGCAGACCGAAGCCGGCCTTCATTTCAGTACTCTGCGTAAAGCATTTGCCCGCACATCCGCCGAATAAGCCAATCGACTAAAAATCAGATACAGATGCTCTATCATCGTAAAAAATCGCGTATCGAACATAGCGTCAGGCCAGCATGATTCCCAATACCCAATGGCTATAGGGTAGATAACCCCAAGGCTGCGTACGCTGATCTGCGGTATGCGGAGCGGAAGTTGCAGGTTCGCTCTCAAACGGATGGGCAGCGTGCAAAGCTCAAGGCTCACCAGCGCATGGTTGCCCAGTTCGCGCTCGCCGGCAGCTTGAGTATATTAAGGACGAAATGTCGATCTGATCTATTCTGGCTTCAGGAAATAGGGAAAATAAGGTCGGACGTTCGCGCACCGTCGCGACGCGCGATCATCCACTAAGCTTCTGTATCGGGGTTGGAGGATCAGATGAACGAGATCGAACGACAAGCGCCTGAGCTGCGGGTGCAAAAATGGATTGGCAAAGATGGGGAAAGTATCGCGCCGTTCAAACTGTCAGATATCGGGCCCGGCCCGAAAATCTTGTTTGCCTTCCAGCATTGGTGCCAAGGTTGCCATTTGCATGGGTTTCCGACGCTACAAAAGTTGCATGCAGCGTTGAGCTCAAAAGACGTGGGGTTCGCAGTGATCCAGACCGTCTTCGAAGGAACGCATGAGAATACCTTCGAGAAGTTGCGCGTGAACCAGCTCAAGTATGAGCTTCCTATCGTTTTCGGTCACGACGAGCAACCGACCGGCTCGCCGTTTCCAACCTTCATGGAAGACTACCGCACACGAGGAACTCCGTGGTTTACGGTTATCGACGCTGGCGGTAGCATTGTTTTCTCGGACTTCCATCTCGACGCGGAGCGACTAGTGAAGCAACTTGAGCAAGGTTAATCGTTGGAAGGTGGGCAATCATCCTGATTGCCACCCATCCCCTGATGCCCACTACAGGCGTTGCGCGCTGTAACTCTGTTGATCAGCGTGCGAAAACCCGGATCCGGATAGGAGGAGCGTCAACGATTGAATCAATCCGTTGGGAGAGGGCGGCTCCGCTCCGTCAGCTCGGCAATAGATAACCCATTCTCGCCGAGCAACTCTCTGATCCGATCGACGATATGAGCCCCTAGCGCCGCTGTCTTGGTCCCCCCCACAGATTCCCAAGATGCGAGTTCACACGCCGATACCTCGTGGTCAGCGCCGAAGTGCTTCTGTCGGTATGT
>NZ_MVOK01000063.1:0-4837 GCF_002018915.1 Pseudomonas sp. MF6396 | reverse complement strand
GATCTTCGGTGCCTCGCGGCGCACCCCGCTCATGTCGTTGGCCCACTGCCACAGCAACCAGGCCAGGCCCGCGCCCACCAGTGCCACGACGCCCCACTTGAGCAGGCGCCGGCTATCGAACTTCTGGTTCATGGGCATCCTCAACCCTGGTTCGGCTTGCCGGTCACCAGCCCGACCTGGGCCAGCTCCAGCCGACGCAACAGGTCGAGCACCTCGACCACCTTCTGGTACTGCACCGCCGCGTCGCCGCGCACGATGATCGGGAAGTCCGGGCTGCGCGCCTTCTCGCTGCGCAGGCGCTCTTCCAGTTCGGCCAGGGTCACCGGGTAGGCGTCGAGAAACACCTGCCCGGCATCGTTGACCGAGATCGCCTTGGTCTTGGGCTGGGACAGCGACACCGAGGCACTGGCCTTGGGCAGCTGGATCTGGATGCCCGACACCTGCGCGGTGGCGGTGAGGATGAACATCACCAGCACCACCATCAGCACATCCACCAGCGGGGTGACGTTGATGCTGTCGACGGCCGCGTCGTCGTCATCGTCGTGGGAAGCATTCATGGCTGCCATGGCGCCCTCCTCAGGCCGGTACGGACGGGTGGGCAGCGTGGGCAGCACGCCGGTGGCTGGCCTCGCCATGCAGCTCGGCCAGGCGCGTGATGAACTCGTCGACGAACACGCGCATGTCGGCGCTGACCTCCTTGTTGCGGGTGATCAGGCGGTTGTAGCCAAACAGCGCGGGGATCGCGACGAACAGGCCCATGGCGGTGGCCAGCAACGCCGCGGCCATGCCGGGGGCGATGGCGTTGATGTTCACGTCACCGGCCATCGCGGTGCCCAGGAACACCACCATGATCCCCAGCACGGTGCCCAGCAGGCCGATGTAAGGGCCGCCGGCAATCGCGTTGGACAGGCTCGACAGCTTCGAGCCCAGCGCCTGGTTCTCGCGGGTGCGCACCCCGTCCATGGAGCAGCGAATGGCCTCGATGGTGGCCGCCGACACCGCCGAGGTGTCGAAGCCCTGGGCGCGGCGGGTACGGATCTCCTTGACCGCCACCAGGTACAGGCGCCACAGCGACGAATGCGTCAGGCGCTCGCCCAGGGCGGTGTCGTCGGCGAACATCTCAAGGCGCGTGCCGATATTGGCGAACTGCTCGCGAAACAGCCGGTTGGCCTGGCTGACGTGGTTGAGGGTGCGGTTCTTGCGCAGCATGATCACCCATGACTGCACCATCATCAGCACCAGCACCGCGATGATGATCCAGGCGTCCAGCGGCACCGCCTTGAGCAGAAAGCCCAGGCTGCCGAAACCGAAACCGGACTGCTCTTCATCCACCCCGTACACCACCAGGCGCGACTCGGCGCCCTGGGCCAGCGCGTCGGCCTGCAGCACCGGCACGGCGCGGGCGATGCGCGACAGGCGCAGCTCGTCCATCGCCCCCACGAACGGCACATAGGCGCCGGCCGGCTGACCCTCGGCCGGCGGCAGGTCGGCGCCGATGGCCAGGGTCGAATTGAACGCCGGCACCGCCGCGGTCAGGCTGGCAACCTGGCGCCCGTCCACCAGCAGGCTGAGCGTACCGCCCTCGCCCACCAGCGCCAGGTGTTGCCACTGGCCGGCATCGAGCACCTGGCCGGCAGCGCTACGCAGGCCGTTGACCTCGACGAACGGCAGGCCCTGGCTCACACCCAGCGGCAGGCGGTTTTCGCCTTCATGGCGGGCCAGCAGCAACTGATCGCCCAGCAGCTGGTCCTGGCGTACCCAGGCGCTGAAGGTGAAGGCGGCGCCAGCCGGCAGTTGCAGCGACGGGCTGGGTGCCAGCAGCAGCGGCTGGCCGTTGAACTGGATGGCGCGACCGATGATGCCCTCGATGCTCGCCGCACTGCCCTGGGCCTGGTTGCCGTAGGGGCTGGCGTCACGCGGTGCGGCGCCGTCGAAGTGCATCAGCAGGGTGTAGTCGGCATCGAAGGCCGGTTGCGCATTGGCCGGCTGCGCCTTGGGGTTGCCGTAGTACATCCACAGGTCCTGGCGCTGGCCGCCCTGCACGTCCGGCACGTCGACCCAGATCAGCGCCATGCCCATCAGCGGGTCGAAGCTTTCGATCTGGTGGTTGAGCACGGTCTTGTCGTCGCTGGCCACGAAGCGGATGTCCGCGCCGTTTTCATTGACCCCGTCAAAGCTGAAATTGCCGGTGTGCAGGCGTACCAGCAGTGCCGTGCGGCCCAGCGACTGGGTCAGCGCCGCGCCCTGGGGCGTGGTGTCGACGGAAATCTGCTTGCGGAACTGCCAGTCGTCCTGCCACCAGGCACTGGCGCTGCCCGGCAGGGCAAAGCCCAGGCAAATGAGCAGGGTCAAGATGAGGCGTTGCATGGAATGTCTCCAGGGTCGATGCCGATGGGGTCAGAAGGTTGCCTGTACGCTGAAGTGCAGACGCGAGTGGTTTTTCTCGGTGTTCGCGCCGTCCTTGAGCGGCAGGCCCCAGTCCAGGCTGCCGGACAGCCAGTCGTTGAGGGTGGCGCGGGTGCCCAGGCCGACGCTGGCCAGGCTGAAGTGGTCGTCCTGCTCGGGCAGCGGGTCCTGCAGCGACAGCTGCGCGCCTTCGGCGAACACATAGAAGCGCCAGTCGCTGATGTAGCTGCCCACGTAGCGGCCCAGCGAGGGCGTGCGCAGTTCCTGGGAGAACAGCAGGCCGTCGTCGCCGGTGCGTTCGGCGGCCAGGTAGCCGCGCACCGAGGTGGCGCCGCCGGCAGCGAACTGTTCGTTGGACACCAGGGCCCCGGAGGCCAGTTGAAAGCCCAGCTTGGTTGCGCTCTGCCAGTCGCCGGCAAACGTGAAGGTGTAGTTCGCATCGCCCTTGAGCGCGGCGAAACTGGAGTCGGCGCGGTAGCGCTTGTAGTCGAAGGCCTCGTCGTCGCTGCCGTAGCCGAACAGCCGGCGTGTGCCGGCCACCAGGCTCAGGCCCAGCCCCAGCTGCGAGGCTTCGGTGTAGCGAAAGCCGTTGTAGGCCAGGGTGATCGGTGCGTACTTGAGCGGCACGGTATCGCGCTCGCCGCCAAGTTCGACCTGCTCGTCGAAGTCCTTGAAGTCGATGCCCACGGAAAACGAGTTGGCCCAGTTGCCGTCCGGCACCAGTGAGTAGATCGCCGACAGCCCGTAGGAATGGCCCTTGCCCAGCACGTTGCTGCCGCCCACGGTGGCCACACTGCTGTCGGACTTGTAGCCGCTGGCCTGCAGGGTCCAGCGCGGGTTCAGGGGCGCGCTGTATGAACCGGACCACACCTGCGCGTTGTCGGTGTCCTGGGGGGCGGTGAACCAGGTCAGCGACACGCTGTGACCCAGTTGCCAGAGGTTGTTGTAGCCCACGGTGGCCACACTGCGCAGCTTTCTGGTGTCGGCGCTGTAGTCGTTGTTCAGGCCGATGCTGGCGTGCCAGGGCTGCGTGTCTTCGACCTGCAGGTCGACGTCCAGGGTGCCGGGGCGCTGGCCTTCGCGCACCAGTGGCATCACCTGGCGCCCGGGGCCGCGGTTGAGTGCGGCCAGTTCGCCCTGGACCTTGGCAAAGTCCGGCACCTGGCCCTCGCTCAGGGCCGGCACCTGCTCGCGGATCTCCACGGGCGAGTAATGCCTGGCGCCGACCACTCGTACCCGGCCGACCCTGGTTTCGCTGACCTGCAGGTACACCACGCCGCCTTCGACCTGCTGCTCGGGCAGCTCGACGAACACCGACTGATAGCCCAGCGCCTGATAGCGTTTCTGCAGGGCCTCGCGGGCGCCTTCCAGATCCACCAGGGTCTTCTGCGGGCCGAGGTAGGGGTACACCGCCTCCTCGATGGCGCGGGCATCGAGCACCGTGTTGCCGCGCACCACGTACTCGTTGATATCGACGCGACGCTCGGCCTGTTCGGCGCTTGCGTGGTGGGTTCCCAGGGCCAGCAGCATCACTGCGCCGGCTCGCCACCCGTTGAAAAACAAATGCTCCACACCGCCCCCTCGTTCAAGGAAATCCGTCTGGCCCAGGGCCGTGTCTTATGAATGGTTGTCTGCGCCGCCGTGACCGGCGTGGCGGGCCAGCCAGCTGTGCAGCTGGGCCAGGTTGAGGCTGAACTCGGGCATCTGCGCCAGGCCCGCGTTGCATACCTCGTTGACGATCGACTGCAGCAGGCGCGTGGCCTGCTGGCAGGCCAGCAGTGCGTTGAGGTCGTGGCTGAACAGGTTGAAGCTCCACACCCGCGACTTGAGTTCCAGGCCCACGAACCAGCGGAACAGCAGGTTGTAGTTGAGCTGTTCGTAGAGTTGTTTTTCGCTGGGGACCGAATACAGCAGCTGCAACAGCAGCAGGTGCATCAGGGTGTGCGGGGCGATGCTCATCGCGTTGCGCCGGGCCAGGTCGGCCAGCTCCTGCGCGTGGGCGGCCAGCAGTTCCTCGACCCTGGGCTTGAGCATCACCAGCGAATGGCCTGGCGGGATGCAGCTGGAGACTTCCTTGAGCGCGCTTTGCCAGTCGTCCTGGGACACGATCCACACCCAGGGTGCGCCGTAGCGGTACACCGACACCGGTTGCTTGCGCGCGGCTTCGACGATCTTCGCCAGGCGTTGATCGAGTTCCTGCATTCCGACTTTTGCGTAGCGTTCCATGGTTCCCATCGCTCCACTCCCTTCGTCCCTGTGCGGCTGCGCAGTGACTGCACATACCCATGACGGGGGTGGCGCTTTGCTACCGAACTTTTGTCACCAAAGCTTCATGAAGAGAGATGCAGGGCCTGGGCTATCCAGCGCCCTCAGGGTCGTGCGCCGCCTGCGCGGCGCTCGGTTTGAAGAGCGCCACAACTACTTCATCGAC
>NZ_MVOK01000062.1:0-4905 GCF_002018915.1 Pseudomonas sp. MF6396 | reverse complement strand
CGAAGGAGTGGGGGCAACAGCAGCTGCGCTGGTAGACTTATCCACAGTTGCTGGTAACAAAATCAGCAATCCGCCCTGGGTCAAATTTCAATCGGCAGGGTGGGTCAATTTTCCATCAGCGCCAACACACTAAGCAACCATCAGAAAATTTTGACTGTACGCCAAAAAATTCGCATCTACCAGCATCTAAACAGGCGTTGTTGATTATCATAAAACACTGACACTGTATTATATAATCGTGCTTTTGTGTTATTTTTTTAATATTTACTGATTACGTACTTGCTTAACCACTCAGTTGCGCTAGAATTAATAGACGCGAAATTTAAATCTCTAATTTTCCAACACTTAGTAAAACCTCGTTTGCCATCCCACTACCATTGTAGGAGCAAATCAGGAGACATAAAAAATTAGCGGTAGCGTGCCTGGCCCTCTAGATAAGTATTGGAGACTGTAATGAAGTTTGAAAAGTCACAGACAGCAATCGACCACCTGACTCCCGAGCAACACCGAATTACCCAGGAGGCGGGCACCGAAAGGCCCTTCACGGGCGAGTACAACGACAACAAGGAGCCTGGCATCTACGTCGACATAGTGTCGGGAGAGCCACTGTTCGCTTCGACGGACAAGTTCGATTCGGGTACTGGCTGGCCCAGCTTCACCAAGCCGATCGTTTCGGCAAACGTGAACGAGGTGCGGGACAGCGCACACGGCATGGTCCGGACGGAGGTCAGGTCAGTACACGCAGACAGTCATCTCGGCCATGTGTTCCCCGATGGTCCTTCCGACCGCGGCGGTCTGCGGTACTGCATCAACTCAGCGTCCCTTCGCTTCATCCCGCGCGACGAGATGGAGTCCGAGGGATACGGTGAATATCTCGATCAAGTAGAGGAGGCTTAACATGCATCAGCGCGCTGTTCTCGCAGGAGGATGTTTCTGGGGCATGCAGGATCTGATCCGCAAGCGGCCCGGCATCATCTCGACCCGTGTGGGTTACACGGGCGGCGATATTCCGAACGCCACGTATCGTAATCACGGCACGCATGCCGAGGGGATCGAGATTGTCTTCGACCCGACAGTGACGAGCTACCGGAACATCCTGGAATTCTTCTTCCAGATCCACGATCCGACGACGCTGAACCGCCAGGGCAATGATCGTGGGCTCTCCTACCGGTCGGGCATCTATTATGTCGACGAGGAGCAGAAGCGCGTCGCCGAGGATACGATCGCCGATGTGGATGCCTCGGGGCTGTGGGATGGCAAAGTGGTGACCGAGGTCCAGCCGGTCGGCGAGTTTTGGGAGGCCGAGCCCGATCACCAGGATTATCTGGAGAAGCGCCCGGGCGGCTACACCTGCCACTTCGTCCGTCCCGGCTGGGTGCTTCCGAAGCGCCAAAAGGTTGACGACGTACAGCCAGCGGCCGGGACCGCGGCGGAATAGGCTTCACTGCCGTTGCCACTGCGCCGGTCCGGTCCGCAATCTTCGTGACCGCGTCGTTCAGCGACGCGGTCATCGAACCCTACTTCAGAGTGACGGCTCGTTCCAGTCAGTCGCCATCGCAACACCAGGATCGCAGATTTATGCCAGACCTCTCGTCCTTTCCGATCACGCAGCGCTGGCCGGCATCTCATCCCGATCGCCTGCAACTCTACGCAGCCCCTACGCCCAATGGCGTCAAGGTCTCGATCATGCTTGAGGAGACTGGCCTGGCGTACGAGCCCCACCTGATCGACATCTCGAACAACGAGTCGAAGGATCCGGCGTTCGTGTCGCTGAACCCGAACGGACGCATACCGGCGATCATCGATCCGGCTGGCCCTGACGGTAGACCCATCGCCTTATGGGAATCCGGTGCGATCCTCCTCTATCTGGCCGACAAGACGGGTCAGTTCATCTCCACCGAACCAGGCCAGCGTTACGAGACCCTAGCGTGGGTGTTCTTTCAGATGTCGGCCATCGGGCCGATGTTCGGTCAGCTCGGCTTCTTCCTGCGATTTGGCGGCAAGGACTATGAGGACAAGCGGCCGCAACAGCGCTTTATCGACGAATCCACGCGTCTGCTGGGGATTCTGGATCGCCGGCTGGAAGGCCGCGACTGGATCGTCGACGACTATTCGATCGCGGACATCGCGACGCTCGGCTGGGTGAATGCGCTGGTGGAATTCTACGCTGCGGGTGACATCCTTGGCCTCAGCAGCTTTTCGAACGTCCGCGCATGGCTTGGACGCGGGCTGGCTCGACCGGCCGTCCAGCGTGGCCTCCACATTCCCGCGAGGCCAGCATGAGCATCATCGCCGCCTATTATTACAACGAAGGCAAGCGAGTTCGCGAAATCGCGCTCGATGAGCACGTCAAGTTGGGCGAGAGTCGCTCGGGCTTCTGCTGGATCGCGCTTAGCGAACCCACCCCCGAGGAACTACTCGCGATCCAAAGGACATATAATCTTCATCCGTTGGCGATCGACAACGCGATGCACCCGCTGTGCCCGCCCAAGCTCGAGGTCTACAACGATGAGTTGTACGTCGTCGCGCAGACCGCCGAGCTGGTCGGCGACCGGATCAGCTACGGCAAGATGGCGATCTTCACCGGTCACAATCACCTTATCACCGTGCGGCACGGCAATGCCGGAGCGCTGGGCAAACTTCGGGAGCAACTCGAGGCATCGCCGACGCAGTTCGGCAAGGGTGTCGACTATGTGCTGCACGCGATCTTGCATCGCGTGGTCGACCAGTATCTGCCCATCTTCGAAATGATCGAGGACGACGTCCTGGCGATGGAGCGACGGTCGCTGCACGATTTCCTCGGGCCAGAAGAGGTGGCGCGAATCTTCGAACTAAGGTCCGAACTCACGCGGTTCCAGCGCACGCTCAGGGCTATGGCCGAGCTGGTGCGAAAGCTCGTTCGCGGCCACTTTCCCTGCATCAGCGCCGAAATGACACCATATTTCCACGACGTCGCGGACCATGTCCACCGCGTGCAGTCCATGGTCGACGGCCTCCTGCTTGTCCTGTCCACGGTCTTTGAGGCCAGCAGCCTTCTGGAAGCGCAAAGGATCGGTGTGGTCACCCGCCAGCTCGCGGCCTGGGCGGCAATACTGGCAGTCCCGACGGCGATCGCTGGAATATACGGCATGAACTTTAAGCACATGCCGGAGCTGGACACGGCCTACGGATACTTTGTCGTGCTCGGAGTGATAGCGATATCGTGCGTTTTCCTATTTGTGCGCTTCAAGAAGGCTAAGTGGCTGTGAATACTGCCCATCGTTTTCTTCGCCGTCATCTGACGGTTACAGCGGGCCTTATACGGAAGCTTGTCCAATCCAACTCAAGATGAAGGTGCGTCCATGACATAGCAGCTGACCGACGCTCTACAAGCAGTTCAGTCCTTCATCGCCAAGGGCTAAGACCGCGAATAGCGCGTCAAGGACAGCAATCTCGTCGATCTCGAGCCAGGATCAACCATCGGTCCGTGCGGCATCTGCGTCGACGCGGCGTTTCGCCTCGGAAGCGGTGATGATGGCGATAACGCCTCCACCCTCTACGCGATCACCGATCCGGCGACCGAGCATAAGGGCCTGTTGATCGACGTGTTCGATGAAATCTGCTACCGCGACCCAGTTCAAGAGTCGGGACCTCAATGTAGAAGAAGTTGACTAACGAGCATTCGCGTCATCCGATCAAGCAAGCTGGAGACATTTATGAAAGCCATTGGTTACAAGGTTCCGGGACCCATCGCCGCGGATGCCGCGCTGGTCGACATCAATCTGCCTCGGCCTGTCGCTGCAGGATACGATATCCTGGTTGAGGTGAAGGCCGTCTCGGTCAACCCGGTCGACTACAAGGTCCGCAACAGCACGCCGCCGGCAGATGGCGATTGGAAGGTGCTGGGATGGGATGCCGCCGGGATTGTGCGCGAGGTCGGCCCCGACGTCACGCAGTTCGAGTTAGGCGACGAGGTCTATTATGCCGGATCGATCACACGGCCCGGTACCAATGCGGAGTTCCATCTCGTCGACGCCCGGATTGTCGGTCACAAACCTGCGTCGCTCTCCTGGGCGGAAGCGGCGGCGCTGCCGCTGACGACGTTGACGGCCTGGGAGGCGATGTTCGACCGCCTGGACGTGGCGAAGCCCGTACCCGGTGCGGCGGAGGCGATCCTCATCATCGGTGGCGCGGGCGGGGTTGGGTCGATCGCCGTCCAGATCGCGCGACAGCGCACGGACCTCACCGTCATCGCCACAGCCTCTCGACCGGAAACCCAAGAGTGGGTAAGAGGGCTTGGAGCTCACCACGTCATCGACCATTCTCGTCCGCTCGCGCCACAGATCGCCGAACTCGGCATCGGTGCTCCCGCTTTCGTCTTTTCGACCACACATACCGAGCAACATGTCGCCGACATCGCCGAACTGATCGCCCCACAAGGACGGTTCGGACTGATCGACGATCCCAAGGCATTCGATATCATGGTTTTCAAGCGCAAGGCGGTGTCGATCCACCACGAGCTGATGTTCACGCGGTCGATCTACGGCACGCCCGACATGAATGAGCAGGGCGAGATTCTGGATGCGATGGCAGCGCTGGTTGACGACGGCAAAATCCGCACGACGCTGACCCGGCGACTGTCGCCGATCAATGCCGCCAATCTGAAGACGGTGCATGCACTGATCGAAAGTGGCGCGGCTAAAGGCAAGATCGTCCTCGAAGGCTTCTAACGACCGCGATCGCCAAACATCTTGTCCAACCTCAAAAAGCCGAACGGGTTATGCCCCAGCGATGAGAATCCCATGACCAAATCTATTGCCACCGCCTCGATCAACCGCGAAACCGCAGTCGCCCTCATCGACGCGGCGCTCGCTGCGGCCCGTGCCATCGGCATCCCGGCTGCCGTCGCCGTCGTCGACGCCACCG
>NZ_MVOK01000061.1:0-5388 GCF_002018915.1 Pseudomonas sp. MF6396 | reverse complement strand
AAAAGTTCTTGACCAACCGCTCTTTAACAACTGAATCAAGCAATTCGTGTGGGTGCTTGTGAGCTCAGACTGATAGTCAGAAAGATTATCAGCATCACAAGTGACTGCACGAAAATCGAAAGATTTGAAAGTAAGTCATTTGAGAATGCTGAGCCAAGTTTAGGGTTTTCTCAAAACCCAAGCAGTATTGAACTGAAGAGTTTGATCATGGCTCAGATTGAACGCTGGCGGCAGGCCTAACACATGCAAGTCGAGCGGATGAGAAGAGCTTGCTCTTCGATTCAGCGGCGGACGGGTGAGTAATACCTAGGAATCTGCCTGGTAGTGGGGGACAACGTTTCGAAAGGAACGCTAATACCGCATACGTCCTACGGGAGAAAGCAGGGGACCTTCGGGCCTTGCGCTATCAGATGAGCCTAGGTCGGATTAGCTAGTTGGTGAGGTAATGGCTCACCAAGGCTACGATCCGTAACTGGTCTGAGAGGATGATCAGTCACACTGGAACTGAGACACGGTCCAGACTCCTACGGGAGGCAGCAGTGGGGAATATTGGACAATGGGCGAAAGCCTGATCCAGCCATGCCGCGTGTGTGAAGAAGGTCTTCGGATTGTAAAGCACTTTAAGTTGGGAGGAAGGGCAGTAAGCGAATACCTTGCTGTTTTGACGTTACCGACAGAATAAGCACCGGCTAACTCTGTGCCAGCAGCCGCGGTAATACAGAGGGTGCAAGCGTTAATCGGAATTACTGGGCGTAAAGCGCGCGTAGGTGGTTCGTTAAGTTGGATGTGAAATCCCCGGGCTCAACCTGGGAACTGCATCCAAAACTGGCGAGCTAGAGTAGGGCAGAGGGTGGTGGAATTTCCTGTGTAGCGGTGAAATGCGTAGATATAGGAAGGAACACCAGTGGCGAAGGCGACCACCTGGGCTCATACTGACACTGAGGTGCGAAAGCGTGGGGAGCAAACAGGATTAGATACCCTGGTAGTCCACGCCGTAAACGATGTCAACTAGCCGTTGGAATCCTTGAGATTTTAGTGGCGCAGCTAACG
Organism: Pseudomonas sp. MF6396; assembly: GCF_002018915.1. Classification (NCBI taxonomy): domain Bacteria; kingdom Pseudomonadati; phylum Pseudomonadota; class Gammaproteobacteria; order Pseudomonadales; family Pseudomonadaceae; genus Pseudomonas; species Pseudomonas sp. MF6396. The sequence goes on along the minus strand of NZ_MVOK01000061.1, from coordinate 4,338 downwards.
CATTAAGTTGACCGCCTGGGGAGTACGGCCGCAAGGTTAAAACTCAAATGAATTGACGGGGGCCCGCACAAGCGGTGGAGCATGTGGTTTAATTCGAAGCAACGCGAAGAACCTTACCAGGCCTTGACATCCAATGAACTTTCCAGAGATGGATTGGTGCCTTCGGGAACATTGAGACAGGTGCTGCATGGCTGTCGTCAGCTCGTGTCGTGAGATGTTGGGTTAAGTCCCGTAACGAGCGCAACCCTTGTCCTTAGTTACCAGCACGTTATGGTGGGCACTCTAAGGAGACTGCCGGTGACAAACCGGAGGAAGGTGGGGATGACGTCAAGTCATCATGGCCCTTACGGCCTGGGCTACACACGTGCTACAATGGTCGGTACAGAGGGTCGCCAAGCCGCGAGGTGGAGCTAATCTCACAAAACCGATCGTAGTCCGGATCGCAGTCTGCAACTCGACTGCGTGAAGTCGGAATCGCTAGTAATCGCGAATCAGAATGTCGCGGTGAATACGTTCCCGGGCCTTGTACACACCGCCCGTCACACCATGGGAGTGGGTTGCACCAGAAGTAGCTAGTCTAACCTTCGGGAGGACGGTTACCACGGTGTGATTCATGACTGGGGTGAAGTCGTAACAAGGTAGCCGTAGGGGAACCTGCGGCTGGATCACCTCCTTAATCGACGACATCAGCTGTCTCATAAGCTCCCACACGAATTGCTTGATTCATTGAAGAAGACGATTAGGTTAGCAACCTTCGATTGGGTCTGTAGCTCAGTTGGTTAGAGCGCACCCCTGATAAGGGTGAGGTCGGCAGTTCGAATCTGCCCAGACCCACCAATTTGCTGGGGCCATAGCTCAGCTGGGAGAGCGCCTGCCTTGCACGCAGGAGGTCAGCGGTTCGATCCCGCTTGGCTCCACCACCCCGCTTGCTAGTTTGTCAAAGCTTAGAAATGAATATTCGCGTCGAATATTGATTTCTGAACTTTATCAGAATCGTTCTTTAAAAATTTGGGTATGTGATAGAAAGATAGACTGGACAGCACTTTCACTGGTGTGTGTTCAGGCTAAGGTAAAATTTGTGAGTAATTACAAGTTTTCGGCGAATGTTGTCTTCACAGTATAACCAGATTGCTTGGGGTTATATGGTCAAGTGAAGAAGCGCATACGGTGGATGCCTTGGCAGTCAGAGGCGATGAAAGACGTGGTAGCCTGCGATAAGCTTCGGGGAGTCGGCAAACAGACTTTGATCCGGAGATCTCTGAATGGGGGAACCCACCTGGCATAAGTCAGGTATCTTGTACTGAATACATAGGTGCAAGAGGCGAACCAGGGGAACTGAAACATCTAAGTACCCTGAGGAAAAGAAATCAACCGAGATTCCCTTAGTAGTGGCGAGCGAACGGGGACTAGCCCTTAAGTGGCTTTGAGATTAGCGGAACGCTCTGGAAAGTGCGGCCATAGTGGGTGATAGCCCTGTACGCGAAAATCTCTTAGTCATGAAATCGAGTAGGACGGAGCACGAGAAACTTTGTCTGAATATGGGGGGACCATCCTCCAAGGCTAAATACTACTGACTGACCGATAGTGAACCAGTACCGTGAGGGAAAGGCGAAAAGAACCCCGGAGAGGGGAGTGAAATAGATCCTGAAACCGTATGCGTACAAGCAGTGGGAGCCTACTTTGTTAGGTGACTGCGTACCTTTTGTATAATGGGTCAGCGACTTATATTCAGTGGCGAGCTTAACCGAATAGGGGAGGCGTAGCGAAAGCGAGTCTTAATAGGGCGTTTAGTCGCTGGGTATAGACCCGAAACCGGGCGATCTATCCATGGGCAGGTTGAAGGTTAGGTAACACTGACTGGAGGACCGAACCGACTACCGTTGAAAAGTTAGCGGATGACCTGTGGATCGGAGTGAAAGGCTAATCAAGCTCGGAGATAGCTGGTTCTCCTCGAAAGCTATTTAGGTAGCGCCTCATGTATCACTGTAGGGGGTAGAGCACTGTTTCGGCTAGGGGGTCATCCCGACTTACCAAACCGATGCAAACTCCGAATACCTACAAGTGCCGAGCATGGGAGACACACGGCGGGTGCTAACGTCCGTCGTGAAAAGGGAAACAACCCAGACCGTCAGCTAAGGTCCCAAAGTTATGGTTAAGTGGGAAACGATGTGGGAAGGCTTAGACAGCTAGGAGGTTGGCTTAGAAGCAGCCACCCTTTAAAGAAAGCGTAATAGCTCACTAGTCGAGTCGGCCTGCGCGGAAGATGTAACGGGGCTCAAACCATACACCGAAGCTACGGGTATCACTTAGGTGATGCGGTAGAGGAGCGTTCTGTAAGCCTGTGAAGGTGAGTTGAGAAGCTTGCTGGAGGTATCAGAAGTGCGAATGCTGACATGAGTAACGACAATGGGAGTGAAAAACTCCCACGCCGAAAGACCAAGGTTTCCTGCGCAACGTTAATCGACGCAGGGTTAGTCGGTCCCTAAGGCGAGGCTGAAAAGCGTAGTCGATGGAAAACAGGTTAATATTCCTGTACTTCTGGTTATTGCGATGGAGGGACGGAGAAGGCTAGGCCAGCTTGGCGTTGGTTGTCCAAGTTTAAGGTGGTAGGCTGAGATCTTAGGTAAATCCGGGATCTTAAGGCCGAGAGCTGATGACGAGTTGCCATTAGGCGACGAAGTGGTTGATGCCATGCTTCCAAGAAAAGCTTCTAAGCTTCAGGTAACCAGGAACCGTACCCCAAACCGACACAGGTGGTTGGGTAGAGAATACCAAGGCGCTTGAGAGAACTCGGGTGAAGGAACTAGGCAAAATGGCACCGTAACTTCGGGAGAAGGTGCGCCGGTGAGGGTGAAGGACTTGCTCCGTAAGCTCATGCCGGTCGAAGATACCAGGCCGCTGCGACTGTTTATTAAAAACACAGCACTCTGCAAACACGAAAGTGGACGTATAGGGTGTGACGCCTGCCCGGTGCCGGAAGGTTAATTGATGGGGTTAGCTAACGCGAAGCTCTTGATCGAAGCCCCGGTAAACGGCGGCCGTAACTATAACGGTCCTAAGGTAGCGAAATTCCTTGTCGGGTAAGTTCCGACCTGCACGAATGGCGTAACGATGGCGGCGCTGTCTCCACCCGAGACTCAGTGAAATTGAAATCGCTGTGAAGATGCAGTGTATCCGCGGCTAGACGGAAAGACCCCGTGAACCTTTACTATAGCTTTGCACTGGACTTTGAATTTGCTTGTGTAGGATAGGTGGGAGGCTTTGAAGCGTGGACGCCAGTCTGCGTGGAGCCATCCTTGAAATACCACCCTGGCAACTTTGAGGTTCTAACTCAGGTCCGTTATCCGGATCGAGGACAGTGTATGGTGGGTAGTTTGACTGGGGCGGTCTCCTCCTAAAGAGTAACGGAGGAGTACGAAGGTGCGCTCAGACCGGTCGGAAATCGGTCGTAGAGTATAAAGGCAAAAGCGCGCTTGACTGCGAGACAGACACGTCGAGCAGGTACGAAAGTAGGTCTTAGTGATCCGGTGGTTCTGTATGGAAGGGCCATCGCTCAACGGATAAAAGGTACTCCGGGGATAACAGGCTGATACCGCCCAAGAGTTCATATCGACGGCGGTGTTTGGCACCTCGATGTCGGCTCATCACATCCTGGGGCTGAAGCCGGTCCCAAGGGTATGGCTGTTCGCCATTTAAAGTGGTACGCGAGCTGGGTTTAGAACGTCGTGAGACAGTTCGGTCCCTATCTGCCGTGGACGTTTGAGATTTGAGAGGGGCTGCTCCTAGTACGAGAGGACCGGAGTGGACGAACCTCTGGTGTTCCGGTTGTCACGCCAGTGGCATTGCCGGGTAGCTATGTTCGGAAGAGATAACCGCTGAAAGCATCTAAGCGGGAAACTTGCCTCAAGATGAGATCTCACTGGAGCCTTGAGCTCCCTGAAGGGCCGTCGAAGACTACGACGTTGATAGGTTGGGTGTGTAAGCGCTGTGAGGCGTTGAGCTAACCAATACTAATTGCCCGTGAGGCTTGACCATATAACACCCAAGCAATTTGCGTCGAACGACCAGATTGCGGTGTTGTGAAGACACAGTAAGCCGAAGATTTGTAACTCACGAACATCACATACCCGATTCGCTGGAGTGTCTGAACAAGACCTTCTGGCAACAGAATTTCTTGACGACCATAGAGCATTGGAACCACCTGATCCCATCCCGAACTCAGTAGTGAAACGATGCATCGCCGATGGTAGTGTGGGGTTTCCCCATGTGAGAGTAGGTCATCGTCAAGATTAAATTCCGAAACCCCTATCTGCATCTGCAGGTAGGGGTTTTGTCTTT
>NZ_MVOK01000060.1:0-5996 GCF_002018915.1 Pseudomonas sp. MF6396 | reverse complement strand
CTTTGCTGCGCCGCCTCCACCGGCCCGGCAGCCAGCAGGTAGGCCACCAGTTGCTTGCCGGTGGCGCCGTCGATATCCAGCACCACCGCCTCGCGGATCGCCGGGTGCTCCTGAAGCCTGGCCTCGATCTCGCCCAGTTCGATACGAAAGCCGCGGATCTTCACCTGATGGTCGATGCGACCCACGTACTCGATCACCCCGTCGCCGCGATAGCGCGCCAGGTCGCCGGTGCGGTACAGCCGCCCGCCCCCCTGCACGCTGCGGTCGAACGGGTCGGGCACGAAGCGCAGCGCGGTCAGCGAGGCGCGCCGGTGGTAACCGCGCGCCAGGCCGGCACGCCCCACATGCAGCTCGCCGTGGCAGCCCGGCGGGGCCAGGTTGAAGTCGCTGTCGAGCAGGTACCACGACAGGTCCGGGATCACCTCGCCGATCGGGCTCACGCCGTCCTGCTGCAGGTCGGCCAGGCTCAGCGGCCGGTAGGTCACATGCACCGTGGTTTCGGTGATGCCGTACATGTTGATCAGCTGTGGCTGCTGGTCGCCGAAACGCTCGAACCACGGCTTGAGGCTGGCCACATCCAGCGCCTCGCCACCGAACACCACATAGCGCAGCGCCAGCGCTGAAGGGTTGGCACAGGCCACCGGGATCAGTTGCTTGAACGCCGACGGCGTCTGGTTCAGCACCGTGACCTGCTCGCGCACCAGCAGTGCATGGAAGTCTTCCGGCGAGCGCGCCACTTCACGCGGCACCACCACCGCCTTGGCACCGTGCAGCAACGCGCCAAACAGCTCCCACACCGAGAAGTCGAAGGCGTAGGAGTGGAACACGCTCCACACATCGCTGGCGTCGAAATCGAACCAGTGCTGCGTGGCCGCGAACAGGCGCATCACGTTGTGGTGCGGCAGCAGCGTGCCTTTGGGCTTGCCGGTCGAGCCGGAGGTGTAGATCACGTAGGCCAGGTTGTCCGGCGTGGCGAGATTGACCGGCGCGACAGTGCTGTAGCCCTCAAGCCATGCAGCGCCGCTCTCGAGGATCACGCGCTCGACCGATGCAGTAACAGGCAACTCCAGGTGCGCCTGGGTCAGCAGCAGCTTGATGCCGCTGTCCTCGATCATGTAGGCCAGACGATCCTGCGGGTACTCCGGGTCCAGCGGCACATAGGCGCCGCCGGCCTTGAGAATGCCCAGCACGCCGACCACCATCTCCAGGCTGCGCTCCACCGCCAGGCCGACCAGTACATCCGGCCCCACGCCCTGTTCGCGCAACTTGTGCGCCAGCTGGTTGGCACGCTGGTCGAGCTGGCGGTAGCTCAATGACTGCCCGGCGCACACCACGGCCGGCGCCTCGGGACGCAACGCCGCCTGCTCGGCGATCCGCTGGTGGATGCAGCGCTCGCCCGGGTAGCACGCCGGGCTGTGGTTCCAGGCCTTGACCACCTGTTGCTGCTGCTCGACATCCAGCACCGCCAGCTCGGCGATGCGTTGCTGCGCCGAGCGCACAATGCCTTGCAGCAGATTGGCAAAGTGCCGGGCGATCTGCTCCACGCTGGCCCTGCTGAACCGCGCCTGATCGTAGGCATACTGCACCGACAGCTCGCGGCCCAGGCCGATGATCAGCGTCAGCGGGAAGTTGGTCTGCTCGTGATTCTGCGTACCCAGGAACGCCAGGCCGGCCGGCGCGCCTTGTTGCAGCGCCTCGGCCACCGGATAGTTCTCGAATACCAGCAAGGTGTCGAACAACCCCTCGCCGCCCGAGCCTGCCAGACGCTGGATCTCGTACAGCGGGCTGTGTTCATGCTCGCGCAGCAACAGGTTCTGTGCCTGCAACTGCTCCAGCCAGGCACCCACGGCCTGTTCGGGCGAAGGGCTGGCGACCACCGGCAGGGTATTGATGAACAGCCCCAGTTGCTCCTCCACCCCGTCCAGCTCGGCCGGGCGCCCCGACACGGTGGCGCCGAAGCTGACGCAGGCCTGTCCGCTGTAGCGTTGCAGCAGCAACAGCCAGGCGGCCTGCACCAGGGTGTTGACCGTCACCCGCTGCTGGCGGGCGAACTCGCCCAATGCCTGGGTGGCCTGCACATCCAGCAACTGGAAATGGTTGGCATGGCCCTGCCCCAACTGCGCCTTGTCGCTGCGCAGCGCCTGCACCAGGCGCGTCGGCTCGGTGAGGTCACGTACCTGCTGCTGCCAGAACGCCTCGGTGCGCGAGCTGTCCTGCTCGGACAGCCACTGGATGTAGTCGCGGTAGCGCCCGGCCGAATGCCCTGGCGTCTGGCCGGCATAGCGTTGCAACACTTCGCCCAGCAGCTGCGAGTTGCTCCAGCCGTCCATCAGGATGTGGTGGCTGGTGTAGATCAGGTGATGGTGATCGACGTCGGTACGGATCACCGTCAGGCGCAGCAACGGCGCATCCTGCAGGTCGAAGCTGCGCTGCAGGTCGGCCTCGGCCCAGCTGTCCAGGTTGGCGTGCAACGTCGGCTGCGCCCGCCAGTCCAGCACGGCGAACGGCATTTCGACCTGCTTGCGAATCACCTGCAGGGGCTGTTCGAAGCCGGTCACGAAACTGGCGCGCAGCACATCGTGACGGTCCAGTGCGGCCTGCCAGGCGTTCCTGAAACGTTCCACGTCCAGCCCCTTCACATTCATCCGCAGTTGGTTGATGTAGTTGCCTGCGCCCTGTTCGTACAAGGTGTGGAACAACATGCCCTGCTGCATCGGCGACAGCGGGTAGATATCGTCGATCTCGCTGGCGGCAATCGGCAGGCTGTCCAGCTGCACCTGGGTCAGCCTGGCCAGCGGGAAGTCCGAAGGCGTCACGCCAACGCTGCCTGGCTGCACGCAATGGGCAACCAGCGCCTCGAGCTCCTCGGCATAGGCGCGGGCCAACGCCTCGATGGTCGCGGGCGCGAACATTGCGCGGCTGAAGCTCCAGTTCAGCGTCAACTCGCCGCCATACACCTGGCCGTTGATCGACAACCAGTTGCCCAGCGGTGCTTCGGGGCTCTGGGTGGCGCCGGCAGGCTCACCCGCCGGGCTGAAGAAGCCGCCCTGACCCTGTTCGTCGGCAAAGCTGGCGTCGAACTGGCCCAGGTAGTTGAAGGTGATGCGCGGCACCGGCAACGCGGCCAGGGCTTCACGGGCCTTCGCGTCGCCCAGGTAGCGCAGTGCGCCGAAACCGATGCCCTTCTCGGGTACCGAGCGCAGTTGCTCCTTGATGCGCTTGATCGAGCCGTCGAGGCTGTCGGCGGGGCTCAGCTTGACCGGGAACAGGCTGGTGAACCAGCCCACAGTACGGGTCAGGTCGATGTCGTCGAACAGTTCTTCGCGACCGTGGCCTTCAAGCTGGATCAGCACCTCATCGCGCCCGGTCCAGCGCGCGATCACTCGCGCCAGGGCGGTCAGCAGCAGGTCGTTGACCTGGGTGCGATAGGCCGCCGGGGCCTGTTGCAGCAGTTGCCGGGTACTGGCCTTATCGAGGCGCGTCTGTGCCTGGGCGGCGTGGACAGCCTGCACAGACCCCTGCGGGTTGTCGCACGGCAGCTCGGCGCTGGCGCCCGCCAGTTCGCTGCTCCAGTAGGACAGTTCACCTTGCAGGTTGGCTGCGTGCGCCTGCAGGCGCTGCGCCCAGGCCTGGGTCGAACTGGTCTTGGCTGGCAGGCTCACCACCTGCCCGGCCGCCAGCTGGGTATAGGCGCTCTGCAGGTCTTCGAGCAGGATGCGCCACGACACGCCGTCCACCACCAGGTGGTGGATCGCCAGCAGCAGGCGCTGGCTGCCATCGGGCAGGGTCGCAAGCACCACGCGCAGCAGCTCGCCCTGCTCCAGGCTCAGGCTGCGCTGGGCCTTGTCGCACAGCGCCGGCAAGGCATCGGCAGTCTCAAGCTGCACAGCCCACACCACCTCGGGGGTTGCCTGTACCGCGCCATACTGCGCCCACCAGCGGCCATCGGCCTGCCGGGCATAACGCAGACGCAGCGCGTCATGATGGGCCATCAGCGCCTGCATGGCCTGTTGCAGCCTGTGGGCCTCCAGCAACTGGCCCGGCTTGAGCAGCAGTGCCTGGTTCCAGTGATGGCGCTGGGGTATTGCCTGATCGAAGAAGTACTGGTGAATCGGCAGCAGCAACGCCTGGCCGGTCACCGGCCCCTGGTCCGACTGGCGCTGCGCCTGGCCGAGCGTCGCCACGCTGGCCAGGCCCTGTACCGTCTGGTGCTGGAACAGCGCCTTGGGGGTGAAGTGGATACCGGCCTGGCGTGCGCGGCTGACCACCTGGATCGAGATGATCGAGTCGCCGCCCAGCTCGAAGAAGTTGTCGGTCAGGCCCACCTGCTCAAGCTTGAGCACCTGCGCCCAGATCGCCGCGATGCGTTGCTCGAGCTCTCTCTGCGGTGCCACATAGGCCTGCTGCAACTGGCTGGCATCGGGCCTGGGCAACGCACGGCGGTCCAGCTTGCCATTGCCGGTCAGCGGCCAGGCCTCCAGGAACATCAGGTGTGCCGGCACCATGTAGTCCGGCAGCACGGCCTTGAGGTGCTCGCGCAGGCTGGCGAGCCGGTCGGCCGGTGCAGCCTGTTCGTCGCTTGCAATCAGGTACGCCGCCAACTGCTTGCCATTCGGTCCTTCGATGTCCAGCACCACCGCTTCACGTACCGCCGGGTGCCCCTGCAACTTGGCCTCGATCTCGCCCAGTTCGATACGAAAGCCGCGGATCTTCACCTGATGGTCGATGCGCCCCACGTACTCGATCACCCCGTCGCCGCGATAGCGCGCCAGGTCGCCGGTGCGGTACAGCCGCCCGCCCCCCAGCACGCTGCGGTCGAACGGGTCGGGCACGAAGCGCAGCGCGGTCAGCGAGGCGCGCTGGTGGTAACCGCGCGCCAGGCCGGCACGGCCCACATGCAGCTCGCCGTGGCAGCCCGGCGGGGCCAGGTTGAAGTCGCTGTCGAGCAGGTACCACGACAGGTCCGGGATCACCTCGCCGATCGGGCTCACACCGTCCTGCTGCAGGTCGACCAGGCTCAGCGGCCGATAGGTCACATGCACCGTGGTTTCGGTGATGCCGTACATGTTGATCAGCTGTGGCTGCTGGTCGCCGAAACGCTCGAACCACGGCTTGAGGCTGGCCACATCCAGCGCCTCGCCACCGAACACCACATAGCGCAGCGCCAACGCTGAAGGGTTGGCACAGGCCACCGGGATCAGCTGCTTGAACGCCGACGGCGTCTGGTTCAGCACCGTGACCTGCTCGCGCACCAGCAGTGCATGGAAGTCTTCCGGCGAGCGCGCCACTTCACGCGGCACCACCACCGCCTTGGCACCGTGCAGCAACGCGCCAAACAGCTCCCACACCGAGAAGTCGAAGGCGTAGGAGTGGAACACGCTCCACACATCGCTGGCGTCGAAATCGAACCAATGCTGCGTGGCCGCGAACAGGCGCATCACGTTGTGGTGCGGCAGCAGCGTGCCTTTGGGCTTGCCGGTCGAGCCGGAGGTGTAGATCACGTAGGCCAGGTTGTCCGGCGTGGCGAGATTGACCGGCGCGGCAGTGCTGTAGCCCTCAAGCCATGCAGCGCCGCTCTCGAGGATCACGCGCTCGACCGATGCAGTAGCAGGCAACTCCAGGTGCGCCTGGGTCAGCAGCAGCTTGATGCCGCTGTCCTCGATCATGTAGGCCAGGCGATCCTGCGGGTATTCCGGGTCCAGCGGCACATAGGCGCCGCCGGCCTTGAGAATGCCCAGCACGCCGACCACCATCTCCAGGCTGCGCTCCACCGCCAGGCCGACCAGTACATCCGGCCCCACGCCCTGCTCGCGCAACTTGTGTGCCAGCTGGTTGGCACGCTGGTCGAGCGCGGCATAGCTGAGCGACTGCTCGCCGAAGGCCACCGCGATGGCCTGCGGGGTCCGGTTCGCCTGCGCCGCGATGCGCTGGTGAATGCACGGCCCGGGCGCGTGCTCCGCCTCGACCGGGTTCCACGCCTGCACGATGCGCGCCTG
>NZ_MVOK01000059.1:0-7023 GCF_002018915.1 Pseudomonas sp. MF6396 | reverse complement strand
CAGATGCGCCTACGGCTGTCTTGCACGTTCTTTTCAACGATGCCCTTTTCCCAACCAGCGGCGACGTTGCAGAAGTCCGGATCGAACAGGTAATGCGCGCACATCACCGCAAAGCGCGCATTCACCGTCCGGCCTTTGCCCTTATTGACCTTGTCGACGGCCGTCTTCATGTTGTCGTAGATGCCCCGGCGCGGCACGCCGCCCAAGGAGCCGAACGAGCGCCATCCAGATCGGCGATACCTTCACCGAAGGCGAGGTGCTGGGCTTCACCGGCATCCCGCACTTCGCCCCGGAACTGTTCCGCCGCGTACGCCTGAAGGACCCGCTGAAATCCAAGCAGCTGCGACAGGGCCTGCAGGAGCTGGCCGAGGAAGGCGCGACCCAGGTGTTCTTCCCCGAGCGCAACAACGACATCATCCTCGGCGCCGTCGGCGTGCTGCAGTTCGATGTGGTCGCCAGCCGCCTCAAGGAGGAATACAAGGTCGAGTGCGCCTACGAGGCGATCAACGTCTGGTCGGCACGCTGGATCGAATGCAGTGACGAGAAGAAGCTCAAGGAGTTCAAGGACAAGGCCTTCGAGAACCTGGCGGTGGATGGCGGTGGCCACCTCACCTACCTGGCGCCGACCCGGGTCAACCTGAGCCTGATGGAAGAGCGCTGGCCGGACGTGAAATTCCGCGCCACCCGCGAACACCACTAACCCCCTGCCTGCCAAGTCGGCTTGGCCGTGCAACGCGGCCAAGTCGAACACTTTTTGCCAGACAACGCGCCTCTTTCACCTATACTGAGTAGGGTTATCCGTTCGTTCACATAACGCACGCCTGAGCCCGTGACAAATCGCTGAGCTGCACTCAAGTTCCGCCCGCTAACGACGATACAAACTCACACTACCTTTCCTTGCTCCGAGGTGAATATGTCCATTCGCAATGTCCGCGTGGCCACGCGTGCCGGTGTTGGTTTTGCCCTGCTTGCCCTGCTGGTTCTGCTGGTAGGCAGCTTTTCCCTCGGGCAAATGCGCAACCTGCATAGCCAGGGTGAATACATCAACACGGTCACCCTGCCCAGCCTGCAAACCATCAACAACATCAGCACCGACATCCTGCGCATCCGTGCGCTCACCCTGCGCCTGATGATCCAGCGTGACGCCAGTCAGCAGCAGCAAGCCATGCGCACACTGGAAGAACTCAAACAGGAACTGCAAAAAGACGAAGCGCGCTATGAAAGCCTGCTGGAAGCCGACAACGAGCGCGCCATGTTCCAACGCCTGGTCAGCGCCCATCGCGCGTACATGAGCGAGCAACAGCGCATCGTCGAACTGGTACCGCAGGGGCGTCATGATGAAGCCCTGGCCGTAGCCAACGGCCCGCTCAACCAGCATGCCGACGCGATGTTTCGCGCCCTCGATGAACTGACCCAGTTCAACAATGACAACGCCAGCAAGGCGAAAAAGCAGAGCGAAGCCATCTACAACAACGCCTTCAACCTGGTAGTGGCGATCATCGTCGCCGCCATCGCCATGACCATCCTGCTCGCCGTACTGCTCACCAACAGTATCGTGCAACCGCTGCGCAAGGCCGTCGGCGTCGCGCAAGTCGTGGCCAAGGGCGACCTCTCGCAAAGCATCCAGCTGGAAGGCAACGACGAACTGACCAGCCTGATGCGCGCCCTGCAGGACATGCAGCAAAGCCTGCGCAGCACCATCCAGCAGATTGCCGATTCCTCGACCCAACTGGCCTCTGCCTCCGAGGAGCTGCACGCGGTCACCGAAGACTCCACGCGGGGCATGCACCAGCAGAACAACGAACTGGAGCAGGCCGCCACCGCGGTCAATGAAATGACCGCAGCGGTCGATGAAGTCGCGCGTAACGCCGTCAGCACCTCGCAAGCCTCGCAAGCCTCGAGCAAGACCGCCGAGCAGGGCCGCGACCAGGTGCTGCGTACCGTCGACTCCATCGACAGCCTGGCCGAAGACGTCACCCAGACTGCCGGCCAGGTGGAGCAACTGGCCGACAAGGTGCGCGACATCAGCAAGGTGCTCGACGTGATCCGTGCGATTGCCGAACAGACCAACCTGCTGGCACTCAACGCCGCCATCGAAGCCGCACGCGCCGGCGAGCAGGGCCGCGGCTTTGCCGTGGTGGCTGACGAAGTGCGCCTGCTGGCACAACGCACCCAGCAGTCCACCCAGGAAATCGAGCAGATGATCGGCGGTATCCAGCAAGGTACCGACCAGGCCGTGAATGCCATGCGCCATAGCAATGAACGCGCCCGCACCACCCTCGACGTCGCCCGCGCCGCCGGCGAGGCACTCGACCTGATCGCCCGCTCGATCACCGAGATCAACGAGCGCAACCTGCTGATCGCCAGCGCCTCCGAAGAGCAGGCCTCGGTGGCCCGCGAAGTGGACCGCAACCTGGTGAATATCCGCGACCTGTCCCTGCAAACCTCGGCCGGCGCCAACCAGACCAGCGCCTCCAGCCAGGAGCTGTCACGCCTGGCCGTGGAGCTGAACAGCATGGTCAGCCGCTTCCGCCTGTAATCCGGCCAGCAACGAAAAAGCCCGCATCACTGCGTAATGCTGTTCACTTAAGCGGAGCAGCCTTTCGATCCACTGGATAACGGGTCTTTGAGATCTTCACCGTCCTTGGTCTTGATGGCCTTGGACGGTGATCCAGAAACAGCCCACCGATTCCTGCCCTCAACTCCGACAATCGTCTTCCTGTTGCTGAAATCGGGTTGGCCGCCGCCATCACGATCAATTGCACGGCGATGTATTGGGCTACTGGTTTGAAGCGGATGTCGCCCGGAGAGCGGCCGAAGGCGACGGCTGCCTGACCGGCTTCGCGGCGGATGATGTTGTAGGCCAACAACAAGCCCCAGACCTCCTGGTAGACCAGCTCCGTTACCTTGCTGCGCAGGGTCATCGCATTCTGCTGCAGAGAGCTTTTGATATCCCGGAAGCCCAGCTCGATCTCCCAGCGCTCCTGATACAGCTTGGCGATGGTCTTGGCGCTGTAAGTATCCGCAGGCAGCGAGGTGAGCACTGTCTTGATCTTGTCCTTCACGGCGTAGCTGACTTCACGTACCTCCCAGTGCGTCGGCAGGTCGGGGTTGCGCTTTCGTGCCTGTGCCGACACCTTCATGCGCAGCAAACGATCGCCCTTGCCGTAACGAGCGACTTCCTCGCTAACCAGCCCTTCGCGGGCCGGAATCAGCCAGTGCCGGCTTTCCCCTGCGGCGCCCAGGCGCAACAGCAAGTCGGCACTCCAGAAGCCCTTATCGAACAGCGTCACCGACTGATTGGGAATCTGCTGCATAAACTCATCGGCCAAGCGCATCTCACTGCGCCGGTAGGGACTCACCTGCGCATCCAGAATCAGGTGCGAGCGCACGTTCATCAGGGCTACCAGTCGCAGCATGGGAAACGGCGTCTGGCGCTCGGTGGAGGTATTGCCGGAGCCGAAATGCTCTCGGAGCTCAGGCGTGTCTGGGGTGCGCAGGAGTGCGCCATCCACGGCCAATACTTGCAGGCCCTGCCAGGTATCGCCCTCATAGCGCTCGCAACCCCACTGGTTACCCGTCTGACGAAACAGCCACTCAACCGGATCGGCACCCAATCGTTTACGCGCCTCGGTGACACCGCTTCGGGCCAGCAGGTCGTGAGAGGCCAGCCCCTGGGCACAGATATTCAGGCGTCGTGCGACCTCATGCACCGGCTCGTCACGGAACAAGGCCATGCCAAGCACCAGCGTAACCGCTCCATAAACCCCACCTACTGCTGATGGGGCGGGTCTGTCAGGATGCGCTCACTGGCGAGCAATTCCACGGCAGCAGCGCTTCGTAATCCTCGACGCTATTGGCGGCCGGCAGGCGTTCGAGGATGTGGCGCAGCCAGGCGTAAGGCTCCTGGCCATTGGCCTTGGCGGTTTCGATCAGGCTGTAGATCTGCGCGCTGGCCGTGGCACCCTTGGGCGTGTCGCTGAACAGCCAGTTCTTGCGCCCGATAACGAACGGGCGGATGGCGTTCTCCGCGCGGTTGTTGTCGATCGGCAGATGTCCACCTTCGACGTAGCGCACCAGCTTTCTCCAGTTGCTGGCCAGGTAATTCACCGCCCTGCCCAGCGCTGTCTGCCCGACGACCTGCGGCTGGGTCTTGTCCAGCCAGGTCTTGAGTTGATCGAGCAGCGGCTGGCTGCGTTGCTGACGGGCGACCAGGCGCTCGGTATCGCAGGCGTCCTTCAGGTCACGCTCGATGCCGTAGAGCCTATTGATCAGGTTCAGCGCCATGTCGGCACGGCCGGTTTTGCCCTTGGGTTGCACTTTCTGCGCCTCGACGAACTTGCGCCGCGCATGCGCCCAGCAGCCGAGGCGTTCGATGCCTTCTTGCGCGGCCACGGCGTTGTAGCTGGCATAGTCGTCGGTCATCAGGTAGCCGCGATAACCATCGAGCAGGCGCAGCGGCACCTCCTGCGCGCGGCTGGCGGTGTAGTCGAAGAGGATCACCGGCTTATCCGGTGGTCCACCGCTTTGTACCCACATCCAGGACTGCGCGGTGGGATCGCGTCCCGGTTCATGCAGCACCTGCAGGCGCGTTTCGTCGCAGTGCAAAACGGGGTATTCGAGCAGCTTGTCGCGCAGCAGGTTGAGCAGCGGTTGCAGCTGTTCACCGCTCTGGATCACCCAGCGCGCCAGGGTCTGGCGTGGTATGTCGACGCCGTGGCGGCTGAGCATCTTCTCGAAGCGGTACAGCGGGATGCCGTCGGCGTACTTGGTGGTCAGCAGCATGGCCAACACGCTGGGGCTGGCCAGGCTCTTCTCGATCAGTTGGGCCGGCTTGTCGGCAGTGAGCGGCGCCGCTTCGCAGGCCTTGCAGGCGTAGGTCTTGCGGATATGGCGGATGACCCGCACCTGCATCGGGATAATCTCCAGCTGTTCGCTGGTCTCCTCGCCGATGACTTGTTTGCAGGCGCCACAGGCGCAAGTCAGCTCGTGCTCGGGCAGGTCGTGGATGACTTCGACACGCGGCAGGTTGGCCGGCAACGGCTTGCGCTTGCCACGGCGCTTGACCGGCGCAACGATTTCTTCGGCTTCGGCTTCGGCTTCGGCTTCGGCTTCGCTTGGCGCAGCGGCCGCTTCGATCAGCTCTTCGACCTCGTTGAACATGGCCAACTGCGGTGAGTCGGCGTCTTCAGGGCTGCGCTCGGACTTGGGCGAGAACAACTTGTGGCGCAGCAGGGCGACCTGTTCCTGAAGTTGTTCTATGCGAGCATCTTTCGCAGCCGCCTGTTCACTGGCCAGCAGCAGTAAATGCTTGAGCAGGATTGGGTCGTCAGGAAGGGGGGCGGGCACGGCGATCATGGCCGTGGATTATACCGGCTCAGGTCACGAAACGCGGCGTCAGTATCTGGTGCGGACGGTTGCGCCACAGGTCGATGCCGTCGAGCAGCCAGTTCAACTCATCGACCGTCAGCTCGATGGCCTCGTCGCCGGCATCGGGCTTGGTCTTGAAGCGTTCGGCTTCCAAACGCTTGAGCCACAGGCAGAAGCCATTGCGCTCCCAGTAGAGGATCTTGACCTGACTGCGGGTGCGGTTGAGGAACACGAACAGCACGGGGTTGAACACTTCCACCTTGATGTCCAGCTCGACCAGAGCGGCCAGGCCGTTGATGGATTTGCGGAAATCGACGGGTTTTGGGTAGAGGTAGACCTTCTGCACCTTGGCGTCGGGACGCATCATGGGATGAACTCCGGTGAAAACGGGAGTTCAGCTTCCAATGATCTGCGGGCTATGGGCAGGTGGGGTTTATGGAGCGGATACTTACCAGGCCAGTACCCTGCCGGGCGCGACGGATCAGGACATATACCTGTCGCCGGGACAGGCCCAGCGCTTGGGCTGCCTCATCGGCGGCTTCATGCCCGACCACCTCAAGCGCTGCCAGTGGCCCGATGATTTCCGTCCGGTGCCGGGCTTGCGCCCATGCCTCGTCGGGCAGGGTGGCCACGCCTTGCGCGGCAATCGGTGGAGTGTCTGATGTCATGCCCAAACCTCGCTTTGGTGCACACGAGTATTGAGCATAGTCGAGATTGGTGCAGACGACTCCTGATATTGGGCTGTCAGGAGCCGTATGCACACCAGGCGTTACATCCAGTCAGATGGTGCGGTCGTCTTCTGAAAACGACAGGCGCAGCGTGGCCATTCCTGACATCCAGTTAGGGTATAGCCTAGATTGACATGCGCGATGCAACCCTTAACTTGCTTGCACCTATCGTTTCCATGCTAGCTTTATCGTAACGCTAAAGAAATTGGGCTTAATGCCGAATACAATAAAATAAAACAGCCAACCCTTGAGGCTCTTATGCGCCAGAATTTACCAGTGACGGGTCGAAACTTAGAACTCCCAAAAGATACCAATATTCTTTCGACTACCTCCCCTCAAAGCCATATCACGTACATTAATCCTGACTTCATTAAAATCAGTGGTTTCACTGAGGAAGAACTATTAGGCCAGCCTCACAACATCGTAAGACACCCAGATATGCCGCCTGCTGCATTTGAGCATATGTGGAGTACATTAAAATCTGGCCGCTCATGGATGGGGCTAATAAAAAATCGCTGTAAAAATGGCGACCACTATTGGGTAAGTGCTTATGTAACGCCAATAGCTAAGAATGGTTCGATTGTTGAATACCAGTCTGTAAGGACCAAGCCTGAACCTGAGCAGGTTTTGGCTGCGGAAAAATTATATGCTCAATTGAGAAGCGGGAAGGCCGCGAGGCCGAAATGGGCTGCTAGCTTTTCCGTGAAAATACTCTTGCTCATATGGGGTAGTATTATATCAAGCGCAATGGCTGCCGGCATGCTTACTGATACATCAATAAGCAGCTTATTGTTAGCTACTTTAATGTCAGGAAGCTTAAGCTCTGTTAGTGTTTTGGCTATTCTCTCTCCTCTTGGAAGACTGGTTGAAAGAGCCAGGAATATTTCCAATAACCCATTAAGTCAATCCCTCTACACTGGGCGCA
>NZ_MVOK01000058.1:0-7308 GCF_002018915.1 Pseudomonas sp. MF6396 | reverse complement strand
ACCGGGCAGAATAATTTGCAAAGTGCGAAATCTGTCGCTCAGTTAACTAGCGCTCTGAGCGAACTGGCAAAACAGTTTTGGGAAAAACGAGGATAACGCTTTTCAGTATCTCGACAGGGATAACTTACTTTACCATCGGTTATCCCTTTTAGCCGCACAAATTTTAGCCATGGCTTTTCAGGAAGTCAGGGCTATCAGAATGGCCTTAGAAAGCCTAGTCAAAGAGCTGTCACGAGAACACCGTTAGCTTAGCGTACGATTTTTTCCGAATTCTGCGGTTCCCCCATCAAGGAGCGTTCGCAGGTCGCCATCAATGAGGGCGAACCGAAGAGCAATCCCTGGGGCGGCCAACTGGTGGGTGGTCCGACCACAGCCAGTACCGGCAATAATGTGGACGACAATATGTCGTTCAGCCAGTTTGCCTGAGTGCGCCTGACGGCCGCCTGATGGCGGCCTTGCTGCGATGAACATGCACCGCAGGGCATATGCCCTGCCGGCGCATGCCATGGTCAGCGCAGGGTGTAGCCGTTGTCGACGATCAGGTCCTGCCCGTGGATGCCCCGTGCGCCCAGCGACAGCAGGTGCAGCATGGCGTCGGCGATCATGGCGGGTTCGAGAAATGCCCCATTCAACAAACGCTGTTCCACTGTCTTGGCCACCGCCGCCAGCGCGTCGTCGCTGAGTTGCAGGGTGCCCCAGATCGGTGTTGCCGTGGGCCCTGGCGATACCATGTTGACCCGGATGTCGTCGGCTGCCAGCTCGACGGCCAGGTTGCGCGCAAAGGCTTTCAGGGCCGCCTTGGAGGCAATGTAGGCGGCGAGGCCGGGAAAGGTTGCCTGCGAGAGAAAGGTGCCGGTGAACACGACCGAGGCTGGGCGGGCCAGGTGGGCTTTCAGGCTGGCCAGGGTATTGAGCGCGCCCGCGCCATTGACGGCCCATTGCCGCTCGAAGGCTGCGGCATCCAGGCCATCGGCCAACTGGGCGATCCCGGCATTGGGGGCCAGGTAGTGTATCGGGCCCAGGGTGTGCGCATACCGGGCCAGCCTGGCGAGGTCGTCGGCGCGGCTGATGTCGCCTTCAAGCCAGGTCAGTCGTTCTCCGTAGTGTTCCTGCAAAGCCCCCAGCTCACCCTGGTGACGGCTCATGGCCAACACCCTGGCCCCGGCCTGGAGCAGGCCGGTCGTCAACGCGTAACCGATGCCCGAGCTGGCACCGGTGACCACAGCCAGGCGATTGTCGAATTCGTTGTGCTGCATGGTTTGTCCTTGCATTCAGTGGGTGAGCACTGTGCTGAACACAAACCATGCCAGTATATAAGTTGTTTAAAAACAGTAGGTTGTGATTTTTGTTGTCGTTATGACCTGGAGTTTTTGTGGTCGCGGTGACTCATCGGTGGTCGCGATGACCCGGCCAGGCGAGCGCATTGCCTCCAGGCTCGTTCCGCATAGAATGCGCAGTGGGGACAATCGGTAAAATGTTCTGCACGGACGGATAAAACCACTGTGCGCATTCGCGGCAGGATAACAGCCATGCCAGGCGCCTTTGTGGCGTTCACGCGTTGAGGGCATCGAGGCGGAGGCGCATGGCGCGCTTCCCGTAACCAGGGGGCATGTACAGTGATCAAGCTATCGAAACGCCACGGGCACCATCTTTTTGCGTTGTTGCAGTCGGCCATTACCTGTGCGATTGCCTCGGCAATTGCCAGCCGTCCGCTGTTTCCCGTGGAACGGTTCATGGGGCACTGGTCGAAGGCCTGGGTGTTGTCCTGGCTGATGATGATTCCGGTGGTGCTGTTGATCGCGCCCTGGCTTCGGCGCCTGGTCAATTACCTGACCGACAGCGACAACCTCTGAGCCCACCGCGCAGCGATGGCATCGGCGGGCCTGAGTGAAAACGCCTACAGGGTGAAAAACGATGACGGCACTCGCGAGCGTTTCCGTACGCCGGGGCAAGCCTTCTCGCCTGGGGAACAGGTACGCATCGACGGCATTCGCCTTGTTCACTAGCAGCCCTGGCCCGAACGGCGCCCCGGCCATCATCCATGGGCGCCGTTCGCGCGGACAGCTTCAATCGAGCAGCCAGTCGCTCATCTCGCCCAGGTCACGTACTTCACGGGTCGGGGTGGCGCCCAATTCATCGAACACGGCCCCCTGACGATTGACCCAGCACACCGGAAAGCCGAAGTGCCGGGCGCCGGTCGCATCCCAACTGTTGGACGAGACGAACAGCAGCCTGTCCCTGGGGATGGCCATGGTTTGTTCGGCCAGGCTGTAGACGCGGTTGTCCGGCTTGAACACCTTGACCGTTTCGACACTGATCAGGTGGTCGAATGCCCAGCCCATGTCCGAGTGGCTGACGACCTGCTCGATGGAGTGGTGCGAGCCGTTGGAGGCGATGGCCATGGGCAGGCCGCTTGCTTTCAGCCGCCGCAAGGCCGCGGTCGTGTCCGGGTGGGGAGCCAGGTGCAGGTAGGCCTGGCCGAGCTGCCGCAGAGTGGTTTCATCCGTGGCGAGCCCCAGGTGCTTGCAGGTGTAGCGCAGGGCTTCTTCGGTTCGTTGCTCGAAGCTGGCATAGCGGCCCATGAGGCTGCTCAGCCAGGTGTATTCGAGCTGCTTCTGTCGCCACAGGCGGGAGATGGCCTCACCCTGGCCCGGGTAGGCGCTTTCGCAGGCCTGGACGACGGAGTGCACGTCGTACAACGTGCCGTAGAGATCAAAAACGATGCCTTCAATGGGTTGCATGCCACACCTCTCTGGGGATCGTGTCCGGGGGTCAGCGTGCGCTGGGCACGCTGACCCGGTGAGGCTTACGCCGGGTAGTTGGAGGGGAACAGCGCGCGGCGCATCTGCTCGTCGAGGTCTTTCTTGAAGGCGTGGTCCTTGCCCACTTCACGGGCACGGGCCGCCGCCGGGCGCGCATCGATGGCCTGGAACCAGCGCTGGATGTTGGGGTAGGCGGCCAGCGGGTCGCTTTCGCCCTTGAGCACGCGCGAGGCACGGTCGATCCAGCCCCAGGCTGAGATGTCCGCCAGGGTGTAGCTGTCGCCCACGATGTAGTCGCGCCCGGCGAGGTGCTCATCCAGCACCTGGTAGTGCCGTTCGGCTTCGCGCCGGTAACGGTTGATTGCATAGGGGATGCTCTCCGGCGCGGCATACTGGAAGTGCACGGCCTGGCCGGAGAACGGCCCGATACCCGTGGCGATGAACATCAGCCACGACAGCAGTTCGGGTTTGTCGGTCGGCGCGCCCATGAGCTGCCCGGTCTTTTCGCCGAGGTAGAGCAGGATGGCGGTCGAATCGAACACCCGTGCCTCGCGGCCACCGGGGCCTTCGCTGTCGACGATGGCCGGGACCTTGCCATTGGGGTTGATGGCCCGGAACTGCGCGGTGTGCTGTTCGCCCTTGCCGGTATCGAGAGGAACCAGCTGGTAGGGCAGCCCGGTTTCTTCCAGAAACAGGGCGACCTTGGCCGGGTTGGGCGTGGGGTGGTAGTAGAAATGAATCATGCGGGTGGGGTCCTGTCTTGTGTTTTAGATCGTTCGATCTAGAATAGGGCCGTCTACAGAAAAAGGGCAACACCTGTGTTGGCCTGGCAATGGGAGTACGGATGGCTCGGCCAAGAGAGTTCGATGAGAGGGCGGTGCTCGATGCAGCCGTTCAATGTTTCTGGGCCCGTGGCTATGAGGCCACTTCGGTGCGTGACCTGGCCCAGGGCATGGGGCTGACCAGTGCCAGCCTGTACAACGCTTTTGGCGACAAGCGCTCGCTGTATCGCCGTGCGCTGGACCATTACGTCGAAGAGGGTTTTGCCGACCGGGTGCGGCGATTCGAAGGCGTCCTGCCGCCGCGCCAGGCCATCGGGGCGTTCTTCGACGAGATACTCGAACGCTCGCTCAACGACCCCCAGCACAAGGGTTGCATGCTGGTGAATTCCGCCCTTGAGGCCTCACCGGACGACCCCGACTTCCAGCGCGCCGTGGCTGCTGTCCTGATACAGATCGAGGCCTTTTTCCGGCGCTGCGTGCTGGCCGGCCAGCACAGCGGCGCCATTACCTGCGCGCAGCCGGCGGACGATCTGGCGCGCCTGCTGCTGGGCATTCTCCTGGGCGTTCGCGTCCTGGCCCGAACGCGGCCGGAGCGTGAACTGCTCGAAGGCATGGTACGGCCAGCGCTGACCCTGCTTGACAGTCACTTGAACCTTCACGGGGACCACCAACGATGATCGAGCTCTACTACTGGCCAACACCCAACGGCCACAAGATCACCCTGTTTCTGGAAGAGGCCGGCCTGGACTACCGCATCCACCCGGTGGATATCAGCGCGGGCGACCAGTTCAAGCCCGATTTCCTCGCGTTCTCGCCGAACAACCGCATGCCCGCCATCATCGACACTGCGCCGGCCGATGGCGGGGAAGCAGTGACGGTGTTCGAATCCGGCGCCATCCTGCTGTACCTGGCGGAAAAAACCGGGTTGTTCCTGCCCACCGACCTGCGTGGCCGCAAGACGGTGACGGAATGGCTGTTCTGGCAAATGGGCGGGCTTGGGCCGATGGCCGGGCAGAACCATCATTTCGGGATCTATGCACCGGAAAAGATCCCCTACGCGATCAACCGCTACGTCAACGAAACCAACCGCCTCTATGGCGTGCTGGATCGTCGCCTGGCGGACAGCACCTTCGTTGCCGGCGAGCAGTACAGCATTGCCGACATGGCGTGCTACCCCTGGATCGTGCCGTGGAAGAACCAGCAGCAGAACCTCGACGACTTCCCCCATGTGCGCCGCTGGTTCGAGGCCATCGCCCAGCGCCCGGCCACGGTCAGGGCCTACGCCAGGGGTGAGCCGTTCTCCAGCCGCCCGACGGTGACCGAGGCGGGCAAGAAGATCCTCTTCGGGCAGACGGCGGGCAATGTACCGACCGGGCAATGAGCCCCTGAGCCTGCCGTACCTGCCGTAATAGCCTTGATGCATTCAGCCGTGGGCCTCGGTTCCTGCCCCTCTCTCATAAACGGTAGAGGGGCACGGAGCGCCCACGACCTGAAGCGCACAGCATTGCCTGCGCCAGTCGCATTCAGCGAATGCGCAGCAGCCTGTCCAGCGACCACGCCCCGGCGCCCCGGCCGATGATGACCAGCAGCAATCCGGCCCAGGACAGGTGCGTTGGCCAGGCATCGGGGTAGACGAATACCTGGATGACCGCAGTCATGCCCAGCAGCGCCAGGGCAGACAGGCGCGAGAACAGGCCGACGATCAGCAGCAGCGGAAACACATGCTCGGCATAGGTCGCCAGGTGGGCGGCCAGGTGCGGTGACAGCAGCGGCAGGGCGTATTCGCTACGAAACAGCTCATAGGTACCGGGGGTGATGGTCAACAGCCCCTCGACCTTGGTGCGCCCCGAGAGAAAGAAGATCGCCGCAACGCTGATGCGCGCCACCAGGCTGAGCGTCGAGTCGCTGATCAGGCGCTGAAGCAGGTCGCACACCTGGTCCCAGCGTTGACGCACTGTGGCGCGGCTGTTGTTGGACGACGGCTGGGTGATATCCATGGCTATTTCCTTCATGCAAGAACAAGGGGAGAGAACACGCGGGCACCCAGCAAGCGGCTGAGCAGGTCGGTAAAGTCCAGGTCGCCTTGCCGCTGCAAGGCCAGGGCCGAGGCCCGCTCCAGATCGTGTCCGGCAGCGCAGGCGTCCAGAAACACGCAGCCAGCGGGTTCGAGCGCGTGCCAGGTGACGCCATCGCAATGGCCCACCAGCAAAGCGCCTTCGCCCTGCCAGGGCAGGTTGTCAGGCAGGTCCACCCCTTCGCGGTTGCAGCGCCAGAGGCTGTAGATCGGTTGCTCGTCGAACCACCGCCAGCGTGCGCTGGCGCGCGGGCGCAGGTGACAGGTTGCCAGTGCCTCGGGCGACACGCCGGCCAGGCTGGCAAGTTCCAGCGCGGGCTCCTGCACGGCACAGAAGGCCTCTATCCACAGGTAGTCGAGTTGGGCCACCGGGCCCAGGTAGGGCAGCTCCCGGGCCGGCTCGAAGGCCGCGAGAAACGCGGGAAAGTCCGCCCCGTAGAAGATCAGGCGGGCATCGCTTGGTGCGCAGGCGTTGGCATGAACGACCGCCGCCGCGCGCAGCCAGTCACGGCCGACCAGGCGTTCGACGCTGGGGAAGTTGTCACACAGCGCCTCGACGCAGCCCTTGAGTACGGTATTGCGGTACACCTGAAAGCCGGGTTGCGCGGTGAGGGCGGACAGTTCCGGGGCGGCACGTACCTGCAAGGCCTCGATGAAGGCGTCCTGGAAGTGTTCGAGACGTCTGATCATTGCGTCGCTCCCAGTCGGTCGAGCATGGCCTGGGCGTGCGCGCGTTCGCCGAGCAATGCCGTGAACGCGGGTACGTTGTCATCGCGCTCGATCAGCGTCGGGCGCGGGCCGATGCGCTGGATCAAGCGCTGATACAGGGCCCAGACCGGGTCAGCGACCGGGGCGTCGTGGGAGTCGATGAGCAACGCACCGCCGGCGTCATGGCTGTGCCCCGCCAGATGAATCTCCGCGACGGCCTGGCCCGGGAAGCGATCGATGTAGGCGGCCGGATCAAAATCGATGTTGTGCGCGCTGACGTGCACGTTGTTGATGTCGAGCAGCAGGGCGCAACCAGTGCGCTGCGTCAGCTCGGTGAGAAAGTCGATTTCATCCCAGTCGTGGCCGTCCAGGTGCAGGTAATGGCTGGGATTTTCGATGGCAATGCTGCGCCCCAGGGCATCCTGGGTACGCTGTATGTTGTCTGCGATGCGTACCAGGGCCTCGTGGCTGCGCGGGAATGGCAACAGGTCCGGGTAATAGTGATTGCGCCAGGTGGACCAGGCGAGGTGTTCGGATACCAGCGCCGGTCGCACGTGGTCTGCCAGCCTGCGCAGGCGCTGGAGGTGCGTCGGGTCGGGGGCGGCGTCCGCCGCCAGGGACAGGGAGACCCCGTGCAGCGACAGCGGATGCCGTTCGCCCACCGCTTCCAGGTGGGCCAGGCGAGCACCGCCAACCATGTAGTTCTCTGGGTGGACCTCAAACCACAGCCCGGCTGCGCTGCAGTCCCGGGCGGCGTCGTAGTGCTCGGCCTTCAAACCAAGGCCGGCACCCAGTGGCATAGGAGCGTGCATGATCGGCGGCGCCTGCGCTCAGGACTTGATCGGCGTGAGCGAGCCCATGCCCTTGGGGGTCTTGATCGAGGTGCAGGTGCCTGCCGGGACGTTCTTCCAGGCATTGCCCTGGTAGTCGACCTTGGAGGTGCCGGCGCAGCTGGTGCCGGCACCGGCGGCGCAGTCGTTCT
>NZ_MVOK01000057.1:0-7485 GCF_002018915.1 Pseudomonas sp. MF6396 | reverse complement strand
GCGGGTCTGCTTGCGCTTACCGGCGTACTCGGCATCGGCGAAGGTCATTTGTTTCATCATCGAAAAGCTCGGCGATTGGTGTCCGGGGATTTTGCCAAATCAGGAAGTCTTTTTCAGGATTTCCCTAGGGCTTTCATAAAAAGTCTCAGTGAAATTTTGAGCCATCTATCCGTAGGTAGAAATTCAAATTGTAACGTCTTGAACAGGCACGGTCATTAATGATTCAAGAATTGGAAACCTGCGCCGATAGTGTCAAATGGCCAAAAAAAAGTAATTTCAGCAATCCGTAACGCGGAGATGTACGTCATCTGTATTGATTAAATTTTGATAGAATTTTTCGTTATTGGTTCGTGATTTCATCTTACACACGCATGTGACACATCCCCTGAGGCAAGGCAGTTAGGCGAAAAGCCTCAACAGCACACTCTTTCAGGAGACCCACATGATTTCGTACCCACAACATAATCAAGCGCAAACTCGTTCCCTGCTGATTTCCGGACTGTTCCCCAATGGGGAGCCGTTCGCGGAAGAGGTCCAAGCCGATTCTTCCTACGTAGCCCAGATCAAGGTGCTCGCCCAGTGTCGCTATAGCGATCTGGGTGGTGACCTGGATGTCACCGGGCTGACAGATGCTGCCACTGGGTCATCTGTACAGGACTCGCTACTGTCGGCCAAGCAGGACCTCCTCAGCGAAGTAGAGGCTGTCGAGTATGTGATTCACACCGTTCAAAATTCCCTCAATAATGGCCGCACGTTTTCAGCTGGTTCCACCAGCGAGTTGCGCGCTTACGTTGAGTTCTTCGACCTCATCCTATCCGAGGCCCCTCATGCGTTTGACGGGCTATGCTCCGGCGATCGGGTGGCAGATGATGAGGAAATCACCCTTGATTTCGAAGATTCCAGTTCCGCTGAGTTTGCACTCGTGCCGGCAGATGCTCTGCTGACGCTGGCCACCGTGGCGCTGGGGGAGGGGAGGGCTGTTGCCGCTTATCAGGTACTGACGATGGCGAGCATCACCCGTGTTGCATTGAGCAAGGCCTGCATTCGGGCCTTGGTGTAAAAAAGACCTTCTGGATACCCTCCAGAAGGTCTTTTTTTTACCACTGCATTTTCAGTTGGTGTAGCTCGGTGATGCGCGCATGCACCTCGGCCTGGAAGTGAACTACTTGGCCTTTCAGAAGCACCCGAATGCTCGTAAAGCAGTCTCCCTCTAACCAGCCTGCCCTTGCTGGATCAACGATGCAGCTGATGCTGCCGGTGAGGTCGGATGCAATGAAGCTCAACCAAGCCTCCCCCTCAATGGATGCGGTCTTGGGTGGTTCTGAAATCAAGTAGACGCCTTCGAAGTTACGGCCGGCTAGCAGTGTTGCAATGTGGTGGTGGCGGCCGCTTTCTGCGTACTCATCAGCGTTGCAAATCATAGAATTTCCGTCGAGTCAGTAGAAAATAAACAGCACCTAGGGTATAGTAATTTTAATGCAAATTAGTTATAGATGCTTGTTTGCTAAATTGTACACCATGAGGATTATGCATGAGCAAGTTGGCTGAATTTCGTGCTGCAGAGAAAGCACTGCAAGAGCAACTTTCTGCTTTGGAAGCGCTGAAAAATGATTCAGGTCTGCAACGTGAGATTGAGTTTGAAGAAAAGCTCAAAAGCCTGATGGAAGAGTACGGCGTGAATTTGGGCAAGATCATCGCCATTCTCGACCCGGCTTCAAGTCTGCGCAAAATCAATGCACGGCCAGAAGGCGATCGTCAGCAGCGTAAGCCACGTGAGGTCAAGGTCTACAGAAATCCCCACACCGGTGAGACCATCGAGACCAAAGGCGGCAATCACCGCCAGCTGAAAGAGTGGAAAACTCAGTATGGTGGTGACGTCGTCGAATCCTGGAAAAGCTAAGTCCCATTAGCTCTTCACAAAACCGGCTTCTGCAGCCGGTTTTTTTTCGCCAAAAAAACCCGCATAAATGCGGGTTCATATTTAAGAGCGCTCTGCTTGAAGCCGCTGCTCTACAGCTTTTCTCATACGGATCTCGTAGTCGATCCGCTGCTCATAACGAGCCAGGGCCGTTGCATCGGGTTTGGTCTCGTTGTTACGCCACCGGTAGATCGTCATTTTGGTCACCCCAAGTATGGTGGCCATGTCTTCGTCTTTCTCGGCATCGATGGCGAGGCGATTCATCCATTCAGCCAAGATGACGTTCATGTCCCGGTCGAAACGCAAAAGGCGTTCTCTCCGGTGCGGCTCCTCTGCCAGAAGACCCCGAGCCTTTTCCATTACCTCCGTGGGCACCGACGCAGTCCGGCCATAGATGTAGGAGGAGAGTCGAGGGAGACCAATGCCCAGGGCAAAGGCATAGTCTTGATTGCGTAGGCCCAGGTCAGAGCCGATCTTCACCAGTTCTTGCTGATCAACCGAAAGCTCGGCCCGGCTTCCGCCGCGGGGACGCTTCACACCAGCATCACCTGGCTTGGTTCGCGATGAAGTGTCCGTATCGTTTTCTTGGTCGTCCGTAGGCTGAGGTTGTACGAGGCGCACCATTGGATCTTGATCCATGGCATAGATGCCGGAACTGGCCACTGTTTGTTCTCCGTTGATCACCCGTTTAAGTGCTGCGGCCATTTTAATGGTGGCAGCTTCTGTATCGATATCTCGATCGTGGTCTACTTCTACCTGGTCGGCTAGACCGACCTGCTCCAGTTCCTCACCCTTCTCTTGCATATCCTCGATAGAGCGATGATTGATCATCAGCTTCTGGCGATCTCTTAGGACTTCTCGGCTGACGTTGTGCGCCACAGCGTACACAACCGCATAGACGGCATCCTGATCTTCAATCTTAGCCAGCATTGAGCCGAAGAAGACTTCCAGCGTCCTTTGCAGGACCTCTTCAAAGTCGCTGAGTTCGCACTTGTTTTGACGGAGCTTGACCCTACAGATTTTGCGAACGCGCTCATCGCGATCCATCTCGAAGGCCAGACGGTTCACAAACGTGCGTGAGCGGTCCTTGTTCGAGATGTAAGTCCCGCACAGCTTTTCAAAGGTCGAGGGGGGGCCGGAAGGCTTGGAGGAGGGGAGTAACTCGATGTCGGTGTCTTGCACAAGCCCTGAAGCAGTCTCTTGCTCCAGGGCATCAATCTTTTCTACTGCCATAAAGGGCTCGTTGATTATCAAACCTACGCAGCCACGGTATCCACAGATCGGTCCAGTTGAGGGAGAGCGACACTCCTGAATAGCGCCAGCGAACTGGACACTTCGAGGAGGACATTGATGCCGGCGGCCAAGATCTCAGTCTTGATCTCAGGGTAGGCACTCATCGCGTGCTCGATCCGCTCACCTACTTTTCGGATCTGGTCCGCTTGGCTTAGATCATCCACCCCAAACACTGTGCTGGGGTTCTGACCAGGCTCCACACCAAGGGCGTCCAGGCCGATTTCGATTGGGGAGTACTCGTGGATCATGAAGCATTACCTCTGGTAGCGACCGCATAAGGCCGCTTTTATTGATTATACGTACGTGACAGAGAACGTCAATCAAATCCATAACGCGTAAGTGGAAGACTGGGTCGTTTCAAATCGTTGTACTGTGCATTACGCAGGCATGTGATTGGTGATGCAGGGGCGAGTGATCAGATGCAGGTCGCCTGGATTGCCCGCTCGAAGCCGGACAATGCGGCGTGAACCTCAGTCATATCTGATGCAAATGTTGACGCGATAACGACGCCAGCCAGGAGAATTTCAGTCTTGGCTTCTGGGAAGTCTGTCATTGCTTTGAGCATGCACTTGGATGCGCATTTGTTGGAGCAGCTTTTATTGAATCGTGGGCAATGCGGTTTGCCATCGGTTGAGAGGCAACCCAGCGACGAAAGACCGATTTCCGTAGCTCCCTGGTATGTGTCAAAGCTGAAAGACATGCTGTGTCCCTAATTCCTATCTAGTCCGTTGATTGGCGGTGCGGGACAAATTATAGGGACGTGTTGTTATAAGGGTCAACAAATCGGCGCCAGAAAAGTTCCCTGAAAAGTACACTTTAATGCGTGCAAAATTTGGTATGCACGATTTTTCGTATGCAAAAATGTCGGTAGGGGTTGGAATTGTGAAAGTGTAATCCATTTGATGAATAAAAAAACCAGCACCTTGAATAAGGCGCTGGTGTATGTGATGCAGTTAAAGAAAGACGTCTCCATCAGGAACAACGAGGATGTCTTCTGGCGTGTCTACTATGCGGGTTTGATCCTCGAATAGGTCACCCACGGATCCAATTGTAGGGGCTACATTTTCCAGGATCGGTTGCTTGACCCTTTTGGCTACGAGTGCGCATTGCACGGTTTTTGGCCGCTGTTTATTGCTTGGTGGAGTGATACCGTTTCCTTGTGGAAGGTTCTTGAGATGTGCATCGTTTCTCCTTATTGGCGGGTGCGGTATGTCGCTAAGGTCATATGCCTTTGGCGTATCCCGCTTGCGTTGAGTCTGTCCTGTGCGTTCGTGCTCGTATGTCCGTTGTGGTTTAAAAGAAGTATTGTCACTTTTGGTATGAATAACTGGCCAATATGTGAAGCTTCCTGTTTTCCACCAAGCAATCACTGGTACACATATAAGAATCGTCAATGTGAATAGCGCTAGCTTATGCGATGCACCCGTAGCCGCCACCAACGCGGTGTAAATACAAATTACTGCAAGCCACGCGGATACATGCTTATTGATACGTTTCATTCGGTCTCCCAGGTTCGCTTTATGAGAGGGGATGCCGCACACGCCCGTGCAAAACAGGCAAAAAAAACCCCCGTTTCCGGGGGGTGTGGCGTTAGAAGATGAATTCCTTCCTCAAGGCTTGTGCCGCTGGTTTAGGCGCTGGTTGTCCAGTTTGCACGGTGGGGGATACCGATTGAGGCAACGGCGCCGCCGGTAAGGTAGGCATAGTCAGGGGTGCATTAAGCTGATCTCGAACAGTCACATGTTCTACAGAAGGTTTCCTGTAGACATCGATTTGGCTTTCAGTCAGGTCTACGCCGTGTGCTTTGAGCAAGGCACGCCAGTCGACAGGTCCTTTACGTGTGGAAAGGTGAACAGAGACACCTTCACTTTCATGTCGCTTGCGGCCTGGCGGCATCTGAGAGAGCAGCACAGCTCGGGCTGCTTCCTCTCGCGCTGTGGCTTCCTGAAATTGCCGGTTTGACTGCCGCCAAGCGGCCGCTGCGGCTTCCCATTCATCTGTACTCCATTTGCCTGTTTGGAGCCGGTGCCAGAAGTCGAGCTCGCCTTTAAGTATTTGATCGATCCGCTTCTGGTTCCGCGGGACTTTGAGCAGCACGCCTTTAGACCCATCGAATGAGTAGTAGTGGGCGAAGCTGGCTTCAGCAACAAAGATCTGGTGCTGAACCTGGTCCACATACTCCGGTGGGACGATGCCCTTGAGCGCAAGACCATGAGCTGTGTCTCCTGGACATTTGATCTCGACTGGAACGCCGAGGAAAGGATCGTAGCCGTCTAGCGATGCCCGGATAAATGGGATCGAGTCACTCTCGGCAATAATGGGCGTGACCATGGTACCGGTGTGCCTCTCATATGCAGCCCTTGCTATGGGTTCCAGCTGATGACCCCTGGCCCGAATCCGATCGACATAGGGGTTCGGCGGCGGCGGAGGCCCGATGCCTAGCCTGAGTCTGAAAAGCTCATAAGAACTGCGGAATTTTGACGTGCCCATGATCTGGGGCGCCTCGCTAGCTCCGATTCCTTCACTACGCCATGCGAACCAAGCGGCGGAGTTTTGCTGAGCAGCTGGTCCCGTGATGATGCGCATTGCCATATCGCGATCTCCTCTAAAAGTGACCTGCACCGGTACGGTGGAAGGCCTGATAAATGGAGATGCATAACGCTCTAGCTGAAACTGGATGCCATGGACTGGCGTTTCTGGGAGGAAGGGGAAGGCAAAGGTAAAGCAGAAGGCAAAGGTAAAGCAGAAGAGAAGGGGATGACGATGGGCGCTAACCCAAAAAAAAACGACCGGCTGTTTGGCTGCCGGTCGCACACAGCACTGGTGTTACTCGCCGATTCTCATCGTGCGGGGAAGGCCAAGCATGGCGTTCTGCATCCGGAGATCATTCAGCGAGATCGATGGATCTGAAGTCGCTGCAGCTGAACTGGCGCAACCCCGGCCTGTTAAGCAAACCGTGTGAATCACCAGGTTCGTCCCCGCGAGTTTGTCGACGTTCTGGCCGTTGGTGGTCTGTGCTGCATCGGATGCTGCGGTTAGGCCTGAGGCGACGTTGTTCCCAACCATCCCAGAGTCGGTGCAATTGTTCAGTAGTGAGCAGGTCGCGAGGGATACAGCCAGAGAGGCGCCCGTGGCCACAGCGTTGCCCACTGCTGTGTGAGCTTCCTTGTACTGTGAGGCCGGGCCCGCATAGACCTCGCTGATTGTGTACGTGACCTTGGCATCACCCGGAGTCTGGTTGTAGCCAGCTTTCTTGAGAGCGTCATTCACGTACGCAGTCATGTCGCCAAGGGCGGCGTCCTCGGTCACGGCCTTGACAGGCACACCCTCCACCAAGCGCCCGTTGATCTGTGCTGCTTGAACGCGCACCGGGCCTTTCTCAACGGTGATTGGCTTCGCTGCACAACCAGGTAAGGCGATGATGACGCAGGTGGCAGCTAATGCGGCGATTGCTTTATTGATCACGTGAGCCTCAGGAGGTTTGAATAACATGTAACTATAATACTGATGGGTGGCCATGGAGGCTAGTGGCAAAATGCTCATGCAGATGGGGCCGGTGCTGCCGGGGGCGCAAAAAGCCATCTGCGTTAGTTGCGAATCGCTGCACCGCTAGTCGTCTCAACGAGCTGCAGAAGGGAGATCGGCTAAAATATCAGGTAGTGCGGAGAGGTCGGCCATGAACAATAACGTCTTCCACAGCGCCACCATCAGGGGTCAGCTTTTCGAGGCCTCAATGATTTACGAAGGTCCCTGGATTTCATTAATCACCCCACGGTCAGCCGTCCATGATGGAGTGCACCTTGGGGTGTGCAACATTGTTGAGCTCGATCCTACTAGAGACAGATGCGAGGAGTTTGGGTGGTACATCGTCAAATATCGCAGTGAGGCTCGGGTATTTCTCAGGGGGTTCACTATTGACGATGCCCGTGCCTTATCGGAGGAGTTCGGGATCAAGTTGCTGGACCACGGGGGCTGGGACAGTCGAACGCTTTTTTATCGCAGCAAAGCTTGGGAGGGATTGAAAGCCTGGGTGAGATCGCATCCGAGAATTGCGAAGCGTTATGCAGCTGGTACTAACCCTTACCTTTCAGATTGGTATCTCAGAGCTAATAGCGAAGAAATGGTGCCATTGCCGCTAGGGTAGAGCCCCCCGGTGTCAGGATAGTTGTCGCCTCTCCGATTTTTCCTAAAAAAGCATATCGGGGGCGGAAAGAGACTGGTCGTGCCGTACTATTCACCTGAACGCAGAGCCGCATTACTTAAAATGCTGCTTC
>NZ_MVOK01000056.1:0-7518 GCF_002018915.1 Pseudomonas sp. MF6396 | reverse complement strand
GCGTAAATCAGCCAACGGATAAAGTGATCACTGAGCAGCTCAGCCTCCCTTTCCAGTTCGGCTGTTAAAAAAACAACACCGTTGTTTGAAAGCACCAGCAAATCAAGTGCTCACTCTTCTATTTTACGGGGTTGTACGCCGGAATCCCAGAAATTTCCGTCAGCCCAGCTCCAGTCCCGCCACGAGCGCATCCAGGTCGATGAACTTGCCGTCAGTCTGGAAGGTGTAATGCCCGTTCAGCAGGATGTGCCGCCAGGCCGCTGGCGACATCTGCGTGATCAACGCCAGCGCCTTGGCATTGCCAGCTGCCTCGTACTTCGTCAGCAGCAGGGACAGGATCGCCGAGTTGTAGAAGATGATCGCGTTGCCGATCAGCCTGGCGCACTGGTTGCTGATCTCGATTTCGATGTCGGTGCGGCCGGTCAATTCCTTCTTCCCACCGACTTGGGCGATGGTCGAGCGTAGCTGGTGATAGGACTCAATGCGGTTCTGCGAGCGGTGAACATTACGCTCCAGTTGCGGGTCGCGCAGGTAGCGCAGTGTGTAGATACTGCGGATGAGCTTGTCGAACTCGAAGATTGCGCGCCGCGTCGGGTTCGGCGCCGTATAGGTGCACAGCTTGCGGATCAGCGTGCCCTGCGTCATTTCCTTCAGGCCCAGTGTGGCGACGATTCGGTCGATGTTCGCCTTCTCACCGACGATGAGTTGCCGGTCGATCTGGCCAGCCGGCCGGATCAGGCATTTCTCGTACAATGCCAGATCATCGGCGCAATACAGCTCCTGCAACTGGTCGTCGAGGTCGGTGAAGCGCGGCTCGAAACGAAGTCCGAACCAGTGCAGGATGGCGAAGTTGGCCTTGTTGATGCTGTGCATGTCGCCGGTGATCGCGCTCGGCACGATGTCCGACGTGTTGCGGTACCAGATGTCGAACACGTGGTGAGCCTCGTACTCGTGTGCGCCTATCAGGTAGCCGTTCAACGGCACGTGATTGCACAGCAGCGTGTAGGCGACGACGCCCTTGCCGCGGCCGAAATATTTGCGCGAGTAGCGCGCCTTCACAGTTGGTCGCTCGACGCCGAATTTCTGCCCATCAACGGCACCGTACAACGAATCGAGGTCGAACGAGTAATGCGGGAAGATCGGCAGTGCGGCGATGGCGTTGCTGATGCAATCGTTGGCCACATGTAGCGTCGCCTGGCGCAGGTACTGCTGGTAGGTACTCTCCAGGACGTGGTACGGGATGTCGCTGGTACGTGCCATAACCTGGTTGCCGTGGTTCATGGCTTGGGCAATGATCACCGCCATCAGACTGTCGGCGTCGGCTACCTTCTTCGCATAGCGTGGCTGCAATGGTGTCAGCGCCGACAGGAACTGGCACTGGCCGTTGACGAAGCGAAACACGTCGGCGACATCGCAGTATGGCAGTTGCTCGTAGAGAGCTTGCTCGCGCGCCTTCTGGTTCTCCCCCTTGGGCTTGCGCCAGGTCAGTCTCTGCGTGTCCTTGTCGTATTCCAGGTGCGTCAGCTTGCCCTGTTTCAGCTCGCGATTGAACGCCACCCATTGCGCACGCAACTCGGTCGCCAGTGCATCGAGCTGGGCACTGACCGGCTGCCGCAGGAAGGGGATGTCCATCTGCGCGAGCACGGCGGCTTTCTCGTCCATCGAAACCAACTCGTCGGACAAATGCCGGTGCTGCAAGCTATCGTCAATGTAGAGCTCGCCCGCCTGGAAGCGTTTCCTGACCTGACGGTAAAGCCAGAATTCGTAACGATCGGCATGCAGGCCTGTCGGCGTGCCTTCGGCATCGAACATCAGCAGGTACGGACGCAAGCGTTTCGGCAGCGTTGCCGCCGGACATTCGTCGAGTGGCCGTTGTGATAGGCGCTGCTGCTTGGCGAACACGCTCTTGGCCCAAGTCAGCGCCGCGAGCCATGGGTTATCGGGGGCCGTGCCGGCGAAGTCGAGCGCGACGTACAGCGGCCGTAGATGGCGTCGAATGCGTTCGGCCAGGCCGTCCACCGCCTGCCAGTGCAGCGCCAGTTTGTTCAGTGGCTTGACGCTCATGCGCTGCGCCGTGTTTTGCAGCAATTCCCTGGACATGATTTTGTAGGCGCGTTGGCGCACCTCGCCGAACGGCGTCGGATCGGCCACGCTGTCGTCCACGTACAGCGACAGCAGGCGGCCAACCTGCGGCGTTTCCTGATGGCGTCGCAGCTGTTCGGCGACAAAGGACTGTTTCGCACCCGTGCGGCTCTCGTCCTCAAGTTTTTTCATGTGGAAGGCCATCGCGTCGACCAGGTTGTCGGTGAGCTGCCGGTAACGTACCCAGGCATAGCACAGCAGGTAGAGCCGGGTCTGCTCCGCCTTCAGGTGGCGCAGGTCATGGACGGTATAGAAGTTCGCCAGGCTCGCGTAGTACAGCAGGTTCTGCTGCGAGATGCCGAGCTTGGGCAGCAGCGCCTTGGCGATCCCGTGCAAGGACTTCAGCGTGGCGCGCTTCTCGCGCTCCCCTGCCATCTGACGCCAGCCGAAATCTTTAGCGTCCTGCTTGAGCGCTGCCAGTTGAGACAGGGTGTCGTCACGCACCAGGAGCTGGCCCAGCGCAGCTTTGGCCGATTCGTCCAACACTTCTGCCAGCAAGCCGCCCAAGCGCCTGCGTTCGGTGGACAGGGCTTCACTGACCAGCTCTTGTAAGGTGGTGTGGCCGGGCCGGATGATTTTGTGCTCGCTGAGCCAAACGATCAGTTCGGCGGCCACGAATCCTGGCATTACGTCGCGCCGCACGATCTGTTCAGCCTGCTGTGCCAGTTGCGGCAGGAAGCTAGCCGCCCACGACCGGTAGCCGAACAGTTCGGCGATCTGACCCCTCTGGCTGTAGTGCTCATGCTTGGTGATCGCCTTGCGTTCGAACGCTTCGCCGTGGAAATAGCGACTCAGCACGAAGGCGCAATCGTCCTCGACCTCATGCCAATCGAAGCGGAAGAAAGCATGCTTGGCCTTGAAGTAGCCGATCTGCAAGACGCAATAGACTTGGGCCTGCAGGCTAGGCCGGCTGCTGGCGAACGCCAGTTCAGATTCGGCCAACGCCAGGTATTCCAGCCGCTGAGCATCGTCGAAGTCCGGTAGGCCGTACAAGGCTTCCTGCTCTGCGTCAGAAAAGACGGTGAGTAGCTTATTCTTGTTGCTCATCGACCGTCCTTCCCGCACCACGCCAACCTGCTCGCGTCAATGTTTCGATCAACGTAGTGCGCTTGACATTGAAGTTGCGGCACACCGCCGCCTTAGACATGCCGCCATCGAGCGCGGCGACGATGGCGTCCAGCTTCTCACCAGTGATCGCCTGCGGCCGGCCGCCGATCCGGCCGCGTTTGCGTGCGGCGGCCAAGCCCGCGACGACGCGCTCCTGAATCAAGGCGCGCTCGTACTGCGCGAGCGCACCGAACACCTGGAACAGGAATTCGCCCGAGGGCGTCGTAGTGTCCAGGTTCTCTGTCAGCGAGCGGAACGCCACCCGCTTGTCCTTGAGCGAAGTCACAATGGCGAGCAGGTGCGACAGCGAGCGACCGAGCCGGTCGAGTTTCCACACCACCAGCACATCGCCGGCTCGAACGAACTCAAGCGCCCGCGCCAAGCCGGCACGGTCATCCTTCGCGCCAGAGGCACGATCCTCAAACAGGTGACGCGGATCGACGCCGGCGGCGAGCAGCGCGTCGCGCTGCAAGTCCGTGCTCTGGCGGTCGGAGTCCGACGACACGCGCATGTAGCCAACCAACATAGGCGGATAACCATCAAAAACAGGTTTCCGCATAATAGTGAATAGCGATAGAGTTTTCCGTACATTTTTGAGGGGGTGTTGCACAGGTAGCACTGTCGTTTTCAGAAGACGGCTGCACTGAACGTCAGAAGCCGACTGCACTATAGCAGCGGAGGGGTTGGATCCATCAGGCAACGACGGGCTGCTGCCGGCCAATAGCCGACAATGACGACACTGGAAATCCCCGCCTGTGAGCGTCGGCTCAGGGCGGGACAGCGTCATCCAGCTACCTGCGCCACTGACTCAGCCTTGTCCAGCCGGCCGCGCCGCACGAACAGACTGACCAGCCGTTGACGGATCGCCACCTGGAGTTCCGCCAGTTGTTCCGGCGTGATGCGAATTTCACCCGCTCGACGAGCGCAACACCGGCGCCGCCTACGCCAAGAACCGGCGAATCGAACTCAAACTCACGAACCGCTGAGCGCCGCGTCACCGCGCTGCTGCGCCAGCCAGTCGCGCGGGGCGCAGCCCATGCGCACGCGGAAGGCGCGCGCCAGAGCGTTCGGGCTGCCGTAGCCGACGCGGTCGGCCACCACCGCCACCGGCCGCCCCTGCTTGAGCAGGGTGCAACTGACGTTCATCCGCCAGTCGGCCAGATAGTCGCCCGGCGTGACGCCCACCGCGTCCTTGAACGCGGCGGCGAAGCGCGCGCGTGACATGCCCGCCTTCGCCGCCAGCGCCTCGAGCGACCACGCGGTCTGCGGCGCATCGTGCATGGCGGTTATGGCGCGCGCGAGTTTCGGGTCGGCCAGGCCCGCCAGCAGTCCGGTGGCGCCAAGCCGCCCATCCATCAGATAACGCAGCAACTGGATCAGTAGCAACTCGTACAAGCGGTCGATGGCGGCCTGCCGACCGCACTGGTCGCGCTCGGCTTCGGCAAACAGCAACTCTAGCGTCGGCCCGAGGCCGGGCAAGTCCGCCAACGGAATCAGCAGCATCGACGGCAAGGCCATGGCCAACGGATTGCCCGTCGAAGCGCCCAGGTCGACCTCCGCACACAACAGCTCAGCGGTATCGCCGGGGGCGGCGACAAAACGATGCGACGCCACGCGCGGATAAAACAGCAGGCTCGGCTCGGTAACCAGCAGATCTTCATGCACGGGCGAACGCGCCGTAATCGGGCCGCGCCGCACCAGATGGATATAGCCATGCGGCGCCGCGTAATGATGCTGCCCACAGAAGGCGCCGCTGTGAAAAACGCGCGCCGAAAGCGAGTAGTGCCGGAGCAAGCCGGCCAGTCGATCCGCCATTCCACTCTCCATATAAGACGATAGGTTACGTATTTGATACTTTACGTGCCATATCGTACCAAACAAAGGGCGATCATGCCCACGTGCTCTTGCACCTCACCCACTACGGAGATAGACATGACCCAAATCGCCCCCCTGACCATCGACACCGCTGACGCCGCTACCGCTGCCACACTCAAGGCCGTCAAAGCCAAGCTTGGCATGGTGCCGAACCTGTTCGCCACGCTGGCCCACGCGCCGGCGGCGCTCAATGGCTACCTCGGCTTGTCCGAAACGCTGGGCACCGGCCGCCTGAATGCCTCCCAGCGCGAGATCGTTGCGCTCGCTGCCGGTCAAGCCAATCGCTGCCAGTATTGCCTGAGCGCACACACCCTGATCGGCAAAGGTGCCGGACTGTCGGCAGAGGCCATCGCCGCGGCCCGCACCGGCCAGGCGGCCAACGCACTTGACGATGCAATCGCCGGCTTTGCCCGCGCGCTGGTCGAGCAACGCGGCGTGGTGTCGGCCGACGCCATGGCCAACTACCGCCGCGCGGGGCTCGACGACGGCCTGATACTGGAAGTGATCGCCAACGTCGCGCTGAACACGCTCACCAACTACACCAACCACATCGCCGACACCACGGTGGATTTCCCCGTGGTCGCCGTCTGATCTCCATAGGCATATAAGGAGAACACGATGAAAATCGCACTCACCGGCGCTCTGCTCGCCAGCGCCCTCGTCCTGCCACTGGCCGTCACGGCCGGCGACTTTTCGCCCTATGTGGGGTCGTCTCAGAAAACGGAAAATAAAGCACTCTAAGAGTCGCTAACACCACTGCCCAAGAGACCCGCATGAAGCAGTTATGCTTCATGCCCTCATGGCAAGACAACCCGTTAGCAAAGAACTGTGGCTGCAGTTGCAGCCCCTGATCCCCACCTTCACTCCCTCCGCCAAAGGTGGCGCACGCAAGCTCGCAGTGAGCGATGAGGCCGCCCTCAACGGCATCTTGTTCGTGTTGCATACCGGCATTCCATGGGAAGACCTCCCACAATCCCTTGGCTATGGCAGCGGCATGACTTGCTGGCGGCGACTTCGGAATTGGAGCGCAGCAGGGGTTTGGCAGAGGTTGCACCAGGCCATGCTGATGCGTTTGCGTGAACACGACCAGATCGATTGGAGCCGGGCCAGTATTGATGGCTCTTCGGTACCAAGCCCCCGGGGGGCCAGGAAACAGGCCCGAACCCCACCGACAGAGGAAAACTCGGCTCCAAGCGGCACATCGTCGTAGACGCCAGAGGCATCCCGCTGGTGGTTCTTGTCAGCGGGGCGAACAGACATGACTCCATGATGTTCGAGCGGTGCTTGGATGCGATCCCTGGCGTTGCAGGCCTGCAGGGTCGACCTCGCAAGCGACCAGCGAAGCTGCATGCTGACAAAGGCTATGACTACAAACGCTGCCGTGCCCATCTGAGGCAGCGAGGCATATCCAGCCGCATTGCCAGGCGCGGCATTGAAAGCAGCGAAAGGCTGGGCAAACATCGCTGGGTAGTGGAGAGGACGCACGGATGGTTTGCTGGCTTTGGCAAACTGCGAATCCGCTTTGAAAGGCGCCTTGACATCCACGAAGCGCTTTTGAAGTTGGCAGCCGCGATCATCTGCGCACGCTTCGTGGATAGGTGGTGTTAGCGGCTCTAAGCCGATGGCGTAGGTGGCACTCATCGTGTCACGTGCGGGCAAGCAGCTTCTCGCCATCGGGGCGCAACTCGCCCTTGGGCGAAATGTGCCGGTACAGGGTCTGCCGTGTGATTCCAAGCTCCAGACACAGGTCACCCACCTTGGTTTCTGGCTGGCCCATCGCGGCCATGGCCAGCCGCAGCTTGGCTGCGGTCATCTTGAACGGACGCCCGCCCTTTCGACCGCGCGCCCGCGCCGACGCCAGGCCGGCAATGGTGCGCTCGGCAATCAGTTCGCGCTCGAACTCGGCTAGTGCCGCAAAGATGCCAAAGACCAGCTTGCCAGCTGCCGTCGTGGTGTCGATGGCAGCGCCATGTCCGGTCAGCACTTTTAGCCCGACACCGCGCCCGGTCATATCGTGCACGGTGTTGATGAGGTGACGCAGGTCCCGACCCAGCCGGTCGAGCTTCCAGACCACCAGCGTGTCACCTGGCCGTAGCGCTTTGAGGCATGCGACCAGACCGGGGCGGTCCTCGCGCTTGCCGGACACCTGATCATCATAGAGGTGGGCCGGATCGACGCCGGCAGCAACCAGCGCATCGCGCTGCAAGTCCGTCCCCTGGGTGCCGTCAGCCTTGGATACCCGCATGTAGCCAATTTGCATATTTTGTCCTGTCACATATACGTTCGATTATGTGACAGTGTGAGCCAGAAAGTTCTCGCCGTCAAAAACTGTCACTTAACCCGTCATTTAGTCTAAGACCTGCAAACGGCCATTCAGGCTCGTAATGTGACAAA
>NZ_MVOK01000055.1:0-7602 GCF_002018915.1 Pseudomonas sp. MF6396 | reverse complement strand
CGGTGGCGTCGACGACGGCGACGGCAGCCGGGATGCCGATGGCACGGGCCGCAGCGAGCGCCGCGTCGATGAGGGCGACTGCGGTTTCGCGGTTGATCGAGGCGGTGGCAATAGATTTGGTCATGGGGATGTAAGCCGGAACCCCAGAAATTTCCGTCACCCTAGTTGGGTGGGCTCAACACTCGTGTCACCAGCTACCTTCTGGAGAATCGAGCTCGGCCATCCCTCCCTGGACGGGCATCGCTCGACGATGTTCAACGGCTCCCTCACGGGGCCGTCGTTTTGTGGGGGCTATTCCATCCACAAGTCGTCGAGGTTCTTGAAGTTCCAGAGCGTCGGGTCTTCGGGGCCAGTGATACTGTCCTTGCAACTCGTGGCCGCCAGGTCGATGGTCTGCATCGGGATCGGCTCTCTCGAGCGTAGCGAGAAGAACACGCGAACCTTGGGAGTCAGCAGTGATTCCATTCCCGGCTCAACGACAACGGCCAGACGCTGAGAGGACAGGCGAACCAAGGAGCCGACGGGGTAGATGCCCACGGCCTTGACGAAGGCGTGGAAGATGCGTTTGTCGAAATGGCCCTCCCACTTGGCCATCTGCCGCATCGCCGCGGACGGGTCCCACGGCTTTTTGTAGGCTCGCTCCGACGTCACGGCATCATAGACGTCGCAGATTGCGCCCATGCGGGCCAGGAGTGAAATGGCGTCACCGGCCAAGCGATCCGGGTAGCCGGTTCCGTCGATCTTCTCGTGATGGTGCAGGGCAATGTCCACCACCCCGGGCTCGGCCCCGCCTGCGCGCAGCATCTTTGCGCCCTCCACAGGGTGGCGCTTCATGATGGCGAACTCGGCATCGGTGAGCTTGCCTGGTTTGTTAAGCACTTCCAGCGGCATCGCGGCCTTGCCTAGGTCGTGCATCAGTCCGCCGATGCCAGCCAGGCGCGTTTGCTCCTCGTCTAGATCGAGATGCCGGGCCAGCGATAGCATCAGGGCGCAGACGGCAACCGAGTGCAGGTAGGTGTAATCGTCGTGCGTTTTGATGCGTGCGACGCTGATGAGGGCATGAGGTTGGCGCAGCACCGAGGCAGCGATTTCTCCGACCAGCGGCAACGTCGTGCTTGGGTCGACGGCCTTGCCAAGCCGGGCTTCCTGGAACATGTCCATGACTTGGGACTTGGCCGCAAGACAGAGTTTCCGTGCATAACACATTTCGCTCTCCATTGAGGTTGCGCCGTCACTTTTCTTGCTTAGTGGACTAGACGGCAGAGATTGCTCCTCCGACAATTCTCTGGGCTCTGGGCTCTGGGCTCTGGGCTCTGGGCTCTGGGCTCTCTGGGCTCTCTGGGCTCTCTGGGCTCTCTGGGCTCTCTGGGCTCTCTGGGCTCTCTGGGCTCTCTGGGCTCTCTGGGCTCTCTGGGCTCTCTGGGCTCTCTGGGCTCTCTGGGCTCTCTGGGCTCTCTGGGCTCTCTGGGCTCTCTGGGTCGACTTGGCTTTTGGCCAAGTCGACCCAGACCTCCCCGACGCCACATTCTCGAATGGCAGAGAGATCCTGAGGCTCGGTCAGCAGGAAGCTGCCGCGCCAGAATGGGTGTCGAACCCAAGAGCCGGCGAGCTTGTGGATGTACATGCCGAGACGAAGCTCGGATACGGGAATGCGTTTTACCAACTTATTTTCCTTTCTGAGTTGGGTGGTTAGGCGTGCGCCGAGGCTGGCACCCAGCGGTAGAGCGGAGGTAAGGTCACGCCAAGATTCTTGGATCAGCCGGAACCGCCGAAATTTCCGTCAGCCGATCAACATGGCTTTGTCTCGCGCTCGGTCGATGCGTTCCTGCATCGCCTGCATGACTTCTTCGTGGGTGTACGACTTGGCGTTGGGGTCGTCGGCCTCTCGGAGAGCTTCCTCGACCTCGCGGGTCATCCGCGCATATTCTTCCGGCCACAGCGCTTGCTCCATGCGCAGCGACGCCTGCCCAAGCAGGTGCAGCAGGCCGAACAGCCGCATGTCATTGGTGGCGACGACGTGCTCTCGAATCCGCTCCTGGATCACCTCGCAGGCCCGATGCGCCTCTGGCGTCGCCGTGCCCTCGTAGCCGGCTGGGAGTTCTGCTTCTTCAGCGATTCGCGCCCAAGCGATAGCCAGCGCCTCGATGGTGGACAGGTTCATTTGCTCATCCACTTGCGCAGCAGACGCTTTTTCAGGGAGGCGCGCTCTTGCGGATTGCGTCCCTTGTGGTTGGCAATGCGATCCGCCGTGGCGGCCTGGCGCTTGATGGGCCAGTAGGAGCGGCCATCCTTACCCATCGACCAGACGTTGCTGACCTGGGTTTCCAGTAGAGGCAGATGGGCGCATAGAGCTTCCGGCGACGCGCTGGCCAGCGCGGTGCGCTCGTGGGTTCGCCAGCGCTGATGCCAGAGTTTCTTGTCCTCGCGCTCGCTACGGCAGGTCGTGTGCCCAACGATGGGCGTTTTGCGGCGGCTGCGGCTCATGATGTGGTTGTCTCCAAGAACATTCAGGACAGGCTTTCTGGGTAGAGCGCCGTCAACCGGGACAGGGTTTCTTGCACTTGTTCCAGCGAGGTCATCAGATGATCAACCTGATCCTGAAGATCCACGGCGAGATCAAATAGCTCAGCCACTCGGCTGCGTGATCCCTCGTTGAACGCGGCCATTGCCAGTTGATGCAGCTTCAACAGGTCGGTGCGCAGTTGCGGAGGTGCGCCGTCTGCGCTGTCATTCAAATCGCCGCGCAGCACGTCCACGGCATCGACTGCACGCAGCAGTGCCGTGGTATCGAAATTCTCGGGAGTCAGTTCGTCCCATTCGTCGTCGGTGATGCGGGCTGCCATCAGGAGAGCTCCGATTAAGCGGTTGCGAGCGTTAGATGCCCGATCGGCTCGGCTGCTGGCCGTACCTTGATTTCGATGTCGTAGCCGAGGCGATTCAGACAATCCATCAGCTTGCGTTCGGATAGATTGGTGAAGTCGCCGCGCATCATGCCCGACACCTTCGGTTGCGGGATGCCCATGCGTTTGGCCGCCGCTTGTTGAGTCAGCCCAAGGGCGCGCATGGCCCTCCTGATCTCGACCACCAGGCCGGTCTTGATCTTGAGCTTTTCAGCGTCAGGCAGTCCAAGGTCGGCAAAGACGTTGCCCGAGCTGCGCTGAACCTCGACGCCTTCAATGATTCGTTTTTGCATTTCGTAGCTCCTGTGCCAATACCTCGGCCACCTTCAGCCGAGCGCGGATGATGTCCATGTCGGCCTTTGGCGTGGCGATTCCGCTCTTGCTCTTCTTCTGGAAGCAGTGCAGGACGAACACCGCTTCCGCAAACTTGACCGTGTATACCGCTCGATAGGTGCCGCCGGCATCGTCTTCGACGACCTCCAGCACGCCGGCACCACCGAACCCCTTGAGCACCTTTGCTGCGTCATCCTGATCGCCTATCTGCGCCAACGAGAGCGCGTAACCGAAACGGCGACGCACGTCGGACGGCAACGCCATCAAATCCTTGTGGCTGCTCGCGATCCATTCGAGCGGTTTTTCTTTGTTTGTCATGACGGAATTTTATACCTGTTCAGGTAATGATGTAAACGCGGCAACCTCAAGGAGGTGTCGTAAAACATTCGTTTGATAGACGCCTCTGGCGAGGTGTGCTGGGTGCACTCCTGGAAGGATTGAGCTACAATGTAGCTCATCAATTTGGAGGATCAAACCATGTCCGCAAATGCTGTAGTCCGTGCCCGTATCGACGAGCACATCAAGGAAGAGGCGACCGTCGTGCTGGCAGCGATGGGACTCACCGTGTCTGACGCCTTCCGCATCATGTTGACCCGAGTCGCCCGCGAGAAAGCCTTGCCGTTCGAGCCGCTGATTCCGAACGCCACCACCATCGAGGCGATGAAGGAAGCGCGCCGTGGCGGCTTGAAGTCGTTCGCTTCCGTCGAGGATCTGATGGCGGATCTGAATGCGGACGATTGAACAGACCAGCCGGTTCAAACGCGATTATAAACGCGAAGCCAAAGGCCCGCATCGTCAGACGCTGGCGAGCGATTTCATTGCCGTCGTCACAGCCCTGGCGAATAACCAGCCTCTGGCCGAGAAGCACCGTGACCACGCCCTCACCGGCGACTGGAAAGACCACCGGGACTGTCACATCAAGCCCGACCTGGTGTTGATTTACCGCAAGCCGGATGACGCCGTGCTGCAACTCGTGCGTCTCGGATCGCATAGCGAGCTTGGCCTGTAACGCCGGGGTCTGCCCAGGACAAGGAAAGAAGCTACATGACAATCAGCATCACCGACGACGATTGGAACGAACTGACTCCCGAGAGTTTCGATACCACCGCACTGCTGCGGGCAGTCGATGCCGTGGACGAGCTGCGCGGCGATTGAGTGACAACGCAGACGGCGGGCCTCCGCAACTGCGCACCGACCTGTTGAAGCTGCATCAACTGGCGATGAGGTGATCCAGGTGCGGATTCGAGAGCACGTCATCGCCACCAATGACATGCGTCTGTTCGGTCTGCACCTACTGGGGCAGGCGTCGCTGCGCATGGAGCAAGCGCTGTGGCCAGAAGAATATGAGCGGATGACCCGCGAGGTCGAAGAAGCTCTCCGTGAGGCCGACGACCCCAACGCCAAGTCGTACACCCACGAGAAGTCATGCAGGCGATGCAGGAACGAATCGACCAAGCACGAGACAAGCCATGTTGATCGGCCCTGCCCCAACTCCCTCGAACTCGGATGAGTCGGACCTAGCAACGTGGTGACACCGATCATCTAGGGCCGGAGCAGAGCCTGTGTCAGCCCGCGAGGCGGTGCGTCACTTCGCTGAGCTGGGCCGACAGCGT
Organism: Pseudomonas sp. MF6396; assembly: GCF_002018915.1. Classification (NCBI taxonomy): domain Bacteria; kingdom Pseudomonadati; phylum Pseudomonadota; class Gammaproteobacteria; order Pseudomonadales; family Pseudomonadaceae; genus Pseudomonas; species Pseudomonas sp. MF6396. The sequence goes on along the minus strand of NZ_MVOK01000055.1, from coordinate 2,756 downwards.
ATGCAGGTTCTGGCTGGCTGCCTCGGTACGCTCGACATTGTCCTGGTTGGTGGTGGCGATGGCGGTAATTTCGGTCAGATTGCGCGAGATATCTTCCGCCACGGACGTCTGCTCTTCGGCAGCGGTAGCGATCTGACGGTTCATGTCGCGGATCGCTTCGACTTCTTGGGTGATGCGCTGAAGCATGCTGCCCGCTTCCGTAACCTGTTCGACACCTTCGTTGCTGCGGGTTTGTCCATTTTCAATCGCACGCACCGCATCCACCGCGCCGGTCTGCACCGTGTCGATAATCTGATGAATTTCAGCGGTGGAGTCGGCGGTGCGCCTGGCCAGCGTGCGCACCTCGTCGGCAACGACGGCAAACCCGCGTCCGGCATCGCCCGCGCGGGCGGCTTCGATGGCTGCGTTTAGCGCCAGCAGATTGGTCTGGTCGGCGATGCCGCGAATAACTTCCAGCACCTTGCCAATGCGACCGCTATCGGTCTCCAGACGGCGTATTACCTCGGCGGTGTTGCTGATCTCGCCGCGCATGTGGGTAATGGTCTGGATAGTCGAACGCATCATGGTCTCACCCTGCTGCGCCGAATGATCGGCCGCATCCGCTGCACGCGCGGCTTCGGCGGCGTGACGGGCGACTTCCTGCGCCGTAGCGGACATTTCATGCATGGCGGTAGCGACCTGATCGGTGCGCGAGAACTGCTCGCGAGTGCCTTGGCCCATCAGTGCGGCGATGGCGCTCAATTCACCACTGGCGCTGTCCAGGTCCGAGGTGTTGCGTTGCAGGAGGGTGAACGTATCGGCAAGGAAGTCACGCAGGATATTCGCGGCAACTGCCAGACGTCCCAATTCGTCAGCACGGGACGCATCGACGCGCTGTGCAAAGTCGCCCTGGCTGAGCTTGGCGATGTGGTCGATCAGGTGACGGATGGGGGCGATCAGATTGCGGTTTACCAACCATAGGCTGAGCAAGGCGATGAAAACGCCAGCGGCTAGCATTACCAACGAGCCGACGACTATTTTACGATCTGCGGCTTCGCTGATGGTTTCCGAACGATGCAGCGCCGAATCGCGCTGCTGGATGACCAAACCACTGAGCTGTTCGCTGGTGGCACGGTCGATGCCTTGAACCGCCTCGTCGCCGGCGAATGGATCGTTTCCGCCGGCGATGTAGGCCGCACGGCCCGCGCGGTAGGCGGCGCCGAGGCGCCGGTGCTCCTCGTGCAGGTCGCGGAGCTGCTTTGACAGGGCAGGGTTGTGCTCGCTTCGCTCAACGAGTCTGCCCAGGATGTCCTGGACCTTTCGTTCCTGGTTCTCGAAGCTTTGCCAGTACTTGCTCAAGGCTTCAGGTGATTTGCCACGCAGCAAGACGTTCTTCCACTCCTGCACCTGCACTTTGAATTCCACGTTGGCTTCGTCGATCAGGCGCGACGTTTCGATCGGACCCTTGAGTAGTTGTTGATACTTGGAAATGTCATCCGACAAGAAGGAAAAACTGGCGAAGGCGATCAGCAATATCACCAACAGGCTGCCGCCGATCAGTGTGAGCAGCTGAGCGCGCAGGGATTTTTTCAAGAGCATCTGGGCGGTCTCGTATCGAAAGGGGGGCGCTTGAGTCATACGCAAGATTGAGCGAGCGGTCAGCCAAATGACCGTTCGTTCGCCCCCTTATGTCGGCGTACCGCTGCGATACTTGAACGCTTTCAGACCAGACGCAGATGGTTGTCCCAGAGCCCTGCCGGCAATTGCAGCGCGGTGCTGACGAAGCCCCCGCTGGCGGGGTCGACCGTTAGGACAAGATGTCCGATCCGCGCTCATCGAAGCCTCCGCGCCTGGCCGGGGCACTTCTACCCGTGTGTTCGCGCAGTTGCGACAGCCAACCCGCAGGGAGTTTTTGCGGTTCATCCGCGTGGCTTGAGGAGACCAAGTTTCCGTCGCGGTCAAATAAGCTCATGCGCTTGAAAACCGGGTCCTCGGCGAGCATTCGCGCGGCTCGTCTCTGGTTTGGCCTTAAGCTACCGGCGCCCCTATCTGCCTGGTCTGCACTCTTTACTATACCGAACGACGAATGTCAGATCGAGCGCTCGGCGATCGGGAATATTTTTCGCCAAGCAAGGGCTACGCATGTCGCGAGATTCCAGCGCCTACGACTGGTGTTTAGAGTCGGCCAATACTCCTGTCCGGCCGGTCAGCCATGCGTCCTTGAGTCGTCGTGAATCCTGGCGGGATCGGACCTGGGCCCACAACCGTTCCCACCGAACATTTTCCCCGCCGGCGAGCGGCTTTCTCGCGCAACAAATTGTTCGGAGCTCAAGGTCCTTCTCTACGTTTCGGCTGCATTGGCAGTGCGTTCGGCCCTCACCCGCCGATCGGCTCACAACAAGGACGCGATGGGCGCGACCATGAATCCGAAAGGAGAACACCATGGCCATCATCGGCATCTTTACCACCTCTAAAGACGGGGCTAGTTGCAGTTAATGTGAGTAGGGAACGATGGAATGCAAGCCGGCGCGGCTGAATGCAAGCTCGCTCGCAAATAATCTGAGCCAGACGGCTCCGTCAGTCGCAGTTAATCTGAGCCGGAAATTGCGCTGATTGCGAGCACGGCCGTTTTCGATTGCAAGCCGGTACAGCTACCTGCTCACCCGGAGCGAAGGCACCATCGGCGAGCTTGCACATCTGCTGGTGGCGGCGGCCGTCGCCGCCGTGGAGAGTGGCGAGGAAGCGATCAACCACCGCACGCTCAGCATGGCCGACTA
>NZ_MVOK01000054.1:0-7644 GCF_002018915.1 Pseudomonas sp. MF6396 | reverse complement strand
GTCGCCGGCCGCGTAGATGTTCGGGTTGCTCGTGCGCATGCCTTGGTCGATAACGATGGCCCCTTGCGCATTGACAGTGACCCCCGCCGCGTCCAGCGCGAGGCTGCGCGTATTCGGTGCCCGACCGACGGTACGGGATTGGTCGTCGAAATTAAGCACCAGGTCAGCGAGCTGCCCAATTATGGCTCGTCGCCTTTGGGGCTTGTTGCGTCGTGAGCGTGAAACCCCGTCGCTGCCACCGATCAACGTGAAGCGAGTTTATCGCGTCCTGCTTGATCACAACTCGTTGTTGGCACGACGAATCAAACAGCCTGCCGTACAGCGCCGGCATGAAGGCCGGATCTCCGTCACTACCAGTGATACCGCTGGTGTTAGGATGGTTTTGAGTTCCATTGCGACGACGGTGCGAAGTTAAGCGTGTCCTTTGCGCTGGACTGCTGTGATAGCGAAGCCACCTTTAAAGTGAAGTACTGATCCATCGAGCGATCAGGGGATTCACCTGCCTTACCAAGCCGTTGGCTGCGAATAAACGGCTGCAAAAAAAACGCCCCGGTGGGGCGTTAAAACTCATCTCTTCCCAAAGAAGCTACAAAGGAGCGACAAAATAGCTCCAGAGATGAGTGTTGCTGCGCAGATCAGTTGAAACTGGTATGCCGAGTTAAATTAGAAACCGAATCGAATGTTACCGAATAGTAACACTCTGAGCAATACTCTAGCTGAGAGCAACACGGTTATTGACTTGAGTTGGGCATCATGCCGCATAGCCATGGCGTCTTGCGTCACTTGGCCTATCATTTCGACGGGGCATTTTAAAATCGAAACGCTTGCGTGGGCGCATGTTCAATTGCAGGGCTACCAGCGTAGGCGAAGACATCCAGGGCAATGGCAGAAGCAGCCCGCTGGACGCCATCGCAGCCAAAGCGAGCCCACCCACGCGCCAGGCACGACGCTTGTACAGCACCTCGTGCGCAGCAGAAACCAGGCATGTGCCGGATCGGTTCACGATGAAACCCACGGTAAACGCAAGGGCAGCTACGAGCACCAGTACCCAGATAGGCAAGAGATCAGGCATCGATGGCGTCCTCAGCGTCGGTGTTGTTTCGGGTGATACGTGAGTAAGAACACGAAAGCTGATCAGCCCGCCACGGGAATGCGCATGGTGACGAACTCTTCCGCCGCCGTCGGGTGCACGCCGATGGTTTCATCGAAATGCTGCTTGGTCGCGCCTGCCTTGAGCGCGATCGCTAGCCCCTGGATGATTTCACCGGCATCCGGGCCCACCATGTGGCAACCCAGAACCTTGTCGGTGTCTGCGTCGACCACCAACTTCATCAGGGTGCGCTCCTGGCAGTCGGTCAACCTTAGCTTCATCGGCTGGAAGCGGCTTTCGAAAACCTGCACCTTGTGGCCGTCAGCCTTGGCTTGCTCTTCGCTCAAGCCGACTGTGCCAATGTTCGGCAGGCTAAACACCGCCGTCGGGATCATCGCGTAATCCACCAGGCGATATTGCTCAGGCTTGAACAGACGACGCGCCACCGCCATGCCTTCGGCCAACGCCACTGGCGTCAGCTGCACGCGCCCGATCACATCGCCAATGGCCAGGATCGACGACTCAGTCGTCTGATAGAGATCGTCCACTTCAACAAAGCCACGCTTGTCCAGTTTGACGCCGGTGTTTTCCAACCCCAGGTTGTCGAGCATCGGACGTCGGCCGGTGGCGTAGAACACGCAATCTGCTTCCAGCGCGCGCCCGTCTTTCAGGGTGGCCTTGAGGCTGCCGTCGGCCTGTTTATCGATGCGTTCGATATCAGCATTGAACTGCAAGTCCATCCCGCGTTTGGTCAGCTCTTCCTGCAGATGCTTGCGCACCGCTCCATCAAAGCCGCGCAGGAACAGATCGCCGCGATACAACAGCGTTGTTTGCGTGCCAAGGCCATGGAAAATCCCGGCAAACTCCACCGCGATGTAACCGCCACCCACCACCAGCACGCGCTTGGGCAGTGCTTTGAGGAAGAACGCTTCGTTGGAACCGATGGCATGCTCGCGTCCCGGAATGTCCGGAATCTGCGGCCAGCCGCCGGTGGCGATCAGGATATGTTTGGCGGTGAAGCGCTCACCGTTGATCTCCACCTGGTGCGGATCCACCAGGCGCGCGTGCCCTTCATGCAGGGTCACGCCACTGTTGACCAGCAGGTTGCGATAAATGCCATTGAGGCGATTGATCTCGCGGTCTTTGTTGGCAATCAAGGTCGGCCAATCAAAGTTCGCCTCACCCAGCGACCAGCCGAAACCACTGGCCTGCTCAAAATCTTCGGCAAAGTGCGCGCCGTAGACCAGCAGTTTTTTGGGCACACAACCCACGTTGACGCAGGTACCGCCTAGGTAGCGGCTTTCAGCCACGGCCACCTTGGCACCATAGCCTGCGGCGAAACGCGCAGCCCGAATACCGCCAGAGCCCGCACCAATTACATAAAGGTCAAAATCGTAGGCCATATCACTCTCCTCGGCAGGCAACAGCAAACCTATTGCGGCCCTTATCCGGCGCATTGCGACCGGCCAGCTACTTGCTCGTCAATTGGGTGAGGGCACCCAGATCGTTTGTTCGCATCTCTAAAGTGGACCAATATGCCTTCACTATTGAACGTAAAAACTCGGTGGCTTGGATAACCACTTGGCGCTCGCTGAAAGTCGCGCCGTTAGGCATGCTGAAGGCGCCACCGTTGAGTTCCATGACGATATCGTCGGCGACTAGAGCGCCGTTTTTTTCGACTTGGTTATGTGAAAATCGTAAACAACGTCTAAATAGCAGGGGACTAAACGTCCCCGGTCAAATTTGCGCCGGTTTAGCCGCAGGTTCATTTACATAGCAAAAGTTGCTGCTCTGTTGGACAAGCAATGTTCGCCAAGACTATTCGGCGAAAGCGGCTTCGAGATTGAGTTTTGCGGCATCACCTTCCCGTTGAAAGCCAGGCTGGTTCAACTTCACGGACCATACATAGTCGTGTTTAAATGACAATGATTGAATCACGCCCTGCCTAACTCTCTGACATTGCTGATTAACAGCAATCACATATCATAGAGTTGTTATACGTAGTATGGAAACGAATCTAGTTATGCTTTCCGCCTATGTTGTGTGCTGGCACTCGGGCCGACGGCCACGCTGTCCCCCGGAGTGAAAAGGTCAGCAACATAGTACCCATCAAGGCGCACCGACCCACGTGGTGCGGCATTGCGCTCAGTCACTGCAACTGCCCCCCCTGAACGACACTCACGTACCCTTACTGAAAGTAGGCCTACCCCACACAAAAGCTACCGCTTGCATTCGCGGTCGCACCTACTGCCAAAATCCTCTCACCTAATTTCCGTAAACACTCCATCCAACCCCCCCCACCTCCAACGCAAAACCTGTCAGATTTTGGTATAGTCTCGTCAAGAATCTAACGCCTGCGCCGGATGTTACTTTCCGGCAAGTAGCATGTCAAGAGCAGTGGGTGCCACATAAAAAAATAGGTGTTATGTGATGACTAATACTCCAACGGACCAGACAGCGCTTGCAGAAAAAGAGAAGCGCTCAACTGCACCGAGAGAGAGAATTTTGCGTGCTGCAGGAGAGATGTTCCATAAATATGGAATTCACGCAGTCGGGGTTGAGGCGATTGCAGCAGCAGCGCACAGCAACAAAATGACTTTGTATCGACACTTTTCCTCTAAAGAGATGTTAATTGCAGCCACCATTCGAGAGCAGCACAAAGCGAGTGAAGCTGCATGGCAAGCATTACAGGAGGCGTATCCGAATGATCCGCGGGGAGAGCTCAACGGTTGGCTAGAAATGATGTACGCCTATATCCAGTCGCCAGGAGAACTGAGCTGCAAATTCATAGATAAGGCAATAGATGTACGGGACGCTCAACATCCAGCTCGGGTGGCGATTGAGGAAATCAATCATGTGCACATCAATCATCTGATCGAGATGTGCCGTGCCATAGGCTTCAAGAGCCATGAGGTACTGGCTGTCAATTTGTTCATTGTATTTAAGGGCGCAGACGAAAGCCGCCATATCAGAACTCATCGTTTGGCAGTATCGCTTCGTCAAATGGTACAAACACTGATCGCCCCCCATGAGCCGCATTAAGGGCTTCAGTGCTACACCGATTTTCGGTCAGTGCTAATAGCCCTGGCTGACACTTCAACGTTTCTCTAACAGCCAATCACTGCCTATTGCTCCTTTGTGCAGTAGGTGGTAGCTTGCTGGGTGTTACTTTTTGGTAATATTCCAGTTTGATGATTTTTAATACGTAACTGCCGCTAGCTCGGCTTTGCTGGACCTTCCGGCATTTGCCAACGGCGCAATAGGCTACGTAAACCGTGCATAGTGGTCTAAGTGAGGTTGTTCAGGCTGGTAGCGAGTTCTACAAGCAGATGACACTGAGGCCATTGCCCGTGGCCGGTTACGACGCAATGTTTAAGTAGACGTCCGCAGTACTAACTGGGTGCAGGACATATATACCTCGAAATGAAGCTGGACTGGACACCTACCGGGAGAAGCACCTCTATGAATAATAAAGCATTTGCCCCCCATCGCTTGCTGATGAAAGCGGTACTTGCCGCTGTTCTTGCCAGTTCTACGCTGCCGGCACATGCGAGCCACCATTTTGAGGTTGCCATTGCACGAACCAACACGGCGATCAGCCAGTTGGACAACTACGTGTTTCAAGCGGCTTCACCGGGGCGCACGGTCATTATCATGAATGTGAATTCAAGTCCGCGTCATGGTGCTACCTTCTCGCCGAATGCCTTGTACAACATTCATGTTGCCTTGGATGACAAGTTCAAGGAGGGGCACACATTCTCGTTCCAGTTTCGCGACGGTCAGGTCATGGCCTACTTGTCGGACAACCCAAACGGGCGAGTGGGTGAAACGGGTGTGGACATTGGTAAAGGTAAGGTCGGCGGCAGCGTCAATCTGAAGGACAAGATTGAACTTTGGACCGGTATCATCAAAGACCCGTTCTACGGTAATTCGTCTGGCCTGGGAGCGTATTCGGCGCAACTGAAGGCTGGCAAGTATGACCCTCAAGTCTGGAAGTCCGCCTCCGGCACCAATATTTTCAAAGACCAGGAATGTGGTGCAATTGTGCTGGAAATTCCCAATGAAATGCTGGGCAAAAATATCAAGGTCTTCATGACGACGGCGCTCAAGGAAAATGGCAAGTGGAGCCAAGTTCAATACTCGGCCAATCCTTTGCTGTCGCACGTTATGTATTTCGAAGACGAGGCTGTCAGAGTCGAGCATGATCGCAGCCGACCCAACACCCAGTCAGTACTGAAAAACTTCGTATCAGCGAGCACTGCGCGCGCTTCAGGCATTGCACAGACGCAGGCTCAACCATTCGCCTATGGCGACAAAGTGGCGGATGCGCTGATTCCCGATGTGCTGAATTATGAGGTTGGCAGCAAGGCAGGGTATTCGGCCGATGTGCGTAACGGACGTTACCTTGATGATGATGCGATGAGTGCCATGCTCACCCTCCTCATAGGCAAACCCACCGACCAGGCCATCGACAATCCAAAGTTGTATACCGATCAGTTCCCCTACGTCATTCCGTCAGACAAAAAGTGATCTGAGGTCAAACTTGAACATGAGGCTAGGCCCGCACCATAAGGAAAGGCACACCATGATCACTAATCACTTAGGCACAGTGGGTGCGAGCTTCGTACTGCTATTGATGACCAGCGCAATAGTTCAGGCTGATACGGGTGACGTTGTGCGTGGCCAGAAGGCTTGGTTGCTCAATTGCAGCCGGTGTCATCAACTGGATGTGAATTCGGTCGGGCCGATGCACCGTGGCGTTGTGGGCAGGCATGCTGGTAGTGCAGACGGTTTTGCGTATTCAGAGGCACTAAGGGCGTCCGACGTTACCTGGACGCCCGCCAACCTGAACCGATGGTTGACAGAGCCGGAACAGTTTATCCCGGGGCAGGCAATGGGGTTCAGTGTTGAAAACGCACAGGTGCGGGAGGACATCATTGCCTATTTGTCGACACAAAAAGCGCCTTGATCGGTTGCAGTTAGGGGTGTGAAAGCTGCTGGGGCGAAGTGAGGAAAGCATGATGATTTGGCGGCCTATTTGGATTGGGGTATTGCTGGCGACACTAAGCGGCAACTGTTTTGCCCATGCCTTCTGGCTGGTTCCTCACAAAGGGCTGGTCAGCAAAGATGATCTGGTGGCCATAGATCTGCGGGTGGGTGTCAGTTGGCCAGGTGAGCGGGTAGGGCGTTTGCCCGGCATGATCGAGACGTTTGATCTTTACGACGCGCAAGGTAAACACGCCGTGAAGGGGCGTGACGGCGCGGCCCCGGTGGGACATTTTCGCGCCGGGACGCCCGGTACCGTTGTTGTGGCGATGCTTACCCATGCTCAGGCCATCACGTTGCCCGGTGTTGAGTTCGACAAATATTTGGTCGAAGAAGGGCTGGATCAGGTGCGCAGCGAACGGCAAACACTGGGTATCGCCGATGCGCCGGGACGTGAGCAGTTTTTGCGTTGCGCCAAGACTTTGGTTCGGGTCAATAGCGATAGTGCTGGCTTTGACCGGGTGGTGGATTTGCCGCTGGAACTTGTTGCTGTCACTGACCCGTTCCAGCTCAAGCCGGGCGGGCGGTTCAAAGCCCGCTTGCTGCGCGAGGGCAAACCTGTGGCTGGGGTGCTGGTTAGGGCCTGGGCCAAGGATGATCCAAAGCATGAACAACAGGTCAGAACGGACCAGGACGGTGTAGTGGAACTTACTTTGGAAAAGACTGGATTGTGGTTTCTGAGTGCAGTCCAGATGCATTCGGTGATCGAGTACCAGGCCGACTGGGAAAGCATCTGGGCCTCCTTAAGTTTTGAGATACCTACGCCATGAGTACTCGCCAACACCAACTTGAGGGCGTCTGTGTCGCCATCGTCTTGGCACTAACCACGTTTAGCGCACAAGCCCACAGCGGCATAGATGCCGGCTGGTTGCACCCATTGACTGGGCTGGATCACTTTTTGGCGATGGTGGCGGTTGGGGCCTGGAGTGCCCAAATCGGCGGTCGCGCCATCTGGCTCGTCCCCGGCGCTTTTGTGCTGTGCATGTTCTGCGGCGGCCTTCTCGGCATGTCGATGATAGATCTGCAAGGCCTGGAAGTTGGCATTGCGCTGTCGGTCATTGCCTTGGGCGCGGCCATTGCACTGCATCAACGTATGCCTACCGTGGTTGCCGCGCTAGGGGTCGGCCTGTTCGGCATGCTGCATGGTTATGCGCATGGTTATGAAATGCCTGTCATTGACGACAAGGTTGGCTACACGCTCGGCTTTCTGGCCACCACCGCCACCCTGCATTTAGTCGGCGCATTTGGAGCACTTGGCCTTATGCGCGTCCAGGGCGGCGGCAAGATTTTGCGAGGGCTAGGTTTGATTTGCTCTATGTGTGGGGGCTGGATTTTGTTCAGTGCCGTCGCAAATCTTTGATGGTTTCTGGTGTTAAGTCATCGGCATTTTTCAAGGTAGTTGTCGCGTCAACCGTCTAACTATGCCGCCATTTTCTCGTTCTGTTGCTCTCGATCCGGGTTCAACAACACGGTGCCGATCGGTTCCCAGTTACGCGTCCGGCCTGACC
>NZ_MVOK01000053.1:0-7886 GCF_002018915.1 Pseudomonas sp. MF6396 | reverse complement strand
TGAGCGCCTGCCGTATGCATCCTCGGTGGCCGACTACGAAGCTCTTCTGCCGTGGAACTGCTCGCCAGAGATGCCACGGTAACCTGCTGCCCCATCATGTGATAGGTGGGGTTCATGGATCGCACTCTCTACGCGGGCTCCCATCATCCAAATCAGCAGTGGCGCACGAACATGGTTTTCTCTTTACTGATGGCGTTGGTATTAGCATTCCTGATTGGCTGGATTTCGCAGCGCATGGGCATGTGCCTTGTCAAAGCGAGCGGACAATTGCTGGCTGGGCGCCCTACGTTGTTTCTGGCACTGACATCGTGTGGATTGTTTGGATTGATGCTGGCACCCCTCTATCGTTTCTCCGAGGCCAACCTGCCGCTGTACTCGCCCGGCATTTCCTATCCTTTGCTGGTTTTGGGAGGTTTGTTGTTCGGAGTGGCATCGGTGCTGAACAACGGTTGCAGCGTAGGCACGCTGACTAAGTTTGCCTGTGGCGATGTCAATAAAGCGTTCACGATGATCGGCTGGGTCCTGGGGATCGTGCTTTGGTACTACATGCACAAGACCCACGAACAGAAGGTCATTCTGGTGCCGGAAATTACCAGCCAGCATTACTGGCTTTTGATCGGGGTAGTAGCGCTGGTGCTGATGTTCCTGGTCCGCATACACGGTAATAAACACCTTGTGCTGTCCAGTATGCTACTGGGTGCGCTGACAAGTGCGCTCTACACGTTCGAGCCGTTATGGACACCCAGTGTGTTCTTTTACAATGTTTCGCAGATGTTCTGGGACGATACATCGGTTAGCGCTCGGCGTATTGCGGTGTTTGTTACGTTGCTGGCAGGCATGCTGAGTTTTACCTTGTATAGAAAAACGTTCCGCTTCGAGGCCTTTACCCCTCAAAAGGCGGGCGTTCATTTGTTGGCGGGTACTTTGATGGGGGCTGGGGCCTCGATGATGCTCGGTGGTAACGACTCGCAAATACTGTTGGTATTTCCAACACTAGTTGTTGAATCAAGCATTCCATTGGTGTCCATCGTCACAGGTATTATGGTGTCATTGTGGTGCAAAAAACGCGGTATGAGTTGATGCTGAGCGCAGCAGTTTCCACATAGTCCCGTGGTCCGCGTTTAGCGCATGAGTCAATGTGACAGGCGCAGGGCTTCACCGGCGATAACTTACTCAGTGCTGGTACGCGGATCTGCGAATTGAGTCAGGAGCGCGTGGGTAGCGAACTACCCTCGAGTATTGGTATCAGCGATTATTTGCTGTACTGGGGTATTTGCCCAAGCGATGAGTGTTGGGAGAATTTCGACTTGCAGCCGACGCGCGGCAAGTCGATCGGAGCATCCCTAAACGATCAGTCCGTAACAGCACTTAGCTACAGTCATAAAGAACATGCCGCTTAATGCAAGCCCGTGTGTTTTCAAACACGAGCCGCTACACCTAATAGCACCGAATCGATCAGGCGTTATCGGTAAACGCTCGTGCAGCAAGTGTGAATGAGTGACGGTGTGCGGCATGATCGAAGATAGTGCCGGAGAGCATCAGCTCGTCGGGACGGTGCTTGGCGGCGAATGCCATGATGCCCTCATGAACATCGGCCGCATCGCCGACTATCGCATACGACAGCGACTGCTCGACCATCGCCTTTTCCTGTGGTGTCCAGAACGCCTCGATGTCGTCGACTGGCGGCGGGATCAGGCCGGGATTACCACGTATCACGCTTACGAAGACTTGCTGCAGGGTCGTAAACAGGCGTCGTGCCTCGGCTCGGCTGTCGGCGGCCACGACATTGAGCGCTAAAATCACATAAGGCTCAGCCAGATATTTCGACGGTCGGAAATCTTGTCGATAACGGATCAAGGCCTCTTCAGTCATTGTTGGCGCGAAATGCGACGCGAATGCAAACGGCAAGCCCAGTGCCCCCGCAAGCTGTGCACTGAAAAGGCTTGAGCCCAATAGCCAGACCGGTACATCCAGACCAGCCCCCGGCACTGCCTGAACCGTTTGTCCCGGTTTCACCGGATGGAAGTAGTGCAGCAGTTCTTCCACATCGCTTGGGAAGGTATCGGCACCATCGAAGTAGCGGCGTAGCGCATGGGCCGTAGCCCCGTCGGTGCCTGGCGCTCGCCCGAGCCCCAAGTCTATGCGACCAGGATACAGCGAGGCCAGCGTGCCGAATTGTTCCGCAACCTGAAGCGGCGCGTGGTTGGGTAGCATCACTCCGCCTGCCCCGACCCTAATGGTCGATGTCCCGCCAGCAATATGCCCGATCAGCACCGCAGTCGCAGCACTGGCGATACCTGGCATGTTGTGGTGCTCTGCGAGCCAATAGCGCTTATAGCCAAGCGCTTCGGCATGTCGGGCGAGCTTGAGCGAGCGCTCGAAGGATTCGCTAGGTGTGCTGCCTTCGGTAACCGGTGCAGCGTCGAGAACTGAGTAGGGGATCATGGAGCAAGCCTCTTGAAATCATTACGAAGCGACGGCGCGCCTGGAGAGCGCATCGCTCCCCCGGCCCGTCAATTTTTGCATCTACCCTGCGGGTCGTCCCATAAACACCTCGATATAGGTGTTGCGACAACCGGTTGAATGCGCCTTGCGAGCCCTGATCCGAGTAAAACGGCAGCCCTTGAGGCCTGCCACGCTGCTCGTAAGCCATGTCCAACGCCTCAATGACTCGATTCGCATCCGGCTTGTTTGAAAGCGCCCAACGCAAAATTCGGCGTGCGTAGAGATCCAGAACGACAGCCAGCATGATCTTCAACCTGTTCGTACGCTGAAACCCGCAGTTCCGGTAAAGCGAGGTTATCCGGCCATCGAAGCTCCTGCTGAGCAGTATCAATGCTTTTCGATCTGTTGATTTTCGTATGTAGGTAGGCTGCCTCCCTAGTAACCACATGCGCCACATAGGCCACGCTGGCGCACCCGCTTATGAGCACCATGATTTTGACTAGCCTAATTCCTGCGGGTTTCATGCATTCCCTCTCCAAACGGATGCAAGCACCGACCCTCACTTGTGAGGACCGAAACAAGAAACCCAATCCTCAGCCCTGCCAGGCAACACCAAGGGCATTGATAGCGGCGGCGTTGGCCTAGGTTGCGTCGCTGTTGTAGCTGACAAGCGTGCTTTTCGGCCTAGATCGCAGCACCTTCCGCATCAGTCTGCTTGGTGCGGGCCGTCAGTTGCTGCGCCGCGTCCTTTACCAGCACAAGCGAACCGGCCAGCAATATTAGGTCTTTGATTAAAAATGCGCTGATATCGGTCATGGCCGGAAAACCACCAGCCGAAGCCTCCCAGCCACCTGGAGTACTTAAGACTAGAGTAGAGGTTGTCAGGTAGGTCAGGCAGGAGCCGGCGGCGGCAAGTAAAGCGATACTTGGCGACCAGGCACCAATAGCCAGACCGAGACCGATAGTCCATTCCGCAACGCCCAAGGCATAACTTGCGCCCTGAATACCGAACACGCCGTACATCCACGACAGGAGAGGACTATTACCAATCAGCGGGATCAATCCCTGAGCTTCATAATCAAACCATTTAGCGTAGCCAAACATAAAGAAAATCAAGACCAGGGCCCAGCGCATGAACTCAACTTCATACGGCCGGCGAAGAAAACGAGAATAAATTGATGAAGGCATGGGACTTCCTTGAAGGCAGTGAGATTTATAGACGTAGAGTTTGCCTGAATTCAACACATAAGTGCAACGCTCACCCCCAAGGCAATCGCATGAAGCTCACCTGAGACCTAATAGTTCAGCCCGATAATCATCAGAGGTTGCAGCAATCAGCCTTCGTGCCTTGATGCCACCCTTGCGCTTGACCGGATCCAACCGGATCAAATTCAATGTAAGTTGCTTGAGAACGGCCATGTTGTGGGCAGCATGCCCGGTTCGGATCCGCATCTGATCGTCACCAAAAATGACATCCATGCACCAGTGGACGCGGTTCTCCACGCCCCAGTGCGCCCTGATGGCATGTGCGATGCGCTCTGCATCCGGAGCAAGACTGCTGATGTAGTAACGGCGCTCCAGGCTGGTCTGGTTGCCCACAGTCCGCTCGGACTCCAGCATCACGAAAGTGCGCAGTCCTGGCCAGCGTTCTGGCTGTGGCAGGCACTGGAGTTGGTCGAAAACATGGCAGCGACGAACCTCCAGCCGGCCATGGTCCTTCTCGACATGCTCGAAGTGCGCATGGGGTACCCGGGCAGGATCGCCGTCCAAAAAGGTGTCAGCGAAGTCATCGATCGCTTCGGCCAGCTTCGGCTGGTTTCCCTTGATGGCCAGCAGATAGTGCGCCCCGCGATCGAGAATGGCCTGTGCAATGTCCGGCTGGGTACCCATGGCATCGATCGTCACGGTGCAGCCCTCAAGCGCCAGTGTGGCCAGCAGCTCAGGAATGGCGGTCTTCTCGTTGGACTTCTGGGAGGTCGCCCTCTGCCCGAGAATCAGCCCTGAATCAGCCGCAAAAGCGCTGACCAGGTGCAACGGGGCCGTGTTTTTCTTGCCGGAGCGGCGACTGGTCTTGCCGTCTAGGGCAACCACTTGCGGAGAAAGGGCCGGTAGGATCGCCGCAACCCAACAGCGGAAGGCCTGCTCGAACTCCTCTGGATCGATCAGGCTGAATAGCCGTCCAAAGGTGTCGTGTGAGGGAATGCCGTGGGGTAGTTTCAGAATACGGCGGAACCAGTCCAGCCGCTGCTCAGCCCAGAGTTCGATTTCGATGAAGGTGTCAGCGCCGGCAAGCACGCCGCAGATAGCCACGACCAGTGTTTCGACCAGGTCGTGACGAATCTTGCCCTGCTGACGGGGATCATTGATGGCGACCAGAACATCGGAGATTGGTATGTGATGCGACATTGCAGGGCATCCTGAGTAGAGAGGCGCTCAGGATGCCCGCTGGGAAAGGACTCATTCAAATCGGCAGGCGTTCATGCGATTGCCCTGCGCTCACCCCTGTATGCACTTCGTACGGCGTCTTCCAGCCCAAGCGCTTGCGCGGGCGTAGATTGATCCTCGCTACTGTCCGATTGACGGCTTCGACGGTCAGCTTGCTGAAGTCGCTGCCCTTGGGGAAATACTGGCGGAGCAGACCGTTGGTGTTTTCATTGGTGCCACGTTGCCAGGATGAATAGGGGTCTGCAAAAAAGACCTGGCACTGGCTCCGTAGCGCGATGCGTTCATGCCCGGCAAACTCCCTTCCGTTATCCAGCGTCAGCGTGTGAGCGGCATGGCCCTGAAGCATCAGATTGATCGCCCGCGTTACCTGCCGGCGCGTTCTGCGCTTGACCGGATAGGCGCTCAGATAGCCGCTTTTGCGATCAACCAGGGTCACCAGGTTACCGCCCAGTCCATGTACCGTATCGCCCTCCCAGTCCCCCAGGCGCTCGCGGCTTTCGACCTCGGCTGGGCGTTCACTGATTGACACGCGATTACGCAGCTGCCCGCGCCGATCGTGGCTTCCATAGCGTTTCCGGTAGCGCTTTCGGCGATGTCGCAGATAGGTATAAAGCTCACCACCGGCGCGCTGTTCGGCGGCAATGAACCGATAAATCCACTCATGGCTGACCGCCCGGCTTGGCTGCTCCTGCTTCAACCGCTGGGCGATCTGCTCCGGACTCATGCCATGCTTGAGCCACACCGGGAGATGATGGCTGAGCCATGTCGCCGGCTTGCAAAACTTGCGCGCACCCGCTCGACGAGCATCACTTTCATGGGCCGCAGAAACAGCCTTGTAGATATTCTGGGTGCTGTTGCGGCGAACCTCGCGACTGATCGTCGAGGGATGCACGCCGACCCGCTTTGCAATGCTCGCCTGGCTCTCTGCGGCGCTCAAGCCAGCCTCAATCTGGTAACGTTGTCCCTGAGTCAGCTGCCGGTAATGCGTAGTCATCTGCGCTTGAATCCTTCGGTGTGAGAGCCTGGATTCTACCGGTGGCTGGCTCTCTGCCTCTCGTTTCAAGCGTTGCGCTTATTCTATGAATTCAGGTTTGCTTAAAGTGATGCGTTACAGTTTTCGTAATTTTTTTAAACTCAGCAGGAAGGGGACGCTGCGCTCGCCTAGCGTCTCTACGAGCGCTGGCTATAATGCTCTGAGAAATGACGAGTCAGAGCTACACGACCAGGCTCGATCAGCTTTGGTCGGTTGCATCTAAGTAGTGGCAGTATCTGGCGATCAGTCAGGCGTCATGAGGACAGCCAGGGTCAGCTTGATGAACTCTTCGTTCCGGTCGAGGGTATCCGTTCTCGGTTACTTTGGCGTCGCCCTACTGCTCAACCCGATTGGTGAGTTCCATGATTGAAGCCTGCTCAATGGCGAGCAGGTTTCCATTCATTTTGGAAAGTAGGGAAAGCAGCAGGTCAGAGTTCGGCATCGATGTTCCTCCTTGGAGTGAACAGAGCAGCAGCTGGGTGATGCGAGCCCAGTCAAAGTCATTCTTTGCGGGCAAATAGGTCTACGGCCTGCGTTCTGAAGACTAAATAGCGCAATGGGCCAGCGGCATTAGCGGTTTAACTGAACCGCACCGCTGGCGCCGTTCAAGAAGATCGAGATGAGAAACTCAGGCCCCTGGCGTTTTCCCATCGACTCAGCGTCGATAAGGTCCGAAGTGGTTTCGCACAGTCCTTGAAACGCCCCCGTCATCCAGGCCGCCGGAAGGTCCTGGCGAAACAGCCCGGCCTGTTGACCACGCTCAAAAAATCCAACGAGCCGCGCATTAATGGTTTCGACCCGCACTGCCAGGTCGGACAGCAACGTTTCAATATGCGACCAGCCATAGCCCAGACCGTAGCCGCCCCCCCACACCTGCCCCAGCATCCTGAAATTCTCGGTCAGGCAGGAAAGACCCCGTACAAGGTCGCCATCTTCCAGCTTCGCTTGATCCAGCACCGCAGTGGCATCATTCAGCACACGATCAATGAGCGCTACAACCAAGTCCTCACGGGTGGGGAAATGGCGGACGAGCGTCGTACGACTAATGCCCGCCGAGGCAGCGATTTGCTGCATTGATGCGCTGCGGTCACGGGCATACACCGCTGCAGCAGCGTCCAGGACAGCGTCTCTCTTCTGATCGCGGGACATGAATCAAATATTTCCTTAATTACTTTTTATGATACGCGAATGTACCACTTGTTCTATTTATGTAATTTTAGCGTCGATCGCGTCAATCACGAGGCAACAATGATAACCCTTACTCGACCCCAGGGGTCGATCGCGCCCAGCGCGATGACCACCCCTCTTACAGGTGCAAACGCCAGCACGGCAAAAGACTCGAGCACAGACGCCAACCGCCTCAGGAAGGATTCGGTGCTGATTATCGGAGCCGGGATCTCAGGCCTCGCCGCTGCCCGAATGCTGTCCGACGCGGGCCATACGGTGATCGTGCTCGAGGCCAGGGACAGAGTCGGTGGCCGCATTTGGACGGAACGAACGTGGGGCGAGGTGCCAATAGATCTCGGCGCATCCTGGATTCACGGTGTCGATCAGAACCCGGTTGCCAGCCTGGCGCAAGAAATGGGCATCGAAACCACCGTGTTCCAGGCCGGCACTTTGCTGACCTGCCACGACGTGACGCGCTATGACCAGGCCGGTAAGCCTCTGTGCTTGGACGAAGCCATAGTCTGATCTCCTGCAACTGGGAAAGTCGTTATTGGCGGTTGCAACATTTAATCGTTTAAAGAGCGTCCGTAAAACAAGGGCGAGATCACAAATACGCTCTACCCCATAAACAACCACCCCCTAAAATGTCAGTTTCACGTTGTGTAATGACCCCCGGTGTCAGGATAGTTGTCGCCTCTCCGATTTTTCCTAAAAAAGCATATCGGGGGCGGAAAGAGACTGGTCGTGCCGTACTATTCACCTGAACGCAGAGCCGCATTACTTAAAATGCTGCTTC
>NZ_MVOK01000052.1:0-7999 GCF_002018915.1 Pseudomonas sp. MF6396 | reverse complement strand
GCGTGTCCAGCTCGTCAATGATGATCCACGTGTTTTGCCCGCCTTCGGCGCGTTCAAGCCCCGCCGATACCAAAATATCCATCCAGCAGGCGATTAGATCGCGGGAGACGCCTAATTCGGACTCCTTGAACGGCACCCACAGCCAACGTGGATCAGTGCTTTGCATATATTCGCGGAGGGAGAAGCCGCCGCCGCGCATGAACTGCCAGCATTGCAACACTGTGCCAAAAACCGAGCGAATATTGGTCAACAGGCGGTCACCACCGTCTTGAGTCAAAACGCTGGACGAGGTGCCCGCAAGCAATGGTTGCAGGGCTTCGGCGCTGTAGCCGGTGGCGATCCGCAACAATTCGGCGTTATCGACATGGGTATTCATGCCCAAGTTAGCGAGCAGCTTTTGCGCCATTTCGTGCCATGCGCGCTCGCTGCCTTGGCCGTCCGGTACGACCGAACGTGTAATGCGCATCCAGTCGTGCGATTCACGGATTTCGTTCACCAAGTTCCAGCCAAGCGAGCGTTTATCGAACGGCGACAGCACCAGGTCACCAGGTGCGCCGAATTCGGCCCCAAATTCGCCGCCGTTGTCGATAACAATGGCGCGATCACCACGCGCCCGAATGTCGGCCAGCAAGCCGCGCAGTGCGACCGACTTACCGGCCCCGGTGCTAGCCGTGATGGCGATGTGCAGGGCCTCATTGGCGGGTGGGATTGGCGTCTGTGCCAGCCTCACCCACCCGTCAAAAACGTTCTTGTCGTGGTATTTGGTCGGATCGCGGCGAAGGTCGTTTTCCGCCTTGCGCCATTCCGGAGTGACATTGCCGCGCTCATCGGTGCGGGTAATGCCCCGTGCCGTCAGTTCTAGTGCACACAGAAGGCTTGCCGAGGTGGAGAGTTCAACCCCCCTTACCACCTTGGGATCGCTGCGACCCTCTGGCAGATATTTTTCTATGAGGACTTTCACGAATCCCAGCCCGTACCAGACGGCGGCGCCCATCACCGCCAGCTTGACCCAACCAGTCAGCGGGGTTGAAAAGCCTAGTTGCTGCGTCCAAGCCCACCAGACGAGCCAGATCAGTGCGAGGTAGCGCCAATGCCATTTCATGGTTTGGCCTCCCGGCGATCTGAGCCTCTGCAAAGACCGCTCGCAGGGCCTCTAGATGTCCATATGGGCAGTTCTAACGGAAAGTTGGGGGCTGTGCTTCGGTTCTTCAGTATTTGCGCATAGGTGGCCGTAGCGGTGCTTACGGCAGCGTGGTCAGTTATGGTCAATCCACGCTGCACTTGGAGCAAGTGCCCCTGCCAATTACGCAAATAGGTTATATGCGCCTCGTTTGGCTTTGCCTTTTTGCGTTCATCAGCTAAATGCTGGGATGCCAGGGCCCTGACATTCCCTATGGTGCTAATGGCTGTTTCGTATTTGGCCAGTTCATCTCTTTCAAATGTCATACGGCAGCCTCTCCATAGCTTTATGTATGTAACGCCATTGCCACCTCATAGTGTTTTATCCAGGGCGGCGAGCTCGTCGATCAGCGGCGCGAGGCGCCGCTGATCGACGTCTCGCTTCACGGTGGCCTGAACCATGCTCAAGAGCCAATGGCGTATTTTTGCGTCCTTGCGCGCTTCGGCCAAAAGCATCCCGCCCAAAATGATTTTTTGCCCGTTTTCGAGCGCCCGGCTCTGATTACGAAGGCGAGCCAATTCGGCTTCCTTTTGTGCGATTTTTTGCTCTATCGTCAGCGCCATTTATCCCGCCTCCTCTCTTTCGGTCGTGCTACGATATCACGCAGCCAGAGAGCGAAGCGAACTGCAAAGTGCGCACTTACGGGTTGCTACGCAACCCAGTACGCCCTGCGGGGCTAAAGCAAAATCAAAAGCACAGGAATCAAGAGCCGTGGCAATTTTCCACTGCACCACCAAACCGATAGCGAGAAGCGCCGGACGTTCGTCCGTTGCTGCTGCTGCTTATCGGTCTGGTAGTGAGTTGGTCGATCAACGCACCGGCTTGATCCACGACTACACCCGCCGGGCGGGTGTCGAGTCGGCTGAAATCCTGATGCCGGACGGCGGAACCGCCGACCGTTCCGAGCTGTGGAACGCCGCTGAAGCCGCCGAAAAGCGTAAGGACTCGCGCACTGCCCGCGAATGGATCGTGGGTTTGCCCGCCGAGCTGGGGGAGGCTGGCCGCAAAGAGTTGGCCCGCGACTTCGCCCGCGAACTGGCCGAGCGTTATCGTGTGGCCGTGGACGTGGCGATTCATCGCCCAGACCAGGAAGGCGACCAGCGCAATCACCATGCCCACATTCTGATGACGACCCGGGAAGTCAGCCGGGGGGTTGATGGCATCGAGCTCGGCAATAAAACCGCCTTGGAGCTGGGCGACAAAGACCGCGCTAAGGCTGGAATTGAGGGGCGCAGCGCGCACGACATCGAGCAGTTGCGCGAGCGTTGGGCCGACCTAACCAATCGCGCCCTGGAGCGCGAAGGCCGTGCCGAGCGGATCGACCATCGCAGCCTTGCCGCTCAGGGCATCGACCGCGAAGCCACCACGCACCTTGGCGCAGTCGCTACGGACATGGAGCGCCGGGGCAAGGCGTCCGACCGGGGCGACGGCAACCGCCAAGTGATGGCGAACAACGTCGAGCGGGAGCGGGTCAGCGCGCAGATTATCGACCTCGCGGCCGAGCGGGAGCGCCGCCGTCCGGTCGAAAAGACCAAGACCGCCGCCGAGATTCGGCAGGACATCGAGCAGTACAAGCGCCGCCATGGCCGTCCGGCGTTCATGGATGCCGCTGACGTTGCAGCTCAGTCGTCGCCCGTGACCACGGCTTACGCCAAGGTGCGCGACCTGACGCAAGAGCGTAACGAGGCACAGGCCCGAAAATACCAAGCGATGGTGGAAATTGAAGAGTGGTCGGAGCGGCACCCCATGCGTGCCAAAATGGCGGCTATTGGACTGAACAAGCCGGATTACTTGGTTGAGCGCGAAAACGCCGTGAAGGCCGCGAACACGGCGCTGGAAGCACTGCCGGCGAAGATCGAGCAGGCCGACAAAGCCTATCTGCAGATCAGGCGCGAAGAGACGGCCAAGATCAAGGCGCAGTATCAGCCACAACGCGAGTGGGTGGCCAATGCTGAGCGCCTGGCCGCTGAGCGTGAACGGATCGAACGAGCTGAGCGCCTAGAAACTGCCAAGCGCGAGAACGATAAGCGTGACCCAGAACGGGAACGCTCACGAAGCCGCAATTTCCCCAGAGAACGCTAGTTCCGTTGATCAACCGCCAAGGCTGGCGTTCCTGTCGTTCGGTTTAACCAGGCCGTGCCGAGTGGGCGTGTAGTGGTCGTGGCCAGGCGCTTTTGAGCTTCACGCTACGGCTCATATCCGCGATAGTGGTGCTTTCGCTTTAGGAGTTACGGAGGGTCAGGCAAAATCGCAGCTCAGATACTGGAGCAGCGATCCAATGAAGCTACTGTTTACCTACGATGATCGTGACGATGCCGAAGAGGCTGCCGAGAAGCTGACCGGTGAAAAACGGCTGGCTAGTGAGCGGGATTCAACAGTCACAATCTATAACCTCTTTGGTATTCCCAGTTGGGGGAATTTTCACCGGCTGGGAATGTACAGACTAGGTGAACTTAAAGACCTGTTAGCTCGCCGCACCGCCTGGCAACAGATAGACCAGGCTAACCATGCAGAGATTATTGCCATGCTAGAAACGGTGGCAAAAAACTATGGTGTTGAGGTTCCAAGTCACTGGTACTGAATTAGGGCGCAATGCCTACCAGGATAATAGGCACTGCTGGAATACCACGGCCTTGCCTCATTAGATTGAACAAATCCCTTTCATAATAAGGAACGCCAGATGACATATCTCGTTCCATGGACTTCATTGGAACAATCTCTATACCAACATCGATGTTGCCGTTGATATAGAAAGACATGTGTTTGACGAAAAGGTCGTGGGCAACAAAAGAATATTTACCAAACTGCACTTCAACCGCAACCCGATCCTTAATGAAGTCGGTTTGATTATAGGTCATGATTGGTTCTTGATTGCCTTCCTCAATAGTTCTTTTCTGGTCATCAGGTTTCAGGTTTACAATCTGACGTAAAATCCTGGTGTCCTCAGATAACCAGTTAGTAACTCTCTCTTCTTTCCAATTGTTTTTTTCAAATAGCTGTTTAAACTCGGCATTCATATCTACAGGCGAATAAAGAGTTTTCCCTGCTTTTCTTGCTTCGGCAGATGCTTTTGTCCTGCACCGTTCAGCATCTACTCCCGCAATAATAGCTTCAACCTCTGCCCATATTTTAGGCTTATGGTACTGAAGGTATTCAAATCCATTTAAGTGGGAGTAGTACTGAACAATTCGCATCTAATGTCCGCCATTGGGCAACGTAGGGTCGTAGACCGGCTTATGCATCGGTCTAGTGTCGAGTGTTCCTGCCCTGAGGGCGTGAACTCGTTCCCATGCTACATCAACGTATTCGCGTATGACATCACATCCATAGGTGCGTCGGTCATGCTTGAGGGCTGCCACTGCGGTAGAACCCACGCCCATGTAGGGATCAAACACTGCATCGCCGGGATTCGTGAGCGAGAGAACCAGACGCTCGACCAGCTCAACAGGGAACTGGCAAGGGTGGATGGTCTTCTCGACGTGGTTATTTTTCACATTAGGAAGTATCCACATATCACCAGGATTTTTACCCAACGGGTTTCCTGATAACTGCCCTGCTTTTTCACCTTTATAGTATTTTTTGTTCGGATATTTGGACGGCACCCTAATTGGATCAAGGTTGAATGTGTATTCATCTTCCTTAGTGAACCAAAGAATTGTCTCGTGTCTTCCTGACAATCGGTTCTTACAATGTAACCCGTGCTCAAAATGCCATATTATGCGGTTTCTTAGTTTTAGTCCGTGATCTTTGAATAGATGATAAAGAACTATGTCTAGCGGGAAAATTTCGCCCTTTTGGACATGATTACCGACCTGCCAGCATATTGAACCCTGCGGATGAAGCAAACGGACGCACTCAGAAATTACTTGCGTTTGGCCACGTATATAATCCTCAAGAGATGAGCGTTTTTCGTATGACTTTCCGATGTTGTACGGAGGAGACGTAACGATCAGCTTCATTGATTCGTTTTCTAAGCCCCGCATAAAAAGAAGATTGTCTTTATGTACAAGAACGGCGTCTTGGTTATCTGAATTCACTGTATTGGCTTTCATGGTCACCTCTGCGTATTACAAATATACGGCATTCTCTGCTAGAGATCCAGCACTTAGCCGAGCCGTGTGAGGTGTTCGTCGAATAACGGAACCGCTAGTCCTTGTGGATCAACCGCCAATGCTGCTTCGGCAGGTCAAGCAGCAATCCGGAGGTGCCTAAGTGTCCCTCGGTATCATCCTGGTGATCGACGCAGCTATCAGGTACTGCTCGTAATGCAACACCGTCTTTCGCCCAGTCTTACTGGCGGAAGGCCCATTTTTTCCACCACGGCAGCGGTAGCTGCGGTGAATCTGGCACGCCTTCGGGCGTGTCAGGTATGACAGATGGCACAGGATCAGGTTTGTGCTCGATCAAGCGCATCGCCTGGCGAAGTTCGGCGACTTCTTCCCGTAGAGCTTTCAATTCGGCCAAGATCAGGGCCGTGTCTTGTGTGCCAACACCAGTGCCAGCGTGTGCCGGTTTCTCAATCTCAGACTGTGCCACTGGGAGCAAAGTGCCATAGACGCGGATTAGCTCAGACGTCTCCAATCGACGGGCGTTATCACCCTCAGGCGCCCAAGATAGACGGCCTTTAGACATATCCCGGTAGAGCGTTCGACGGCTCTTTCCGGTCAACTGCTGTGCCTCTTGGATAGTGTGCCACGCCATGTGTCACCGCTCCTCGATTTGGTGTGCCACTTTACTCGTGCTTACCTAAACTGCGATAAAGGAGGCGCGCATAAGCTGCGTTATCTGATGCTGTACATCCTCGCATGCTTCAAAGAAAGCCAATGGCGCATCCTCTGTGCCATCGTCCAGGATGCTTTCCATGTCATGGACCAGCGCCCCGAGTTGACGGAGATGCTGTTTAACGTCGGCTAGATTCATTGTCAGTCTCCATATCTTGGATGTCAGAGCCCCTAACGCGGGGCACTTCATCCCTTGTGACTGGCAATAATTCAGCTTGGTCCGGGGGAGGCAAATCGCCGGTAGATATCGGATGTTCGCCGGCCTGAAGAACGGGAACATGGCGCAACTCGACATTATCCCAGTCCTCAACAGGCCTCCCCTGATCGCTTTCGCTGACCACTACCTCGGCGTAGAACGACGCGTATCGCTTGCCGCTATGGTCCCGCCAAACGACCTTGGAGTTGATGACATAGCCGTTAGCTGTCCCGATTTTCACGATTTGGAGCCAGCGCTCTGACTCAAGTAGGCGAATGGCGTTATGTATCGCCGTTCTGCCGTAGTTGAGGATCTGGCAGAGAGTGGACTGGCTGATAACAATCGCGTTGGTCTTATTCATCCGCTCCGTCAGCAGCATGAAGACTTGAAACGCGCTAGGGCTACGCCGAGACAATTCACGAATGTCTCGGATGTAACCACGGGTCAGCATGGCGAAATCAGCGGGGTCTTTTCTGATCTGTTTCAAGTGAACATATCCGTTCGGCCTGGTGAACATGATGTTCAGTATATATGAACGCCGCGTGCGCACAAGATGTTCACTCAGATGGTAAATGTTCACTCAGCTAGTGAACATATATGTTCACCCTAGAGTGAACATATCAAGCAGGTCAAAAAATGGCTGCAGGCCACGTATTTACTGGTGTTCAGACTTTTTTGTCCAGAAGTGCCCTCTTTTTCTTTTAGGAGCGGGGCTAAGTGGTGCCGCCTGCGGCGCCACCGCTTGCGGTCTTGCAGGCTGCGATGAACGCAGCCGCCGACCTCAGTCCGCGTTTAGCCTGTGATTTTGGTGTTGCTTCGAAAAACGTCAGAGACGATATGCTCTATCACGTCCAGGTCGTTCCAAATCGCTGGTCGGGTGCTTTTTCCGGCCAGGGATTTGGGACGGCCCGACAACGAGCGCAGCGAGGCGTCAGTCTGATAGTTATCCACGGAGCGAAGCGAGGTGGGTAACTGTCCCAGACGGCTCGTTGGTGCTCTTTGCCCCGTAACGGCGCAAAGCGCCGGGCGGCCATAGGCCGCCTGTAACTGATTTTTTTAACGGGAATTCGCGAGTTTGAGATCGTGCGAAGCAAGATCAAGCGCCGTTCCAGTCGCTGTGCGCCCGTCTTACACCGCACACAAACTCTAGGCCTTACACGGGCTGCTTCGCTCCTTCACGGCGCTGGCTTACGCCCTGCGCGCTTCGCTTGCGTGTTAGACAGTGAAAGGGCTGTCATCCACTTCCACAACGTCCTTTGGCTCTCAGTCGTCACCCAGATAGGTCGGGAGCCCTTCAGGGTATATCACTGGCCCATGCCGTGGTTTAGTCGCTTCCAACGACACCTGGCAGCGTCCAATCGGGTAGTCGCCCGCGAGATTGATATAGCCCTGCAGATCGGGGAGGTTTTGAAGCTCGGAGGGCATCACGGCCTGTTCCCGCTGGAGCGATTCGGTGGACGATGCGCTTTGCCCTTTCGAGGTGCTGGACAACTTCCAGCGTTCGCGCTCGCCCAATTCTCGGGCCAGCTTTTCCGCTGTCTCGCCATCTACGGAACGCAAAATGAGCTTGTTCGAAAAGCAGTTGAGTAGCGTCGAGGCACGTTCCCTGCCGTAAGTGGACACGAGCTGACTGTAGGACTGGAAGGCTACGACCACACGCACGTTGCGTTTGCGGAGTTTGGTGGTGGCGGCAATCAAGCTGGCTAACTCTCCGAGCGTGTCCAGCTCGTCAATGATGATCCACGTGTTTTGCCCGCCTTCGGCGCGTTCAAGCCCCGCCGATACCAAAATATCCATCCAGCAGGCGATTAGATCGCGGGAGACGCCTAATTCGGACTCCTT
>NZ_MVOK01000051.1:0-8513 GCF_002018915.1 Pseudomonas sp. MF6396 | reverse complement strand
CCATCGGGGTGCCGGTGGCCAGGTAGTGCTGGTGTTCACGAACGAGGTTGCCGGCCTCGTCATGGAACCACTGCAGTTTGCTCGCGGCGTTGATGGCCTGGATCAGCCTGCCGTTGCCGTCGTAGGCGAAGGTCTCTTCCTCGCGCTGCTCGCCCTGGCTGGGGATGCGGGAGGTGAAGCGCCTGACGGGGTCGAGATAACGTGAGCGCCGCGCCCACCGTTTAAGCCTCCCGGAGCATAGCCGACTCACTCATTTCAGCGCGTGAGGTGTCGGCAGATTTTTGCCTGAATTCGTCACCGCAATGGAACAGGTAATCGGCGCGTGAGAGGCCGAAGCTTTTCACGATCCTTCCAGAGCCCCGGAAAAACTTCAAACTTAAGATCGTCTCTATTTACGCCTGTATCGTAATAGCGAGCTAATCTGTCGGCGAGGTCAAGATCACCCCACATATTTGTAAGCTCATACGTTTCAATAATCTCTCGATCATCACAAACCGACAGATCGTGTTTTATTACCGAAGCCCCATATGTTTCTGGATTCTCACCCTCTCCTACGTCTATTAGTCTTCCACCATAAAACGGAAAGGTTCCTCGCCCACCCTTGAAATGCGAAACATCCAACGAAGAATACGGATCTATCCAGTAACGTTGCCGCGCAAAAACCCTAGATCTAATTCCTTCTATAGATATTTTACGCACACCCAAATTCTTCTGCACAACAGCCCCCACGAAAACTTCAAAAAGAACTTCTACCCTAGTCCAATCAACATCGTCCCAATGATCGTTTTCACGAAAGACATTGTAAATACACAAAGTTGTCTTCCCAGCCATACGCCCTACCGTATAAAGGCCATCCCTTACTTGCATCACAAGAAAATCACCTATCTTCCATACTATTCTTTTTTTCAAATCACCCACCCCTTAGTTAGAGCTCGCATACTACAGACCCGCCGAAGCCTTGAGAATCCAAATTTCGATTAGCGGCATCAGTATATTCTTGACGCCTTTTGTTATTCTTCCCAACCGGATTCTGTTTGTTTGCAGTTCCGTCTAGCCCATCGTTTTCCACAAAATAATGTTGCTCTAGTCCTCTGGCAGTGTCCTTTCCATCCTGACCGTATCCGCGATATGCGACCCGAGGAGCTGTTCCCCCAAAGCGCTCATAATTTCCGCCATATCGATACTTTACAACATCCACCCGACTCTATCCCCAGGCATACTTGCATAACCTATATACGGCTTACCTGTCTGCTGATCAATTGCTTGATACGTAACATGCGTCGCCGTTGCTGGATTTCCGGCAAGACCTAATGGATCGATCCAGTAAACCGGATTCGGCGTATACGCAAACAGGTTCAACCCGCCCGCATATCCAATCGGATCCTGCCCAACAAACCGCCCAACCGCCGGATCATAGTACCGATACCGGTTGTAATGCAGCCCAGTCTCATGGTCGTGATACTGACCCTGGAACCGGATCGGGTTGTTCAACCCCACCTGTTTCGCCCAGGCCGAACGTTCTTGTTTCACCTCACCCCACGCCTTGTACTGCGCCGACCACGCCACGTCGCCGTTGTGGTCGGTCAGCTCCATCGGCGTACCCAGGTGGTCACACTGGTACCAGGCAATCGCATCAAAGGGTTGTGGTGAGGCCGCTTGCTGCCAGAGCGGGTCCTGATCGATGTCGTAGGGGCGGTTGCTCCAGTCCGGCTCCTTGTACAACCGTATTGGGGCCTTGCGCAGAGCCTGCGCCACCGGCACAAAGCTGCCGGGTTCGTACAGGTAGTGCACCGTGCGCCCGGTGTCACCTTCATCCTGCGCAGGCGAGCTTTCCCAGGCGAGGGTGTCGCCGTCCCAGCCGAACAGGGTGAAGCCGCAGTTCAGCTCGCGCTGGCGCTTGGCTCGCTCCAGCTGGTTCCAGCCAGTACCGGCTTCAGGTTTGTTCCAGTAATGCGCCGTCGAGTGCTTGTGCAAGCGTCGCCCAAGGGCGTCATAGCTGTACTCGACCTTGAGCTTGTCGTCGCTGTAAGCCTGCAAGCGGTCGAACAGGTCCCAGGTGAACCGGGCCTGCACACCGTTGTGCAACCGATGGCTCAGGTTGCCCCGCTCGTCATAGGTGTAATGCGTGCCCGCATACTCGCGCAGCAGGTTGTCCATCAACCGGTTACGCCTGGGCGTGCGCTCCAGCGGCCGCGTCGGCTCGTGGTGCTTGTCATCCAGCAGGTTGCCGGCCGGGTCGAAGGCGAAGGTCTCCACGCCCAGGCGGCTGGTGGCCTGCAACAGGCGGCCAATCGGGTCGCACTGATACTCACGCTTGAGCAGGGTCGATTTGCCGTCCTGGCTGCCCAGCAAATGCACTCATCCTTCTATTTAGTTCTCTTCCTGGTTGACCACGATCTAAACAAAGTGTCCACCTCGTTAGCTAAGCCAATAACTTTCTGCTCAGCTTCGCTGTTACCAATCCTCATATTTTCAGGAAGTTTTTCCATCAAAAATTGATCTTGGCCACCTAGAATTCCTGACAGATGCGCATTCACACGAAAAATAATACGGTGCATTCTCCAACAAGTCGCTCCCTCACAACTAGCAGAACGAGAGAAACCACGATCCCCGATTGCTTTAGGAACACTCTTTCCACCAACCCAACATTCTGAATGGAGCTCGATAACTATATCCTTATAATTTGAATCCTCTCTTACATACTCTGGATCACTGAACAAAATCTTCCACCTCGGTATTTCGGAAAACCGAAGTGAGCATAAGATAGGGCGAAACAATCTCTCTGATAAATCAACCTCATGAATATTTTTCGGTGGTTCCAAATAGAAGTTCTTGAATACTTCTATCAGAGCACCAAGATTGCACTCGACGTGTTCAATTAACCGTGCCAGAACAAAGCCTACACGCCCATCTTTTGACATGTCCGGAATATAAAAAACATCACCCGACCTAACATCATTT
Source organism: Pseudomonas sp. MF6396 (assembly GCF_002018915.1). NCBI lineage: Bacteria > Pseudomonadati > Pseudomonadota > Gammaproteobacteria > Pseudomonadales > Pseudomonadaceae > Pseudomonas > Pseudomonas sp. MF6396. The sequence continues at coordinate 5,552 of NZ_MVOK01000051.1, read as the reverse complement.
CTTAGTAACCACATTCCGCCCCTCTCGAAACCTCATAAAGTCAAGATTTTTTTTCAGCAGCCTTACTAGCGCGTATTTCTGCTAGTGCTTTTTCTAGAATTTTCATGTCGGGAGGATTTTTCTGCCCCCCCTTAGATCTCATCCATTTCCCCACTGGATTTTTTGGCCCTCGTGTTAGGAGTCGCCCCTCTTCAGTTATTTCGCTTGCTTTAATAGAGCGCTTAACCACTTCACCCAGTTCATTACTCACCTTACAATTAAGAAGACCATTTCTCTCCATAAACAAAAAAAGTGACTTATAACCAATCTCTACACTTTCTCTCCACTCAGGAACTTCACGATACGCCTCCAACACGCCGTCAATATCCCAGACTGTATAATCCGAATACATTTAGATTCTCCTTTCAACTGTTGAAATTCCTAATACAGGGACCAATTCCCCCGTACTTCGATCTTTGACAAACACCCCACCGGCTTCGCGAATCCGACGTTCCTTATCAATTTGATCGCGTTTATCTGCGCTCATACTAGTAACCTCATGAGTTGTGGCAGCGCCGCCTTCAATGATTGCAGTATCAACTCTACGTCGCTCTCCCGTCTCAGGATCCTTCACAGATCTGCCATTCGAGTCCCGTAAGTAGCATTCACTTTGAATAGTGGCATTTGGATGCTTAATTCTCATTTCCGCATTAAACTCCTGATGCCGCCTATCTCCCTCAACTGCGTTTTTGATCCGCGCCAGCCCCCAAGGGTCGATCCAATCAATAGGGTTTGGTGCGTATACGAATAAGTTCAACCCACCCGCATAGCTGATCGGATCCTGCCCAACAAACCGCCCAACCGCCGGATCATAGTACCGATACCGGTTGTAGTGCAGACCCGTCTCATGGTCGTGATACTGGCCCTGAAAGCGGATCGGGTTGTTCAACCCCACCTGTTTCGCCCAGGCCGAACGTTCTTGTTTCGCCTCACCCCACGCCTTGTACTGCGCCGACCACGCCACGTCGCCGTTGTGGTCGGTCAGCTCCATCGGCGTACCCAGGTGGTCACACTGGTACCAGGCAATTGCATCAAAGGGTTGTGGCGAGGCCGCTTGCTGCCAGAGAGGGTCCTGGTCGATGTCGTAGGGGCGGTTGCTCCAGTCCGGCTCCTTGTACAACCGTATCGGGGCCTTGCGCAGAGCCTGTGCCACAGGCACAAAGCTGCCAGGCTCGTACAGGTAGTGCACCGTGCGCCCGGTGCCACCTTCATCCTGCGCAGGCGAGCTTTCCCAGGCGAGGGTGTCGCCGTCCCAGCCGAACAGGGTGAAACCGCAGTTCAGCTCGCGTTGGCGCTTGGCTCGCTCCAGCTCATTCCAGCCGGCCCCCACCTGAGGCTTGTTCCAGTAATGCGCCGTCGAATGCTTGTGCAACCGTCGCCCGAGGGCGTCATAGCTGTACTCGACCTTGAGCTTGTCATCGTTGTAGTAGTGGTGCAGTCAGTCGAAAAGGCCCCAGATACTGGGACCGCACGCCGTCGTGCGGTCGATGGTGCGCTTTAGCAATTCAAGCCTGAAAAGGTGATTCAATAATCTATGCCATACACGCTGCCAGAAGCTCGACTTCAGCGAGCTCTTTTCGAGCCATCTCTCGCTCGCTTTCGTTCAATATCCACACAGTGAAACCCTCCTTGACGGAGCATTCACCATATCGAACCATGGCAGACTTAAGCTGATGCAGTTTGTTAGAAGGCAGCGCGCTCAATTTTCGAGGAGAAAATAGATTTACCGCATAAACATCTCGAATATAAAAATCTTGCTTTCCAGCCCACTGCATCTTCAACCACATAATAACCTCATCCCCGCCTGACCATGTTAACGGGTGACTCTCATCAACTGTATGTATACCTTGCGCATAACCAAACCCATACGCATGATTTTCGGAATAGGCGTAAGCATAATCAAATGACGCACACCATTCAGAATACTCGAAAAACGAATTTACCAAATTTGAAATATTCGATCTTCCTGAAGAAACTGAAAGAACCAGACCTACATCTTTTGCTAGTACAGCAGAGCATTCACAATTCAGTGTCTCACGCACCTCCCCCTTTTCCAAAATACGCTCAGAATATAGTTCAATCGATTCTATCTTGCCCCCTCCCAACTCCTTAATTAACTTTCCTTCACTAAACTTAATCACACCGCCATTTTTCCCGCCATAGCGATCAATCCTGCCTCCCATTTTCTGCATCCACTCTTTCATCACTGAGTACGACATAGACATACTCAAATCGTGGCCGGGCCGAGGATGAGCCACTAGAAAATTGTAAGCTGTAACCATTTAATTACTCCGACGTGTTTTTTCCGTTTCTCTGTATGCACCAGCACGATCACCTAAGCCTTGCAAGGTGTTCTGTCCCTTCGCTCTTAGCTTGTGTGACTGATCGGTAGGCGATGGCACCTCAACGATATCTACCTTGCCATCCTTACGCAGCCCCGTCACATCAGGACGTGTAATCGGATCTGTAGGAACACCAGTCACAGTTTTAACAGCAACGTTCACACCCACCCGCTCATAATTCCCACTCATGGCCATCTGTTCCGCGATGTCTTCCGACATCTGCGCATGCCCTTCCCCACCAGTTTTCTGCCCCGTACCAATAATCGGACACCCATTGACCTCCCTTACCGGTTGCTTCTTCGCCAGCCCCAGCGGGTCAATCCAGAAGATTGGATTCGGGGCATAAGCAAACAAGTTTGCCCCGCCCAGATACTTGATCGGATCCTGCCCAATAAACCGACCAACCTCCGGATCATAGTACCGATACCGGTTGTAGTGCAGACCCGTCTCATGGTCGTGATACTGGCCCTGAAAGCGGATCGGGTTGTTCAACCCCACCTGTTTCGCTCAGGCCGAACGTTCTTGTTTCACCTCACCCCACGCCTTGTACTGCGCCGACCACGCCACGTCGCCGTTGTGGTCGGTCAGCTCCATCGGCGTACCCAGGTGGTCACACTGGTACCAGGCAATCGCATCAAAGGGTTGTGGTGAGGCCGCTTGCTGCCAGAGCGGGTCCTGATCGATGTCGTAGGGGCGGTTGCTCCAGTCCGGCTCCTTGTACAACCGTATCGGGGCCTTGCGCAGAGCCTGCGCCACCGGCACAAAGCTGCCCGGTTCGTACAGGTAGTGCACCGTGCGCCCGGTGTCACCTTCATCCTGCGCAGGCGAGCTTTCCCAGGCGAGGGTGTCGCCGTCCCAGCCGAACAGGGTGAAGCCGCAGTTCAGCTCGCGCTGGCGCTTGGCTCGCTCCAGCTGGTTCCAGCCAGTACCGGCTTCAGGTTTGTTCTAGTAATGCGCCGCCGAATGCTTGTGCAAGTGCCGCCCAAGGGCGTTATAGATGAACTCGGCCTTGTGGTTGCCGTCGCCGCATCTTTTTAAACAGCCAAATGGGTACTAGTGACCTACCTGCGTACTCCTGTGCAGTTGGCGGCTGAGATTCCCGGACGGATAGAGAGGAACCAATCTTAAAAAGCAAGCCTACGCGACCATAAAATTAAGTAACCCCAAAAACTTGCTACTTCGGAAAGTATCCAGGACAAGAGTTTTTCGGCCTATCCACTCCCCGCCCAAGGAACAAATGCCAGTTCTTCCCTGAAACAAACGCTCCTTCGGTCCAGTAATATCGATCGGTAACATAACTAACATTCCCCCCTGAGTCCTTAACACCTTTGCGTGCTATTTTCTTCAAAATTCTTGTCAGTACACGATCAATAACTTTTTCAGACTCAGATTTATCACCACTAAAAATTGTTGCTCCAATAGCATATTCGTCTTCCCCCCCATAGCAAGCACGAACAAAACCAACTTTATCCTTCCTGTCAACTTCAATCTGGGCTTTCCCCTTGAAGGAAAAGTCGCGATCTGAGCCCATTATTATTTTCATTTGAGGAAAGAGCTCAAATGAATCGAGCCTTACAAAGCCCCTATCTTTTACAAGTAGAAATGGTTCATTCATTCGGTATGAGATATACACTCCAAACCCAGTTTCATCCCTCAACTCATTAACCACTCCAATGTACTCTTGAAAATCCATAAAAACTGTTTTTTCCATGACTCACCTCGACGGACAATTTTTGTTATAAGGTCGAAATTGAACATCAGCTGGTCTATCGACACCTAAAGTTTTGGTACGTAAGTCTTCCATAGCTTTTTGCTCGCGCGGGACTGGTGTGCTCCCATCAGCTTTGACTTTCCCTACATTCCCATAGACAACTTTGCCATCAGCATCTCTATAGATAATGTCCGGCCGGCGTCCCTCTTTATTACCTCCAGGAGTTTTAATTAAATTCTCTTTTTCAACGCCACCTCCAGCTAGAACGGTACCCCCTGATGCTTGAACCTCTCGCCCCCAAGCATGAATGACTTGGTTATGCGGCCCTTCACCATTGGTCTTAGGTCCCCGTTTAGCCAGCCCAAATGGATCTATCCAGTCAATCGGATTCGGCGCATATATGAACAGGTTCAACCCACCAAAGTAACTGATCGGATCCTGCCCAACAAACCGCCCAACCGCCGGATCATAGTACCGATACCGGTTGTAGTGCAGACCCGTCTCATGGTCGTGATACTGGCCCTGAAAGCGGATCGGGTTGTTCAACCCCACCTGTTTCGCCCAGGCCGAACGTTCTTGTTTCACCTCACCCCACGCCTTGTACTGCGCCGACCACGCCACGTCGCCGTTGTAGTCGGTCAGTTCCATCGGCGTACCCAGGTGGTCACACTGGTACCAGGCAATCGCATCAAAGGGTTGTGGCGAGGCCGCTTGCTGCCAGAGCGGGTCCTGGTCGATGTCGTAGGGGCGGTTGCTCCAGTCCGGCTCCTTGTACAACCGTATCGGGGCCTTGCGCAGAGCCTGCGCCACCGGCACAAAGCTGCCTGGCTCGTACAGGTAGTGCACCGTGCGCCCGGTGCCACCTTCATCCTGCGCAGGCGAGCTTTCCCAGGCGAGGGTGTCGCCGTCCCAGCCGAACAGGGTGAAGCCGCAGTTCAGCTCGCGCTGGCGCTTGGCTCGCTCCAGCTGGTTCCAGCCAGTACCGGCTTCAGGTTTGTTCCAGTAATGCGCCGTCGAGTGCTTGTGCAACCGTCGCCCGAGGGCGTCATAGCTGTACTCGACCTTGAGCTTGTCGTCGCTGTAAGCCTGCAAGCGGTCGAACAGGTCCCAGGTGAAGCGGGCCTGCACACCGTTGTGCAACCGGTGGCTCAGGTTGCCCCGCTCGTCATAGGTGTAGTGCGTGCCCGCATATTCGCGCAGCAGGTTGTCCATCAAACGGTTGCGCTTTGGCGTGCGCTCCAGCGGCCGCGTCGGCTCGTGGTGCTTGTCGTCCAGCAGGTTGCCGGCCGGGTCGAAGGCGAAGGTCTCCACGCCCAGGCGGCTGGTGGCCTGTAACAGGCGGCCAATCGGGTCGTACTGGTAGGCCAGATGACCACGACGGGTGTCGTGGATGTCGCTCAGCTGGCCTACCGCGTCGTACTGATACTCACGCTTGAGCAGGGTCGATTTGCCGTCCTGGC
>NZ_MVOK01000050.1:0-9040 GCF_002018915.1 Pseudomonas sp. MF6396 | reverse complement strand
CCTTCAAGCCGATGCCGCGCCCAGTCAGGTCGTGCACGGTGTTGATGAGATGTCGCAGGTCGCGTCCGAGCCGATCCAGTTTCCACACGACCAGTGTGTCGCCAGTTCGCAACGCCTTCAGGCAGCTGTGTCCTAGGAATAAAGGTTGTCACAAGCCCCCTTTTATTTCGAGGCCTCCAGCCAAAACCTGCGTGGCAAAAAATTAATAAACTCTGTCACAAATCTTGAATTTACAAAAAATGATGGGGTTTTTCGAAGAATAAAGATTGTCACAGCGGAGGATCAGAAGCCGAGGAGTCAGATGGGGCGGAAAAGCCCCCACTCAGTCATGATGTTATTTTTCTGACGGAAACGACCGCAACTGCATCAGTTGTGGTTTTAGAGTGCGGATTCCACAACACTTGGACACTCAGCCCACGATCATTTGGACACTCATTCCACGCTCACTTGGAGAGGCAGTCGGAGCGCAGCGACGCAGGTTCGCATTGTTAGTCTGAAGTCCCGGTTGCAGTCAATTTCGTTGCGCGCCTGCGCATCGATTTGCCCTTCAGTTCGATGCGGTAAGCGTTGTGCACCAGCCGGTCTAGGATCGCATCGCCCAAGGTCGGATCACCGATCAGCGCATGCCACTTATTCACCGGCATCTGGCTGGTCACCAGCGTCGAGCGGTTTCCGTAACGGTCGTCCAGCAGTTCCAGCATGTCGCGCCGCTGCGCGGCGGTAAACGGTGCAAGGCCCCAGTCGTCCAGGATCAGCAGATCGGTCTTGGCATAACCCGCCATGAGTTTGGCGAAGCGACCGTCGCCGTGGGCCAGGCCCAGTTCTTCCATCAAGCGAGGCAGACGAAGATAACGCACGCTGTAACCGTCCCGGCAAGCCTTATGGGCCAGCGCGCAGGCGAGCCACGTTTTGCCTACGCCTGTCGGGCCGCCGATGATCAGGTTCAGGCCGTCACGCAGCCAACAGGATCAGTTGCGGCCCGATATCAGCTGCAGTTACACGCAGATGATCAACAAATTCCTCCACCACCAGATGGGCATTGACGCCGCCAAAACCATAACTGTTGATGCTCGCCCGACGTGGCAGCTCGTTGCCGTCGGCATCCTGCACCGCCGGCCATGGCAGGTTCCCGGACGCGAGCGACAGTTGCTGCGGATCGAGCGTGATCGCCGGGCTGAGTTGTTGATACCCAGGTATGCCCGGCAGTTGCTGCTGTTTTACCGCATCAATCACCTTGAACAACGCCGCCATGCCGGACGCCAACTCCTCACCAGTAACCACGTGCGCCACATAGATCACGCTGACACCTAAGGCGGCTTACTTGGTGGTACAGCCGCCATTGATAGGACGGCGCGCCCGTTGATCCACCCATCAAGCCGCACCAAGTCAGCAATATCAGTCAACCAAGACTTGCCGACCGCTGACAGCGCTTTTGAAGGGGGTCGTTAGTTGTTGCGCCGCATTCTTGACCAGTACCAGCGAACCGGCCAGCAGCACTAGGTGCTTTGATCAAAAACGCGCGGATGCCGGTCATGGTTGGAAAACCACCTGCCGAAGCCTCCAGCCACCTGGAACAGTCAAGAGTAGAGTGGAGGTTGTCAGGTAAAACAGACAGTAGCCGACGGCGGCTATCGGTGCGATCCTCGGTGACCAGGCACCAATAGCTAGACCCAGACCAGTAGTCCATTCAGCTCCGCCCAGTGCATAACTTGTGCCCTGAGTACCGAATACTCCGTGCATCTAAGAAAGGAGAGGACTGTTACTGATCAACGAGATCAGTCCCTGAGCGTTGTAGTCCAATTAAGAACTTTTAAACAAACTCCATAAAAACGCCACCAGACCACCCGCCGTGGCAATCGCCGCCAGCCAACTGAGTATCGGCAAGCCCGCCCACACGGGCCCCACTGCAGCGATCTGCGGACCGAAGGTAATCACCAAGGCACTGATCAGCAACGCTAAGGAAAGCCTTGTGGAGGCCAGGCGCAATGAGCGCTCCAGACGCTCTAGCCCAGGCAGATCCATGCGCACTTCCAGCACTCCGTGCTTGAGCCGGTTGACTAGCAGTCGCGCCAGTTGCGGCAAGTCACCCAGCAGGCCGCGTCCCAACTCAAGGCCATCGAGGCCCAGGCGCTTTGTCATCCTCCAACTCAATTGCTCCCGGAGCATTTTGACGATGGCCGGCTTGGCTGTGGCGATAAGGTCTAATTCCGGGTCCAGACGCGTCAGCACACCATCGGCAGTCACCAGGGCCTTGAACAGCACCAACAAATCAGGCGGTAAGAGCAATTGGTGCTCGCGCATCAAATCAAGAAAGTCTTCAATGAGCGCACTCATGTTCAGTGCCTTGCCACCATGGCGCGCTATGTATTCGCGGGCGGCCTGTTCAATGGCGGGTATGTTCTGCACACCATTGCCGCTCCAGTCGATTAGCACAGTCACCAGCGCATCACTATTGTTCTCGGTCAATGCGCGCATGAAGCTCATCACCTCAAGGCGTCGGCGCTCGTCGAGACGACCAACCATGCCAAAGTCAATAAAACCGACACGATTACCACTCATGGCCTTGAGGTTGCCTGGGTGCGGATCACCATGGAACACACCGTCCTCCAAGAGCATTTTTATAAATGCACGTGCGCCACGGCTGGCCAGCAGGCTCGGGTCCAAGCCTTGCTCGATCAGAGCTTGGCGCTCCAGCGGGGTATAGCTGGGAAGATATTCCTGTACAAGCAGCCGCTCGCTACTATGGGCCCAATAAATACGCGGGATGACAATGTGCGGCTGCTGCGAGAAATTAGCCGCTACGGCGTCACAGTTAAGGCCTTCCTGAGTAAAATCCAGCTCTTCCAACATCGCTCGAGCCAGTTGTCGGACCATCTTGCGCGGTTGGTACTGCGCCAAAGCGCCGTTGTCTTCAATCAGTAGGGCGACGCTTTCCAGCAGTTGCAGGTCGGCAGTCATTTTACGTCGCAACCCAGGGCGCTGAATTTTGACCACCACGTCCTCACCACTGAGCAGGCGCGCCCGATAGACCTGGGCAATCGATGCTGCCGCAAGAGGAGTGGTATTGAACTCGGCGAACACCTGATCAAGCTCAGCACCAAGGTCTTCAAGAACCTGGCCTTGCAACTGCTCCCAAGTCAACGTTGCCGCGCCGCTGTGCAGGTTTTCGAGTTCTTCGATCCACAATGCCGGCAAGATGTCGCCGCGACTTGCAAGGATCTGCCCAAGCTTGACAAACGTTGGCCCCAACGCCTCCAACGCTCGCCTCACGCGCTGTGGGGTGCCCTCGTCAGTTGGTTGGCTGCCGACGGGCTCAGCCCCCCCCACCAGCCGTCCCAGGCCCAGACGGAATAGCACATCCTGAGCCCCGAAACTGGCGAGGATAGTAACAATTTCACGCCCCCGTTGATGGTGCTTGAGTGCGGTCCAAGTTGATTCGAGCATAGCGAGTAGCCCCCAGGTTTTTCTATCGTGTCGTGCACACAGCGAAATTCCAGAACTCGATGCCTGGATGCACCTTTGGACACTGGCAGCTCATTTTCGATCAGTTGATTGACCGCTTGGGCTTTGAATTCTTTCGGGTAATACGGGGGGCTATTAGCTCCCCCTGATCGGCCTCATTTTAAGGCACAAAGTTTCTACTAATCTGGAGGGATTCAGACGTGAAATCACTGTAATTGGCTTTCAGCCTATGTAATCAGGCTGATTGTGAGGCTGCGCCTTTATAAAAGCTGGATGCTCCAAACACAATTGGTAAACCGTCAAAACCTGCTCAAACCGCTGAAGTTCGCAGCCCATGCGCAATGCATTGGCCACCTGAGGTACCAGACAACAATCGGCCAGGCTCGGGCTGTCGCCAAAACAGTAGCTGCCGCTGCCATGGCGGCTCAACATAGTTTCCAACGCCTTGATTCCCTCTTCGATCCAGTGCTTGTACCACGCCTCTTTCTGTTGATCGCTGATTGCCAGTTGTTTATTCAGGTAACCCAACACACGTAGGTTGTTCAGGGGATGAATGTCACAACCTATTAGATTCGCCACTTCCAATACGCGGGCGCGGGCCAGAGGCTCTAGCGGGATCAGTCGCGCGTGTGGACTGAGGTTGTCCAGATAATCAATGATTGCCAGGGATTGGCTGATCGGCTGACCATCATCCGTGATCAGCAAAGGTACGCTGTGTGACGGGTTTAGTTTCAAAAACGAGGCCGTTGCCTGCTCGCCGACGCGGATATTAATACCCTGGTGCTGGTAGTCAAAACCCTTGAGTGCCAGCGCTATGCGCACGCGCCATGAGGTGGAGCTGTTGAAAAAATTATACAATTGCACCGTATTCTCCTTTTATCTTGGGTAGGGCGCGATAACGCCGACCCATTAAAAAAACAGCAGTCGCTGCGAGTAGCGCTGGCACCATCAGCCAAAGAAAAATACCGTTCAAACCAATCCCGGCACTCAATAAGGTGCCGCCAGCCAAAGTGCCTGCAATCGAGCCGATGCGTCCGACCCCATGGCACCAAGCAACACCAGTGGCACGGCTGGTAGTCGGGTAGAAGTTCGCCGCCAGGGCGTTGGCTCCAACCTGGCTGCCGCTGATACAAAAGCCCATGGCGGCCACGCATGCCAATAGCACTGAGAAATGCTGATAGAACTGGCTGATGGCCAACAACGTCAACGTGCCGCCGATGTACGCCGTAGTCAGCACTTTCCAGGCATCAATGCGATCCATGGTTGCGCCAAGGATAATCGCCCCCAGCGTTCCACCGACCTGGAACATTGCACCAGCCAGCGCCGCGTCCGACATCGCCTGACCCGTCTCGCGGATCAGGGTCGGCAGCCAGTTGGTGAGCAGGTAGATGATCATGAACCCCGTAAAAAACGTCCCCCATAGCAGCAAGGTTCCGTATTTCAAATGCCCTTGAAGGATCTCTCGCACGGGTGAATCTTTAGCCTGTGGAGGCACCTCAAGTTGCACATTGGCTGGCAGTGGAGCAATGCGCCGCAAGATGTCCGTCACCCTGTCGGGCACCATGCGCCTGGCGATCAAAAACCGTACCGATTCGGGCAGCCACGCCATTAGCATGGGTAAAAACAACAACGGTAACAACCCGCCCAGCATCAACACTGCGCGCCAGCCTACAAGTGGCAGCAAATGGGCAACCAGTACCCCGCTCAAGGCTGAGCCAAGGGTGAATCCGCAGAACATCAGGGTGACCATTAACGAGCGGCGGCGCACTGGGCAATATTCGCTGACCAGGGTAATCGCATTGGGCATCGCTCCGCCCAGCCCCAGACCCGTGAGAAACCGCAATACCGTCAGTGTTTGCACATCACCCGCTGTCGCCGAGGCCAGACTCCAACCGGAAAAAAACAGCACCGAGACTAACAGCACCATCTTGCGCCCGAAGCGGTCAGCTAAGGGCCCGGCAGCAAAGGCCCCCAGCATCAATCCCAGTAATACCGCGCCCAGCAACGGATTAAGCTGCGCGGTCGTCAGCGCCCATTCCTCGCGCAGTACAGGTGCGATAAAGCCGCCGATAGCCGTGTCCAAACCGTCCAGCGTCGCAACCAGAAAGCACAGTATGAGGATGCGCCACTGAAAGCCTGACATCGGATGGCGATCGATAAACGCCTGCACGTCCACGCTCTTCTTATTATGAGTGGATGACATTACATCGCTCCTGCAACGAGTGGACGGGGGTTACCCATTGATAAACAGGCTCAAATCACCTGCACACGCAGCTGACCGAGACCGTCAATTCCGGCGGCTATCAGGTCGCCGGCTACCACCGGGCCCACGCCTTCGGGCGTACCGGTCATGATTAGGTCTCCGGGCTGCAATTCGAAGTAACGGGATAGGTAAGCGATGATTTCCGGCACGGACCAAATCAGTTGTGCAATGTCGCTGCGCTGTTTGTCTTCACCGTTGACCGTGAGCCACAATCCGGCCTGCTTCGGGTGGGCAACCAACGTAGCTGGCCACAAGGGTGCAATCGGCGCCGAGTGATCAAAAGCCTTACCGATTTCCCATGGACGCCCTGCCTTGCGCATCTCCAGTTGCAGGTCGCGACGGGTCATATCGAGACCAACGGCATAGCCCCAGACGTGCTCATTGGCCTGTTCCTGGGGAATGTTGCTGCCACCCTTGCCGATGGCGACAACCAGTTCGGCTTCGTAGTGGTAGTTACTGGTTTGCGTCGGATATTTCAGCGTCAGGACCTCATCCTCCGCCACGGGTACAACTGCATCGCTCGGCTTGCAAAAGAAAAACGGGGGTTCGCGGTCAGGGTCAAACCCCATTTCCCGTGCATGAGCGGCGTAATTGCGCCCCACACAATAGACACGGCGCACGGCAAACAGCTCGTCACGGCCTTGGATAAAAAGCGACGTCGGCTGCTGCGGTTGAAAAATGTAAGTCATGGTCATCTCCAGGTTTTAAAAAGACTCGCGCGATTCACGCAGCAACCCCAGCGCCTGCTGCACGGGGCGGTCGGAAAAGCTGAAGAGCACGCACTCCTGATCCGCCGCCAAGCTGACTTGGGCCCAACTGGGGACCACGAATATGTCCTTGGGCTCAAAGTTCAGGCGTTGCCCGGCGATGCACACACTGCCACTGCCTTCCACCACAGAAAATACCGAGGCGTCGGTGCTGCGATACGGCTGGCCGCGAAAGCCTTTGGGTAATAGCTGCATGAACGCGGCGATGGTTGGGATCGGCCAGCCCCCCGTGAGCGGGTTGACGTAGCGCAACTTGATACCCTCCCAGCAATCCAGCGGTTCCTGGCGCAACAGGGTGTCGAGAGTTTCCCGGGTACGGGCGTAGGGATAATTGAAAATCGGCGAGGTGCGTGAGCTGGACTCATAGCGCATGGGTAATAAATTCATGCCATAGCGGGCCCCACTATTGCCCTCAGGCCGAGTCAGGGGCGGGACCGGAACTTGATGGTTTTCGGCGAAGCCGGCATCGAAGAAACGCACCATGGGTATGTCTAGGCCATCGAGCCACACCACGGGTTCACCACCTTCGTCGGCGGCTGGGTTGCCGTGGTCATGCCATGTCCAGGAGGGTGTGATGATGAAATCTCCGGGTGACATCGTGGTTCGCTCACCGTCTACCGAGGTAAATGCGCCTTGCCCGTCGACCACAAACCTCAGCGCTGATTGGCTGTGACGATGACTCGGAGCGGTCTCTCCGGGCAAAATCAGTTGCAGTCCAGCGTACAAGCTGGAAGTGATCGAAGCCTGCCCACGCAGAGCCGGGTTTTCCAGCACCAACACTCGGCGCACAGCCTCCTCGGCGCTGATCAGTTGCCCAGCTTCAGTCAGGAAAGGGCGCAGCTCGCGATAGCGCCACAGGGCCGGAACGCAGGCCGCGGCTGGCTCCGCAGGAACCAGATTGTGCAAGCGTTCCCAAAGCGGAAACAGACCCAGGCGATCAATACGCTGGTAAAAATCTTTCCGTACGGCAGTGATGTTGTTGTTCATGGATACACCTACAGGTTGAAACCGAGTCCTTAGGAGTATCCTGTGACTACCTATATGTGAATAATGCTATTTTAAGATAAACCCATACCAATCTACATATGGATACGCTCATGAGCTGGACTCGTCGCCTGCGTCTGCAACACCTTAAATGGTTGGTCAGCCTCGCCGAAACCGGGAGCATCAGCGAAGCTGCCCGAGCGTGTTTCAGTACCCAGCCTGCGTTATCCAAATGGCTTAAGGATCTCGAAGAAAGCATCGGCGCGCCTTTGTTCGAACGCCATGCTCGAGGCTTGAACCCCACTGCACACGGTTTGACTCTACTAGCCCATGCGCGGCGGGTACTCAGTGAAATGGAGCGTGCCCGTCACAACCTTGACACGCTACAAGGCACCAGCACCTTGCGGGTGGCTATTGGCACATCCGCCGCCTCGGCGCCCAACTTGGTACCGGCCGCCATCATGGAGTTTTTGCGGCGCCATCCCATGGCCCAGGTAGACCTGGAAGAAAACACCATGACGGCCTTGCTCGAACGACTGGAGCTCGGCCAGTTGGACCTGGTGGTCGGCCGTCTCGACAGTTACGTCCCATCCCACACGCTGCGTAGCGCGCGGCTATACGATGAAAAAATGCGTATCGTCTGCCGCGCAGACCACCCCTTGACTCAGCGAACAGGGCTGACCTGGGACGACTTGTACAACGTCAATTGGATTCTATGGCCGACCACCAGCCCCATCCGCAGCAAACTGGATATGGCCCTGGCCCACGCAGGGCGTCCGCCACTGCCATGTCGCATAGAATCCTCTTCACTGGTGGGCAACCTGTGGCTTTTGCAATACAGCGACTTACTGTCAGTAGCTTCCGAACGAGTAGCTGAACACTTCGCCCTGCGCGGCTTGTTGGTAAGCCTGGACTTTGAGCTGGATGCCACAGGCTCCCTGGGTATGTGCTGGCGTGACGAACCGTTCACTGACGTGGCCCTACCCGACCTTATGGCTAGCCTACGCCATGCCGCCGGCTGTCAACCCGGACGCTTGAATTCGTTTCTTACCACCGAAACCAGAAAGGGGCGTAATTGAAACCCGCTGAATACGCCTGACAGCTTAAAAGGTTAGATGTGTGCATGACGTTTCCCCGATAATGGCGATGCGCTCTGGAGCGTTATCGACTTCCCGCGAGACAGCGGCGAGTTGATCGAAGCATCCTTAAGTGACGTAATAGAGGCATCAGGATGACGTCCCGTTATGCCTGGTAACATCATTGATCCTGGCAAGTCGAACCTTAAGACCATCAAGGCATACAAGAACGCGGGCTTCGAAGCTGTTGGCGACTTCCTTGCAAGCACACGCGTTTTTGACGGGCTTGAGACGGTGCTGATGGTGGAAAAATTTTAACGGATGCCCGACATGGAAAGTTGCTGGCCATGTCGTCTACGCGGTATCCGCTCCATGAAGCCCACATTCCAAGCGACTACCTGAAGCCCGATGCTGCGCTCCCGATTTCTTTCTGGAGCCAGTCCGCCATGATGCGTCCCGACAGCAAAGTCGAAAAGGTGTACCTCTAT
>NZ_MVOK01000049.1:0-9785 GCF_002018915.1 Pseudomonas sp. MF6396 | reverse complement strand
CATGCTCCCGCGTCCACATAGTTGTACTTTATCCTTTTGTTCTGTATCGTCAGTTGTGTATAAGCGACAGTTCTAGTATAGGCTATTTAGACAGATTATAATGTTACGGAGTCACTCTCCAGTTGTATGCTGTCGCTCTGCTTACATTTAACTCCTTCATGACTTGCTGAATAGACGCCCCGGCCTCAAGCAAGATAATGCCTCGTTCTCTCTTGGTTTTACCTTTTGCTTTTCCGCCTTTCTTGCCTCGGATTGCTTGAATTTTGCTTGTGTGGGTTCTGGCGACATAATCGTCAAAGGTGCCACGGGTAAAGTTTCTATGTGTCCACTTCGCTACGCTCTTGGCTGTGTGTTTAACCTCGGATATGTCCAACGGCGTAGTAAAATTAACGTTGTAGCCGGTGGCACGGTCTAGGCAAGCGTTTAGCCATTGATTGTAGTCGGGCCAGCCTTGGCGTATAGCCTTGTATGCCCACGCTCTCAATTCATCGAAAAGCATACAGTTACGACCAAGGCCATAGTCCTCTACGGGTTTCTCTTTCGCTTTCTCCGGGGTTAAGTCGATGTAATCGGCTAAGTCGTCCAACGTGTATGGATCGGCCTGCCACTCGGTAACGATCCAATGGGAGTTGATCGGGTTCTTGCAGATCAAGCCGGAATAGCCTCGGTCTGCTCCCAGTAGGTTACACAATGCCGCTTCGATGGCCGCAGCGTAGCGTAAAGGGGCTGTTTTGGCGTCGATTGCAGTTCGGATAGGGGTTTGTAGCAGGTAGAGCAAATGGGCGTGCCCATTGGCCGGATTTCGAGCGATTAGGTTAGGGGCTGGTGCTCCAACGTCATCCCAATGCATCCCCGCGTTGGTCTTGTCCAGATCGAAAACCATCCAATATCTATGGGTAGGGCCGTTTGGTTGGACCAGTCGAGCAAGTTTCGCTTTTTCTTTTTTGTTGATTTTTAAGCCGCTGATTAAATCATCGGTGTGATAAGGTCTCTTTGGTAAGTAGTCCTCAAATAGTTTTACGCATCCCATCGTTATCCTCTTCTAATAGTTATTTAGAAAAAGAAACCTTGGGAAGAGACTTGACAATAAAATTTTTGATGATTAAATAGTTTGTGTAGATTAAATTTTTATCGCTGTATCCAGACCACCTTGCCCAAGGTGGTTTTCTTTTTCTGCTCCTTTCAAGTTGCCATACTTTCGGGCTTTGTCAAACTTGGACGGTAAAAAGCCCGCTTGTTTGCGGGCTTTTAGTGTTTTGGACTTGGTAATTACTTGCTAATAGTATGCTGTCGGCCAGACCTATACCATTCAATGCACTCTTCGAGCGAATCCGTCCACTCATCATCCCTATGTAATGGGACGGGTTGGAATTTCAAAATACAGCTTGCGTCCTTAAAATCTGGGAGTAGCCAAGATGCTACAGTGTAGCGGAATTGGCTCCAGTCATTTGTAGCCGGGTGCATAGATACCGCCAGAAGGTCAAACTCTCCAAAGCGGTATGGTCGGGTGTTTTCCTCGCCTTTTTTACCACCTCGTGTCTTTTGAGTTTCAACAACATATTTTTCGGGGGAAAGGACGCGATAGCCTTCATTTGCCATCATAGGTCGCTGTTCTTTCTTACGCTGCATTTTTACCTGAATACCAATGTCTCCAATGGTATCGGAAATTTTAAAGTCGAACGGGAGGTCGCCGGGCGGCGTGATGTCTTGCCAGCCTGTTAGTTTATCCAGAACTTCAACTTTGAAACTCGCTTCTGCAATAATCCCCCGGATTCCTCGCTTGGTAAGATCTGAGCCGCGTGAAATGGCTTCCAGTATGACTTCCGCCTGTGCGTTAAACTCATCCTCCAGAGTATGTATTTTTATCTGACTACGGAGGTATTTGAAAATTTCTTCCCGTTCCTCGTTGCTGAGTTCGGATAGACGTTGCCGTAACTCGATCATTCACTGCTCCTTGGCTACCTTTGGGCGTCCAGCCTTCTCCGGCTGGAAATTCATAACGTCCTCACGAGAGACGAGGACATACCCGGCTACGGTCAGGGTGCGGACTCGTCCCCGCTTGATCAGTCGGCCTATGGCTTGTCTGGTAACGCCTCTGAGCCTTGCCGCGTCTGCCTGTGAGACCCATTCGTCTAAATTGGTTGACATTGACAACCCATTAACTTAACCTTGCCGTGTGGTAGGATTTGGCTCGCCATATCCTCGAAAATCCTCTATTAGATCACGGCCAGAATGACTGAACAACTTACCCTTGCAGTTGAAGAAACTGAAAAATTGGCCATTCCTAATATTTTTGAGAATGGCTTTTCTAATCCTTTCTATTCCACCGACCGGGGAGAGGCATATCTCGGGGATTCATTGGATTACCTGAAAAGCATAAAAACCGGGTCGGTTAATCTTGTGGTCACGTCTCCCCCTTATGCTTTGCATTTTAAGAAAGCTTACGGAAACAAAGATAAAGCCGATTACAATGAATGGTTTATCCCGTTTGCTAAGGAAGTAGCCAGAATCCTTACCGATGATGGTAGTTTTGTCCTTAACATTGGCGGTAGTTACAATAAAGGCGAGCCAACACGCTCGATTTATCATTACAAGCTTTTGATCGAATTGGTTGAAACTGTCGGTTTCTACCTTGCACAAGAGTGCTTCTGGTACAATCCCGCAAAAATGCCAGTTCCTGCGGAATGGGTTACTGTTCGCCGTATACGAATTAAAGACTCCGTTGAATACGTTTGGTGGCTATCAAAAACTCCATGGCCCAAGGCAAATAATAGGAACGCCTTACGTCCATACAGTGACGATATGCTTAGATTGAACAAGAAAGGCGTTAAAACTACTACTAGGCCATCTGGGCACGCTATCCGTGACTCCTTCGATAAAGTTCACGCTGGTGGCTCCATACCACCAAATATGATTGACGATGATACGCCAACTGACTTGTTGAAATTCGGAAATAATTCGGCTAACGATTCTTACACGAAAAGATGTAAAGAAGCGGGGATTAAAATACACCCTGCACGCTTTCCGGCTGCTTTGCCTGAGTTTTTTATCAAGCTTCTTACCGATCCCGGTGATGTGGTGCTTGACCCGTTTGCGGGATCTAATACCACTGGGAAAGTGGCTGAAGGATTAAAACGGTATTGGTTTGCCTTTGACCAAGTTGAAGAGTATTTAGAAGCCAGCAAATTTAGATTTGACTGAAATAAAAAGCCCGCATTGCTGCGGGTTTTTTATTGAGTGGGTTTGGCTATTGATAAGGGTCATAAGGGTCTTGAAACGGGCTTGGGGGCTTAGGTTTTAAAAGTCTTCTCCTTCTGGCCTGTTTCGCCTGCTCGGCTTCTTCTCTGTCAAATTCTATTATTTGCGTGTTGGTAAACTTGTCAGATACGAATAGCTGAACTTTTTCTTTAAAGCCAAATGCAACCTTGTTGGGGTCTAGTCCTTTCTCTTCAAGCTGTTCTTTTACAGACCATAGATAGTCGTGTCGCTTTTCTTTTCCCATGTATTTAGCGGTTTGTAAGATGTTTTCTTTCATTTCTTGATACAGGGTATCGGTGTCCTCGTGCATTCGTTTGGCATGTAGTACCTTGTCCACCTTTACGTCAAATTTATGGATTAGTGGTTCTAGTTTTTGGTCAAGTATCGTTATAGCTTGCTTAATTCTTTTGTGCTTTGCGGATTCGGCTGTCACTTTTTCTTTTAAATCATTTAGATTTTTTTGTAATTTATCTTTTTCTGCTTTGAAGTTCTTCCCCAACTCTACTTTTTTATTTTGTAGCTGTGTAATGTCTCGCTGAATATCTATTCGTTTCTGCGTCAAGGTGCTAAGGGTTGTCGTGTTTTCTTTGATTTTACTGTCAAACTGGCCAAGTCTTTTGCCCCAATGTGATTCGGCCTTTTCAATCTTCATTTGTAAATTAAGGTTTATTTGTTGGCCTTGGCGTATTTCTTGGTCAATCGTGCCTTTTGTTTGTTGCTTGTTCTCGACTTCTATTGTGACTTCCTCAAGCTTATTTTCTGTATTTTCAAGTTGCTCTTGTCGCATTGTATAAAGGTTAAATGCCCTGTCTTCTTTGGCTTTCTTACTTTCAAGCCTGATTTGTTTTCTAAGTTCAAGGTTTTCTTGGGTCTGTTCCAATCTATTAGCTACAAGTGAGATGTTCTCAGTTTTGAATTTTTTATTGATGTGCTTGTAAAATAACTCCTGCAAGGCTTCGCCTATGATTTGGCTTTCTTGGTAGGTTTGTTGCTTGGTATTTACAGGTGTATAACTCTTGAAAAATTCCACATTTTTAATGACTTTGTTGGCAAGCACCGCTTGCTGTTCTGTCAGGTCGTATTCACCTGTTCTTTTGTTTTTACAGTCGATAAAAATATGCGGGTGGTCGCCAACCTTCTTTTTACCTCCCTCTAATTCATCGCCGTGGTAGACCGTTAATAGGACGTTATAGTCAGGAAAATATTTGGCGTAGAAGTCCTGAATTGCAGAAACATAAAATTCAGGCGGTAGGTCTACTTGGTTGTGCATGGGGAATTTAAAGAAAGCCTCTTGGATGACTGTTCTACGACCATCCAGCGGCTTTTCTGCTTGGGTGATGGTGTTATGTAGGTCTATGTAGTTCTGGACGCTTTTGAGCTTCTGGGCCTTCCTGCTGACCTCGAAGGCTTCAAAATCTTCTTTGACCTGTTCGCTGTCGATGTAATCGCCACGGTCGATCAGATCATCAAGGTAGGCGGCTATGGGTTGGCCTGCCTCATCTTTAATGATTTTCTTAATTTTGTATTTATATTTGCCTTTGGTTTCTACATCTTCTTTTCTCTGCTCTTTGCTTCTATTGACCAGATGAAAAGGCGTTAGTGTGTCTTTAATGAATGACAAGGCCGACGCCTCATTCATTGGTACAGACATACCATTGACTATAAATATGTTGTTGTGGGATAGGTCTTCATCCCATTGTATTTTCTTTTCTTCTTTGCTGTGAACACGCAAGGAATGCTTTAAGGATTTGCCTAATTTTTTAAGTGTAGAGACTGAAAAATTAAGTCTCTTATATAGCATGGTTGTGCTTTTGATTTCATTGCTCATTTAACCCTCAGTAGTTGTTATTTATTACTCCTAAATTTCAGCGAGATGCTTTTGCTTTGCTCTTGGGTATCCAAAGGGGCACCCTTTGGCCCGGCGTTACCACTTCTCATCTTTTGCGAAGCAAAAGTGTGAAGTTGTAACCAAAGGGTTGATAAATGCTTCATATCGCTTTGCTCATTGCCCTTATTTGTAATTTACCATAGATTAAATTTTAATCAAATTTGTAGGCTGTTTGTGCTTGCGTATGTGTGCGTGCGGTGTAGTAATCTTTATTATTGTTATCTAATATATTTGATATCTATATATTGATAACTAAAGACGCAGGCGTGTGCGTGCGTATACATGAGGCGTGTGCAGGGGCGTGCATTATGCGAGACGATTTGTAAAAAAGATGGTCGTTTAGAAAAGGTCAAAAGCTCTTCTGGTGGGTAAGAGCTTAGGAACCTTTGATTATTGTTCTGAATTTTAACGTGTAACGCTTGCGATTTTAGATTTTTAGCTTGTATTTTAGTTTTGATATTGCATCGTGTTTTTGCTTCGGGCTTGGCCCTGCACTGTATACGTCAAATGTGACTGTTCCTGTCTCATGTCCGACGATTGAGGCAATGAGTATTCCGGGCACGTCTGCACGTTGTAATTGCGTGATAACGGTCTTGCGGAAACTATGGAAGACGTATTGGCTGTTATATTCAAGAGTGGTTTTTAATCTGCCAAATTGTTTGCTGAGTGCGTCGGATCGGTTTCCGTATTTGTTTCCTGCTGGTGAGCTAATCAAGAAACCGTCTTTTGAATTACGGATCAACTTTTCCACGGTTTCTTTTATGGCTGGGTGTATCGGCGTATGTCGTTCGCTGGCGGCGGTTTTTCCATCATAGAAGTAGAAGCATTGAATGCCTTCCTCGGTCACTATGTCTTGGGCTTGAAGCTGGCAAAGCTCTTCAATGCGTGCCCCGGTGTAAGCACCTAATAGTATAAGGTCGGTGAGTGTTTCACGTTTTTTGGTGGCTTTGGCGGCTTCATAGAGCCTTGCAACGTCTTCTGGTGTGAATGCCTTCCTTTCCATCGCTCCATCGTTCTTTTTGCTGCGATTTACTGGAAAGTCGTGTTTTTCAAACGGTGATTGTTGGTCGCGGTGCAGCTTTTTAAAATTTTCGTCGTGCTTAATGGCCCACTTCCAAAAACTTGACCCGGCGAATAGGTATTGCTTTTTTGTCTTAATGGAAAGGTTGAGCGTATCGAGATAGCTGGCAATGCTTTCGTGGTTGAGGTCGCGTTGCTCTGTCTCAAGCCAAGCATTCATCAATTTCAAGCGATTTGCTTGCGTGTCTACTGTCTTTTGAATAATGCCCTTGGTCTTGGTCTGATAGGCTTCAAATGAGGCGATTCTATTAGTTGTAATGGGGGACTTGATTTTGTAGTTGGTGGGGTTGTCGAGAATTGATTTAATTTCTTCAATGCTGCTGACGCTGATGGTTTGCCCTGCGGTGATCTCGTAATGTTCTACGATTTTTTGTAGGCGGATGTAGTCATTAAATCGCTCAATTTTTCGTTCGAGCGGAATATTTTCACCCAATTCATACCATTTTTCTTTGAAAACTTGGTATTCGCTGAAAGGTTTTTGGCCGTATAGGTCGAAATTGGCTTCAAACGCTTCCTTGGGGCTTTTCCATTTCTGACCATGCAAAATTACGTCGATGATGTAACTTCCGAGTTCGTCCAAGCTTTCCCGGCTGAACCTCGGGTCTACGTCATCGGAATTTTTAGCCATGACAAGGCTTAGCAGCCCGTCTTGCTGGCTTGTCTGAATCATCTGGGAAACGCTAAACGAGGTTTCTGGCAGGTGGTCGGGGGTTGGCCCTGCAATGCGTAGCCGAGCGTTTGCTATGGCCTGTTTCCATACATGTAGGAACGCCAATTTCTTTACCTGAGCTTCTGGCTTGCTGCCGGTTTTGAGCGATTCGGTGAACTCGCTTCGGTTCAGGACGTGGCGAACGTCCTTCGGGATGCTTAGGCGGACGTGCCAAGTGCCTGACCGTAGAACGAGGTTTTCGCTTGCCATTTTCGTCACTGATCGTTGGGTTGGGATGCCGAAAAATGTAGCTGGTTTTGGTCTGAATTTGTAGCAAAAATTTGTAGCAAAATCGCCTGAAAGCCTTGTAGGTCTTGATTTTAAAGGGCTTGAGGGGTTGATTCGGAAAGTCCCTATCTCTCCGCCATACATGCAAGAGCCCCTGAAACCTACGGTTTCAGGGGCTTTTTGCTTTTCGCGTGCGCACAGCAATTGTGCGTGGGAAACACTGTTCCCTGTTTCGGCGCATTCTGGCACTCAAGTAACACCCCATAAACCACGTATTCGCGCCTGGAGTCAGGACTTTTCCTATGGGCAGTGAAAGTGGCCGGTATTACTCTCGACCTGCACCTGAAAACAAGTGCGCACATGAATCCATCATGAAAAGGATATTTCCATGGGTAAGTACTGCTGCATGTATATCAACGAGTTCAAGGTCGACCAACCTGCTGAAGACGAAGTGGATAGCGTCAAGCTGGAAGAAGAGTTCACGCCAGAAGAAGCTGCTGTACTGGCTGAGTGATGAAAATGAATGAGGCGCTTGCTGCGCCTCATTTTTCTTTCAGCGTATATGGAAATTCCAGCCGATGAACATGATTGCTCCCGAGCGTACGTTGTCATTGCAAGATGCAGAAAGTGTGATAGATCAGCACTTTATCAACGAAGGAATACAGGTAACCCTGAACCGTTACGGTAGCCCGCTGTCCAGCACTGTGGCCACGCTTGAATTCCCCTCTGACAGCCGTGACATGGAGTCTGTCGGCTGCGGAAAAGGGTATGAAGCAGAGGCGCGCATCGGCGCCAAGTATGAAGCGTATGAACATAGCATGGGGCCACTTCAACTACGCTCCCATAGCGTCTTGCAGTGTTTTGATTCGGTTGTTTCCCAACCGGCCTTGCAGGGCGTACTGCCGGTGCAGATGCTTCGTCATTCGAAGACTGCACAGATGGCTGTCATCCACTTTGCGGCGCATGAAGCATCAGGCGGCGCTGATCTGCACTACCCGTCATTCCTGATCAATCATCAGTATGCCAATGAAGCCATCGCTGGCGATGATGCCGACTATGGCGCTGCGCGCCGATATTCCTGTGGTACGGGTGTGGCAGCAGGCTACGGGTTCACCGAGGCGGCGATACATGCCGCGAGCGAAGTCATAGAGCGCCACGGTATCGGCCGCTTTATTGCACAGCACTTCTTTTACGAGTGCAAAACACCCATAAGAAAGATCGCTCACGCCTCGATGCCGCAAGCATTGCTGCAAACCTTGCGCGATGCGCAAGGTGCCATCGGGGCCTCGATCGAAGTGTTCGACGCCACCAGCCAGATACCCTATCCCGTTTTCATTGCCTATTGCCCAGACAAGACAATCGCCGATGTGCATGTGGTTGGCGGTGGCTGTTCGCTGTACCCGAGCCACGCCGCAGCACGCGCCATCAAGGAGCTGGTGCAGCAATACAAAGTCGCCGAAGGCCTGGAAGAGGTCACCCGGGAATGGACAGGTTCAAGGAACAACCTGGCACGGCACCCACGGCTGCTGCGGTGCCTGCGCCTGGCGTTTGATTCGACGCAGCGCGCCAGGATGACATCAGCCCCCATGCCACGCGACCCGGACAGAATGCCACTGGATCAACATTTGCTGCACCTGAAGCACGAGTGCTTCAAGGCGGATCATCCCATCTGGGTAAAGGAGCTGCATTGCAGCGCGGCCCAAGTGAGCCTGGCCTGTGCCGTCATGCCGAAAATGGAAAGGTTCTCCATCGTCTCGCTGGGTGGAAAAGTGGTGCCTTGCTACAAGTACGAGTAAACGGCACCACCCTCAGGTCGCCAGGGGCAGGTCATCATCAACGGGCTGGATCAGCCCTCTCTTTCGGAATCAGGCCATTCATGAGCCCAACCAAAAACGTGAGCCCGCGTGAACGGCAGCGCCGTGATTATCTGCTGTCTTCGCCACTCGGCGCTGCTACCCGCGCGATCCACCTGGGGCAACATGAGGCGGGCCTGGATCAGTTTCCAGTGCCCGCACTGATCTGCAATTCCGCGGCACTGTTGGACTCCGTTGAAGCGGGGAGGGACATGCTCGGCAATGCAGAGGGGGAAAACTTTGCCTACCAGCGCTACGCCAACCCCACCGTTTCCGTCCTGGAGGCGAAGTTTCGTGCCATCGAACACTGCGCCTACAGTCTGGCAGTCAACAGCGGAATGACCGCCTGCCTGCTGGTCTTTCGTGCGCTGCTGGGCGCAGGTGACCACGTCATCGTGCCCCGCGGCCTGTTCTATGAAGTGATCGAACAGCTTGAGCATGAAACACGTCAGCGTGGCATAACGCTGTCGGTCATTGAAGCGTACGAAACGGCGGCGTTTCAGGCGGCCCTGCGGCCCGACACCAGAATGGTCTTTATCGAGGCACCCACCAACCCGGCTTTTCTGGACATCAATATTGCGGAACTGGCGAAACTTTGCATGAAGAACGCCGTTCTTCTGGTTGTCGACAATACCTTTCTAAGGATGGTCTGAAGTAGCCCCTGTTTTCCGGCTACTTCGCCATCGACACTTTCAAAAAACGGTAGCCGCTCAAATCCCGGTCAAACCTGCCGTCTATTTCAGCCTTTTTTGCCGCTGCAAGCACCTCG
>NZ_MVOK01000048.1:0-10878 GCF_002018915.1 Pseudomonas sp. MF6396 | reverse complement strand
GTCGCCGGCCGCGTAGATGTTCGGGTTGCTCGTGCGCATGCCTTGGTCGATAACGATGGCCCCTTGCGCATTGACAGTGACCCCCGCCGCGTCCAGCGCGAGGCTGCGCGTATTCGGTGCCCGACCGGTGGCAACCAGCAACTTGTCAGCGCGCAATTCACCGTGTCCGGTGGTCAGCACGAATTCGCCGTTCACATGGGCGACCTGGCTGGCTTGCGTGTGCTCCAGCACCTCGATGCCCTCGGCGCGGAAAGCGGCTGTCACGGCCTCGCCGATGGCCGGGTCTTCCCGGAAGAACAAGGTGCTGCGTGCCAGGATCGTGACCTGGCTGCCGAGCCGGGCAAAGGCTTGCGCCAGTTCCAACGCCACCACCGACGAACCGATCACGGCCAGGCGTGCGGGAATGGTGTCGCTGACAAGCGCTTCGGTGGAAGTCCAGTAGGGTGACTCTTTCAGGCCCGGAATCGGCGGCACGGCCGGACTGGCACCGGTGGCGACCAGGCAGCGGTCGAACGTTACCTCGCGCTCGCCACCCTCGTTCAAACGGACGACCAGGCTCTGGTCGTCCTTGAAACGCGCTTCACCGTGCAAAACGGTGATGGCTGGATTGCCGTCCAGGATGCCTTCGTATTTGGCGTGCCGCAGTTCATCGACACGGGCCTGCTGCTGGGCCAGCAGTTTGCTGCGGTCAATCGCAGGCACAGTTGCCGCAATACCGCCGTCGAACGGACTTTCCCGGCGCAGATGGGCAATATGGGCAGCGCGGATCATGATCTTGGACGGCACACAGCCGATATTGACGCAGGTGCCGCCGATGGTGCCGCGTTCGATCAGCGTGACCGTCGCGCCTTGCTCGACGGCCTTCAGCGCCGCCGCCATCGCGGCCCCGCCGCTGCCAATGATGGCGATATGCAAACCGGCGCCCTCAAGTGCATCACGGATTTTTGGTTCATCTTTGAAATCACCAACCCGGATCGAGCCTTGATAACCCAATGCGGCGATGGCGGCCAGCAGTTGGTTGTGGCTCACGGCGGTGTCTGCCATGACTTGCGCGCGGCTTTCTGGATAGGACACCACAGCGGCATTCACGCCGGGAATCTTTTCCAAAGCATCTTTGACATGGGTGGCGCAGGATGTGCAGGTCATGCCATTCACGGTGATTTCGGTCATTTTTTTACTCCATTGAATTTCGGGGTGCAGCAGGCATCGGCTTGGCGTTTTCGTTGGATGGCGTAGATGGTCAAGCCGATGAAAATCGCCAGCGCAGGCAGCAGCACATAGTCCAGATAGCCGGTCAGCGCGGACAAGCCGACCACACCGAGCAAAATGACCAGAACAGGGGTGAAGCAACACAGCGCCACGAGGGTTGTGCCAATGATGCTGACCCGCAGCAGTGTCTTCGGGTCTTTCATGATCAGTTCTTGACTGATGATGGGTAGCCCGCATCCTCGGTAGCCTTGGTCAGTTTCTGCACGCTGGTCTTGGCATCATCGAAGGTGACCACCGCTTCGCGCGTCTCGAAGGTCACGTCAACTTTACTGACGCCATCGACCTTGGAAATCGCCTTCTTGACAGTGATCGGACAGGCCGAGCAGGTCATGCCCGGTACGGACAGCGTAACGGTCTGGGTGGCGGCCCACACGGGGGCAACAACGGCAGCGAGGGCAAGGGCGGAAAGCAGCTTTTTCATGGTGAACTCCTGTGATCAATAGAAAAATGGCACGACGTAGGGAAATCCGAGCGCGACCAAAACCAGCACGGCCACGCCCCAGAAAATGAGCTTGTAAGTAGCTCGCACTTGGGGAATCGCGCAAACCTCACCCGGTTTGCAGGCGGCTGACGGCCGGTAGATGCGCCGCCAGGCGAAGAACAACGCCACCAGCGCCACGCCGATAAAGATGGGGCGATAGGGTTCCAACACCGTCAAGTTGCCGATCCAAGCGCCGCTGAACCCCAAGGCGATCAGAACCAGCGGCCCGAGGCAGCAAGCCGAGGCGAGGATGGCGGCCAGCCCGCCAGTGAAGAGCGCGCCGCGCCCGTTTTGAGGTTCAGACATACGTTTGTCCTTTCGAATCTGAATTGGATAGCTTAAGCTTACTTCCGTAGTTATGTACGGAGTCAAGCGATATGGAAAACAATTTGGAGAACCTGACCATTGGCGTTTTCGCCAGGACGGCCGGGGTCAATGTGGAGACCATCCGGTTCTATCAGCGCAAGGGCTTGCTCCCGGAACCGGACAAGCCTTACGGCAGCATTCGCCGCTATGGCGAGACGGATGTAACGCGGGTGCGCTTCGTGAAATCAGCCCAGCGGTTGGGCTTCAGCCTGGATGAGATCGCCGAGCTGCTGCGGCTGGAGGATGGCACCCATTGCGAGGAAGCCAGCAGCCTGGCCGAGCACAAGCTCAAGGACGTGCGCGAGAGGATGGCTGACCTGGCGCGCATGGAGGCCGTGCTGTCTGATTTGGTGTGCGCCTGCCATGCGCGGAAGGGGAACGTTTCCTGCCCGCTGATTGCGTCACTGCAAGGGAAGAAAGAACCGCGCAGTGCGGACGCGGTGTAGCCCGAGGGAACTACGCCTTAGCGTGCTTTATTTTCCGTTTTCTGAGGCGACTCCAACGTCAGAAAAGACCGTGCGGTCGACTTTTGATATTTCGTGCTGTCGCCTTCTGAAAGTGACACGCGGCACGGGAATCAAGGCATTGCGATTCTCGAAAATAGTTCTTGAAATTCTATTCTTGATTGCATATCATCTCAACGAGTTTCGATAAGAAAGGATGCCCATGCGACCGTCTGTTGTGCTTGACATGAAGCGAAGCGCAGTGCGTGAAGCGGTAGGCCGCTTTCGCGCCGCGAACCCGCGCGTCTTCGGCTCGGTGCTGCATGGCACCGACCGGGATGGCAGCGACCTCGACCTGTTGGTCGATGCGCTGCCCGGTGCCACGTTGTTGGACTTGGGCGATTTGGAAGAAGAACTGAAATCGCTGCTCGGCGTTGACGTCGATCTGCTGACTCCCGGCGACCTGCCGCCGAAGTTCCGGGCCAAGGTGCTCGCGGAGGCGCAACCGATATGAGCGAGAACCGCCTGCCCGATTACCTCGACCACATTCAGCAGGCCGCAACCGATGCGCGCAGCTTCGTGGAAGGGATGGCCAAGGACGACTTCTTGGCCGACAAGCGCACCCAGCAGGCCGTCATCATGAGCCTGATCGTCATCGGCGAGGCGGCCACAAAGGTGATGGATGGCTACGTCGAGTTCACCCAGGCGCATGCCGACGTGCCGTGGCGCAGCATGCGCAATATGCGTAATCGCATGGCTCACGGCTATTTCGACATCAACCTCGATGTGGTGTGGGAGACGGTACAGGAATGGCTGCCGGCGTTGCTCCAGCAATTGCCCGCCGTGCGTCAGGATGCCGACGATGAAGACCGTAACGACAAAGGCATGGAGCCATGACCAATCAAGCCGCCGATGTTCGGCCCCTCTGGCGTGTTCGATCCCGCGACCTATGAGCCGCGCTCGGGCAAGACCTTCTGGATGGCCGCAACGGACGTGAGTTCGCTGGTGGGCAAGGAGGCAGCAGCCGACACGCTCATCGGCAACTGCACGACCGCACGACCAGCCTCCCGTTCAAATTCGAGTTAGAACTCATATCCAGCCTGTCTGGGGGCACTGTGAAAGAGGGATCTCCGATGACTGTTGAATCGAGAATATTTTCTGTAGCCGAGTATGTTCAGCCGTCCGAAGGCGAGCCTATTCGTTCCGTTGTGCTTGAAACCCGAGACTCAATTATCGTGGTTTGGCATGTCCATCCCGGGCAGGAAATTGCGGCTCACATTCATCCTCACGGCCAAGACACGTGGACTGTTTTGTCGGGAATGGCTGATTACTTTCAGGGCAATGGGATTGTTCGTGCCCTCAGGGAAGGTGAGATAGCCGTGGCAAGACCGGGCCAAGTGCACGGGGCGCGAAATACAGGTACCGAGCCATTTGTGTTCGTCTCGGTTGTGGCATCAGCCAATGCCGGTTTCGTATTGGCTGAGCGATAGAGCCCAATCTCTGGAGTTGGTCCAATGAGCGGTCGGGGAGATAGGTAACAGACATGCAGCGGACACGGCTGCTAAACCAGGTCGCAAACCTCCTTGCGTCGCAGCGTGCCGCAAGCGACGCGATCAATCGAATGGGGTCGGCATGAGACTGAACACCATCCAGTTCCCGACCGCGTAGCCGCCTGTCCTGCCGATCAGGTCTTGACCATCGACGCCTGGGATCAGTCCTGAATGTTCTTGGAGACCACTACGTTATGAGCCGCAGCCGCCGCAAAACACCCATCGTCGGGCACACGACCTGCGGCAGCGAGCGCGAGGACAAGAAGCTCTGGCATCAGCGCTGGCGCACCCGTGAGCGCACGGCGCTGACCAGCGCGTCGCCCGAAGCCCTGAGCGCCCATCTGCCCCTGCTGGAAAACCAGGCCAGCAGCGTCTGGTCGATGGGCAAGGATGGCCGCTCCTACTGGCCCGTCAAGCGCCAGGCCGCCACGGCGGATCGCATCGCCAATCACAAGGGACGCAACCCGCAAGAACGCGCCTCCCTGAAAAAGCGCCTGCTGCGCAAGTGGATGAGCAAATGAAGCTCTCCTTCCATCAGCACATTGCGCTGTTCTGGATGATCGGTGCTCCGGGCGTCTTCGCGCCCGTGATCGAGAACGCCAAGCGGCCCGATGCCGGCGCCGTCATGGCGTGGGGTGTCGCGATCGTGGCGGTGATGATCCTCTTCACCCCTTTGCTGCTGCGCTGTCCACCATTCCGGCGCTGGTATGGCCGGACGGATGCGCTGTCGGAGCGGCAGCGCCAGGCGCTTGCCGAGCGCGGCCTGCGCCGCTACTACCAGACCGCTTTCGATGACGGCTACGTGCCCCGCGTGATGCCCTACGTGTGGCGCATCATCTGGACGGTCGGCGGGTTGATGGCTGTGACCGCCGTACTGCCTACCAACACCGGACGGCCAGCCTTCGATGCCTTGGTGGTCTTCTCGACCTGGTATCCGATAGGCGTGATGCTGCTGGTTTTCGCGTCGAGGCCCCTTGGCCGGTTGATTCGCCAAAGAGCACAGGAGCGGCGGAAATGAGCACGTCAACCATCGAGGCGCTGGCCAGCGCCTGGGCAAGGATTGCCGAGGAAGCGGAATTCCCCGCTGACTACGAGGGGACTGCCACACCACAAGCGCATCGGGCTAGCGAAGCTATTCAGGAGCAGATTCGGGAGCGCATCGTCGCCACCAACGACATGCGGCTGTTCAGCCTGCTGCACCTGCTGGGTCAGGCGTCGCTGCGCATGGAGCAAGCGCTGTGGCCGGAGGATTACGAGCGGATGACGCGCGAGGTTGAGGAAGCCCTGCGGCAAGCCACCGACGCCAACGCCAGATCGTACACCCACGAAGAAGTGATGCAGGCGATGCAGGAACGCATCGACCGGGCGCGAGACAAGCCATGTTGATTGGCTATGCGCGCGTCTCGACGCAGGATCAGAACCTGGAGCTGCAACGCGAAGCCTTGAGCAAGGCCGGATGTAAAAAGGTCTTCGAGGACAAGGTGAGTGGCACGCGGGCAGACCGGCCTGGCTTGGCCAAGACGCTCGAAATGCTGCGCGAAGGCGATACTTTGGTCGTCTGGAAGCTCGACCGGCTGGGCCGGTCGGTCAAGCAACTGGTCGATCTGGTCGACGATCTGCACAAGCACGGTGTCCAGTTCAGGAGCCTCACCGACTCCATCGACACCGGCACACCATCCGGGCGGTTCTTCTTCCACGTCATGGCGAGCCTTGCCGAAATGGAGCGCGAGCTGACCGTCGAGCGCACCCGCGCCGGGCTGGAAGTCGCCAAGCAGCTCGGCCGCAAAGGCGGCCGCAAGCCGAAGATGACCGACAGCAAGATCGAGTCGGCCAAGAAGCTGCTGGCCAGCGGGGTGCCGCCCAAGGACGTGGCCAAGAACCTCGGCGTGTCCATTCCGACGCTGTACCGCTGGGTGCCAGCCTCCACGCACGCTTAGCGTGCTTTATTTTCCGTTTTCTGAGACGACCCCTGAAACTGGTCGATGAGATCCTCGACGCCCTGGGCATTACGCCGCTGTCATTCCGCAACCTGGGTGAACTCAGCGGCGGCCAGCAACAACTGGTCTCAATCGCCCAGACGCTGGTGCGCGAACCGCAGATCCTGCTGATGGACGAGCCCACCAGCGCCCTCGACATGCACCGCCAGGTCCAGGTGCTGAACTTCATGCGCGACCTGGCGCGAAAGCGCGAAGTCATCGTGTTCATCGCCATCCATGACCTGAACCAGGCCTTGCGCTTCGCCGATCAGGTGCTGGTCATCGCCGATGGCACCGCTCAGGGCAGCGGCCCGAGCCATGAAGTGATCAACGAGCAGATGCTGCGCGCGGTGTACAAGGTCGAGGCGCGCATCGAACGCTGCAGCCGTGGGCAGCACCATATCCTGATCGACGATATCGTCTGAACCGCTACGGCTGCAGCCCTTCCAGCGCCGTGCCGACCGCTTCCAGTAGCAAGTGCGCATGCTCCTGTTCGAAGGCCAGCAGCGGGCGAATCTTCAGCACGTTTTCCAGCGGCCCGGCAGCACTGATCAATACGCCCTGCTCGCGCATCGCGTTGACCACCTGACGGGTCTGCGTGGCGGCAGGCGCTTTTGTGGCGCGATCGGTCACCAGCTCGACCCCCAGGAACATCCCGGCACCGCGCACATCGCCGATGATCGGGTAACGCTCGGCCAGCTCCCGCAACCCCGTCAACAGACATTCACCCAGGGTGTGCGAGCGCTGCTGCAACTGTTCGTCACGGATGACGTCCAGCACGGCCTGCCCCGCTGCGCAGGACACCGGGTTGCCGCCAAAGGTGTTGAAGTAGCGCATGTTCTGGCCAAAGTGATCGACCACTTGCGCTCGACCGACCAGGCCGGCGATGGGGTGGCCGTTGCCCATCGGCTTGCCCAGGGTCAGGAGGTCGGGGCGCACGTCGTGCCGCTGGAAACCCCACATGTTCAGGCCAGTGCGGGCGAAGCCGGACTGGACTTCATCGGCGATGTACAACAGGCCTTCGGCCTGGGCCAATGCGATCCCTTCGGCGATGCAGCCGGTTGGGCCCGCAAAGACGCCATCGCTGGCGAAAATGCCGTCGAGCAGGATCGCCGCCGGACGAATGCCGTGTTTGCGCAGGTCATCGATGGCCGCACGGACGTCAGCCACGAAGGTCGAGGCCACTTGATCCGCACCCAGCCGATAAGCATCGGGGGCGCGAACGGTGCGCACGTGGGGTGGCAGAACCATGCTCGGGCCGAGCGACGGAGAAAGCTCGGCGATATCACCCGTGACGCCATGATACGCGAAGCGGGTGATGATCACGCCGGTGCCGCCGGTAAACTGTTTGGCGATGCGCAACGCCAGATCGTTGGCCTCGCTGCCGGTGCACGTAAACATGACCCGCTCGAGGTACTCGGGAAAGGTGCCCAGCAGTTGCTCGGCGTAATCGAGCATGCCCTCCTGCAAGTAGCGAGTGTGGGTGTTGAGTTGCCCGGCCTGCCGGCTGATCGCCTCGACCACCCGGGGATGACAATGCCCCACCGACGCCACGTTATTGTAGGCATCCAGATACCGCCGGCCTTGTTCGTCGTACAGCCACACGCCCTCGCCGCGCACCGTGTGCAAGGGGTGTTCGTAGAACAGTCGATAGGCCGGGCCGAGCAACCGTGCCCGGCGTTCGACAAGGCGTTTTTCCTTGTCTGACAGGCGATCGGCATCTTCAGAAGTGAAACCGTTGATCATGCTCATGCGCCAACCTCCTGGGTGCAAGCGGCAAGGATTCTGTCGTGGATCTCGGCGGGTGCCATTGCGGACAATCCCGCCAGGGCATCCTGGGCGCGGTATGAGTTGCGCAGGATGTACTCGCGATTGTCCGGGTGCAGGTCGGCCCGCCAATAATTGATGCACAACGACAACGCCAGGCGTGTGGAGATCAGCACCGGCAGCAGTTGCAATTCTTCGCCGGTGAGGGGATTGACCTGGTGATAGGCGCGGATCATGTCCAGCGCCGGGGCCAGGACGTCGCCCGCCACCCCCAATTGGTACGATGCCGCGACCGCGACCTCGTTGACCAACGGCGCGTGGACCATGTCGCCAAAATCCAGGATGTTGCGCAACACATCGGGCTGATCCGGATCGACGATGATGTTGTGCGGGTTCATGTCGTTATGGATCACCTGGTGGCGCAGCGTGGCGCACTTGCCCAGTACCTGGGATTCGAAGCGGTCCAGGCTGTGTTCGATCCGGTCGCGACGAACGCCCGGCTCGATGTGTTTCAGCCGGGGCCTGAGGCGCTGGGCGTGTTGCATGTCCCACAGCAGGACGTGCCCGGCAGCGGGATGGCTGAAGCCGTCCAGGGCCAGGTCGAACCGGGCGAGCGCTTGGCCCAGGTTCTGCCTGAAATTCACCGATGTGTGGGCGACGCGGTGCAGCGGCAAGCCGTCAACGAAGGACAGGAGACGGACCAACATGCGCTGGCCTTCGATTTCGACCGGCTCCACGAATCGCCCGCCGAGTGATGCAAAGACACGCTGCACCGGCAACGCCGGATCGTTACGCTCGATCTGGAGCATGGCCTGGTTATGGAAGTCCACGACCTGCGGGTTTTCCAATGGATGCGACAACTTGAACAGACGCGACGTACCGTCCGCGAGCATGACCCGGAAATTGAGGTCGCGCTCGCCGCCCAGTTGCTCGAGTTTTCCGCTGATCGCGTAGTGCTGCGCAAGGACCCCAAGGACCTGCCCGTCACTGACACGGGCAGGGGCCGCCTCCAGCAGACAGGGTTGCGCCGATACTTTCTCAAGCGGCATTGTTCATGACTCCTCGCTTCGGTGATGTGGCCTGCTCGCGCAGGCCCCTTGCATTACTTGTTGGCCCAAGCGATGAAACGCTCTTCCAGGTCTTCGCCGTGGTCGATCCAGAACTCGGCATCCGTGGCCCGGGCGTTCTTCAGGTTATCCGGTGAAGTCGGCAGTTTGCTGCCCACCGCCTCATCGACCAGTGCCACGGTTTTGGTGTTGCTTGGCCCATAAGGAATGGCCTCGACAAAGTGCTTCTGCTGAACCGGTGCACTGGCAAACGCGATGAAGTTTTCCGCCAGGGCCTTCTTCGGCGAGCCTTTGACGATGGCCCAGTGATCCAGGTCGTACAGGCTGCCATTCCACTGCATTTCAAACGATTGTCCCTCCGCCTGCGCCGAGGTGACACGCCCGTTATAGGCCGAAGTCATCACCACGTCGCCTGCCGCCAGCCATTGCAACGGCTGCGCGCCGGATTCCCACCACTGGATGTCGGGCTTGATCTGATCCAGTTTGCGGAAGGCCCGCTGCACGCCCTCCTCGGTGCCGAGCAAGGTGTAGACATCTTCCTTGGCCACGCCATCGGCCAACAGGGCGAACTCCAGGGTGAACTTGGCGCCACGGCGCAGGCCGCGCTTGCCGGGGTATTTCTTCACGTCCCAGAAATCCGCCCAGCCCTGTGGCGCGCTGGCGAGTTTTTTCGGGTCGTATGTCAGAACGGTAGACCAGATGAAGATACCCACCCCGCAATCGCTGACGGCGGCCGGGATGAAATCTTCTTTCTTGCCGATGCGCGACCAGTCCAATGGCTCGAACAGGCCTTCGCTACAACCGCGCAACAGCTCGGGGGATTCGACCTCGACCACGTCCCAGCTGGTTTTCCCGGTGTCGGCCATGACCCGGATCTTGGCCATTTCGCCGTTGTAGTCATCGGCCGTGATCGCCACTTTCTTTTCCGAGGTGAAGGGTTTGTAGAAGGCTTTTTCCTGGGCCTGGCGGTTGTTGCCGCCGAAGGACACCACGGTCAGTTTTTCAGCGGCGCTCAAAGGGCCGGCAAGCATTCCAAGCATCAGTACAGTTGCGATTTTGCTGTTCATGCGTCTCTCCGAATTCGCTACGTGCGTGAGCGGCAGCTAAGGGATGGCAGGTGGTTTTTTTGTTTTTGGCAGCAATATTTCGGTCAGCGCCGGGTGTCTTGCACCTGGTGGCCGGCGCACGGCGATGATTCCGAGGCGCAGCTCATTAGTAACATATTTAGAATATGATGCATCATAATTTTTACTGGTATAGTCTCACCACTCCACCCCTTCCTCAGGAGCGCCTGCATGACCGAGCAACGAACCCTCCTCCTCACCGGTGCGAGCCGTGGCATCGGCCATGCCACGGTGAAGCACTTCAACGCTGCGGGCTGGCGCGTGTTTACGGCCTCGCGACAGAACTGGACCGAAGGCTGCCCCTGGGCTGAAGGCGAGTTGAACCACATCCACCTGGACCTGGAAGACATCGACGAAGTGCGCCGCAGCCTGCCATTGATCCGGGAGAAACTCGGCGGACGCCTCGATGCCCTGGTGAACAACGCCGGCATTTCACCCAAAGGCGAAGCCGGCGCACGATTGGGCGTGCTGGAATCCGATTACGCCACCTGGCTCAGCGTGTTCAACGTCAACCTGTTTTCCACGGCGTTACTGGCCCAAGGGCTGTTCGATGAGCTCAAGGCGGCGCAAGGCTCGGTGATCAACGTCACCTCGATTGCAGGTTCCAGGGTGCACCCGTTTGCCGGGGTCGCCTACGCCTGCTCGAAAGCTGCACTGGCCGCACTGACGCGGGAAATGGCCCATGATTTCGGGCCACACGGTGTGCGGGTCAATGCGATTGCACCGGGTGAGATCGAGACGTCGATCCTGTCTGCCGGGACCGAACTGATCGTCGATCAGCAGATCCCCATGCACCGCTTGGGCAAGCCGGAAGAAGTCGCATCCCTGGTGCATT
>NZ_MVOK01000047.1:0-13066 GCF_002018915.1 Pseudomonas sp. MF6396 | reverse complement strand
ACTCTCTGATCCGATCGACGATATGAGCCCCTAGCGCCGCTGTCTTGGTCCCCCCCACAGATTCCCAAGATGCGAGTTCACACGCCGATACCTCGTGGTCAGCGCCGAAGTGCTTCTGTCGGTATGTGGGGAGCTCGCAGAATTCGGAAAAAATCGTACGCTAAGGTTTTACGGGCATCCGTAGGGGCCGAAACTTCCCGTCTTCCAGTCTGCGGCTCTGCCGCCAGACGTAATCGCCGGTTAGGTTGATGTGCTCCCAGCCCAGCGGCGACAGGAATTGCAGCAGCTCGCCGTCCACCGGCTTGCCGGCCTCGACCAACCCCTGGGTGGCGCGCTCCAGGTACACCGTGTTCCACAGCACGATAGCCGCCGTCACCAGGTTGAGGCCGCTGGCCCGGTAGCGCTGCTGCTCGAAGCTCCGATCCCTGATTTCCCCAAGGCGGTTGAAGAACACCGCCCTGGCCAGCGAGTTGCGCGCCTCACCTTTGTTCAGGCCGGCATGCACGCGGCGGCGCAGCTCAACACTTTGCAGCCAGTCTAGGATGAACAGCGTGCGTTCGATCCGGCCCAGTTCGCGCAGGGCGACAGCCAGGCCGTTCTGACGCGGATAGCTGCCGAGCTTGCGCAGCATCAGCGAGGCGGTAACGGTGCCCTGCTTGATCGAGCTGGCCAGGCGCAGGATGTCGTCCCAATGAGCGCGCACGTGCTTGATGTTCAGGGTGCCACCGATCAGCGGGCGCAGCGTCGGGTAGGCCTGCACGCCCTGCGGCACGTACAGTTTGGTTTCGCCGAGGTCGCGGATGCGTGGCGCGAAGCGGAAGCCCAGCAGGTGCATCAGGGCGAAGACGTGATCGGTGAAACCGGCCGTGTCGGTGTAGTGCTCCTCGATCCGCAGGTCGGACTCGTGATACAGCAGGCCGTCGAGCACATAGGTGGAATCTCGGACGCCGACATTCACCACGCGTGTGCTGAACGGCGCGTATTGGTCGGAGATGTGGGTGTAGAACAGCCGTCCTGGCTCGCTGCCGTACTTCGGGTTGACGTGCCCGGTGCTTTCGCCCCGGCCGCCCGCGCGGAAGCGCTGGCCATCGGAGGACGAGGTGGTGCCATCGCCCCAGTGGGCGGCAAAGGCATGGCGGTACTGGTGGTTGACCAACTCAGCCAGGGCCGCCGAGTAGGTTTCGTCGCGGATGTGCCACGCTTGCAGCCAGGACAGCTTGGCGTAGGTCAGTCCGGGGCTCGACTCGGCCATCTTGGTCAGCCCGAGGTTGATTGCATCACCGAGAATCGCGGACAGCAGCAACGTCCGGTCTTTGGCCTCGGCCCCGTCCTTCAGGTGGGTGAAGTGGCGGCTGAAGCCCGTCCAGTCGTCCACGTCCATCAGCAGTTCGGTGATCTTGATGCGCGGCAGTAACTGACTGGTCTGGTCGATCAGCGCCTGCGCCCGATCCGGCACCGCCGCATCTAGCGGGGTGATCTTCAACCCGGACTCGGTGAGGATGGCATCGGGCAGCTCGTTGTCCTTGGCCAGGCGGGCGACAGTGGCCAACTGCTCGTCCAGCAGCTGCAAGCGCTCTTCCAGATACTGGTCGCTGTTCGGGTTGATCGCCAGCGGCAGGGCCTGTTCCCGCTTGAGCGCGGCGAACTTCTCGGCCAGCAGCAGGTAGTCGTCGAAGTCGCGGAACTGCCGCGAGCCCTTGACCCAGATGTCGCCGGAGCGCAGGGCGTTCTTCAGCTCGGACAGGGCGCAGATTTCGTAGAAGCGCCGGTCGAGGCCTTCCGGGGTGATCACCAGTGGCTTCCAGCGCGGCTTGATGAAGGCGGTGGGAGCATCGGCCGGCACCTTGCGCAGGTTGTCGGCGTTCATCTCACGCAGGGTCTGCACGGCTGCCAGCACGCCTTGCGCGGCCGGCGCGGCGCGCAGTTCCAGCACCTCCAGCAAGGCCGGCGTGTAACGGCGCAGGGTGGCGAAGTTCTCGCCGACCAGGTGCAGGTGGTCGAAGCCTTCCGGCCCGGCCAGCAGCTCGGCCTCGCTGACGCTCTCGGTGAACTCGTCCCAGGGAATCACCGCCTCGATGGCGGCATAGGGGTCGCTGCCGCTTTCCTTCGCTTCCAGCAGCGCCTGGCCGATCCTGGAGTACAGGCGCACCTTGTCGTTGATCGCCTTGCCCTGCTTCTGGAACTGCTGCTGATGCTTGTGCTTCGCGCCGCTGAACAGCTTGACCAGGATGCGGTCATGCAGATCGACCAGCTCATCGATCACGGTCGCGGTGCTCTCCAGCACCACGGCGGCCAGGGTCGCGTAGCGGCGCTGCGGCTCGAACTTACCGAGGTCTTTGGGCGTCATCTGCCCACCCTCGCGGGCCAGCTTGAGCAGGCGGTTCTGGTGGATGTGCCGGCCCAGGCCTTCGGGCAAGTCCACCAACTGAAATGTCTTCAGCCGCTCGATGTGTTCCAGCATGTGCCGAGAGTTGGGTTTCAGCGGTGCCTGGCGCAGCCAGGTCAACCAGGTGATGCTGCTGCCGGCCTTGAGCTTCAACAGCTCGTCCAGCTTGGCCCGATGCGAGTCCGTGAGTGGTTCGACCAGGGCGCGGTAGACCCGCCGATTGGCTCGCGCAATGGCTTCCGAGCAGGCCCGGTCAATCACGCTCAGCGCCGGCAGGATGCGTCGTTTCTGCCGTAGGCTCTCCAGGGCCTGACCGGCCAGCAGCAAGCCTTTGTCGGTCTGCTGGGCCAGCTCGGTTAGCTCGCGCACCAGGGCGCGGAAGTCGGACAGGCCGAACGGGGCCAGTTGCAGGTCGGTGCG
Source organism: Pseudomonas sp. MF6396 (assembly GCF_002018915.1). Lineage (NCBI taxonomy): Bacteria > Pseudomonadati > Pseudomonadota > Gammaproteobacteria > Pseudomonadales > Pseudomonadaceae > Pseudomonas > Pseudomonas sp. MF6396. The sequence continues at coordinate 10,260 of NZ_MVOK01000047.1, read as the reverse complement.
CAGTTCCTGGGCATGCTCGCGACGGGTCACGTCGCGCTCGCCGTACTTTGCCCAGCTCGCCGGCTCGGCCTGGACTTGCTTCGCCACCCACAGGATGACCGGCTCGGGCAGCTCGCTGTCGGTTCCCAGCGCGTAACCGGGGTAGCGCAGCAGGCAGAGCTGCACAGCGAAGCCGAGGCGGTTGGCGTCGCCGCGTCGCTGGCGGATCAGCGACAGGTCGGAGTCGTTGAAGGTGTAGTAGCGGATCAGGTCATCCTGGCTTTCCGGCAGCGCAAGCAGGGTGTCCCGCTCCGTGGCCGAGAGGATCAAGCGACGCGGCATGTGTCAGTCGTCCGTGCGGAGGTACTGGTAGAGGGTTTCCCGGCTGATGTTGAACTCGCGGGCAAGCTGCGCCTTGGGCTCGCCGGCCGTCGCTCGCTGCCGCAGGGTAGCAGCCTGCTCATCGGACAGGGCTTTCTTGCGGCCCCGGTACGCGCCACGCTGCTTGGCCAAGGCGATGCCCTCACGCTGCCGCTCGCGGATCAGGGCGCGCTCGAACTCAGCGAAGGCCCCCATCACCGACAGCATCAGGTTGGCCATCGGCGAGTCCTCGCCAGTGAACACCAGGCCCTCCTTCAGGAACTCGATGCGCACGCCGCGCTGAGTCAGCTTCTGTACCAAGCGACGCAGGTCATCGAGGTTGCGGGCCAGCCGATCCATGCTGTGCACCACCACTGTATCGCCTTCGCGGACGAAGCTCAGCAGCGCTTCGAGCTGGGGGCGCTGGGTGTCCTTGCCCGATGCCTTGTCGGTGAACACCTTGCTCACCTTGGCAAACGCTTTGCGCACGAAGGGCTTGGGGGTGTAAGCGGTGCATTGATACCTGTTGGGCTTCGCGTGGCTCAACCCAATCTACCGGTAATTCATGGATGCATGATGCCGAGTCAATAAGTCCGTATTGTAGGTTGGGTTGAGCCGCCTTGCGGCGAAGCCCGACAAAGCGGTGCATTGATACCTGTTGGGCTTCGCGTGGCTCAACCCAACCTACCGCGGTAATTCGTGGATGCAGGATGGGCAGTAAGCCGGTACAGGGAAGTTGGCCTTGGCGGGCTGTCGCTACGCGCCGAGGCCACCCTCCACGCGCGCTGCCCGCAACATTCAACTGGCCCCGGCCAGTGCGCGAACATAGCATGCAGGCGTTCCGCTGAACCCTTGAAGTGCCGGGGGTTACTCAGATACCCGCTGTGGCCAGCGCCTGGCGCAATATCCTCCTGCATGACGCAGGTTTGTGATTGCCCGGCTGGCTGCAAGGCTATTGCAGGACGAGGTTGTAGTTCTCCCGCTTCATCTGCCGGGCCAGCTGCAAGGCCATGACCGGCTCACCGCCGGTACGCTTGAGCAGTTCGGCTACACGCTGCTGCGCCGCACCGGACAGACCGTTGGCCGCTGCCTGGGCTTTGGCGAATAGCCACAGACCGTGTGGCGCACTGGCGCGCTGGATTTTGCAGCCACGCCACTGATACTCGACCATGCCGACGGTGGGATGAATCTTGCGCTCCTGGGCTATATGCGTCGGAGTGCCTGCAGGCAGTCCCTGGCTCCAGGCATTGAATGCCCCGGCATCCGCCGCCAGCAGAGTGCCCCAGTCCTTGAACAGCAGCGCCAGAACCGGCTCCAGGGTGGCCGGAAGCGCATCGTCGGGCAGCCAGGCTTCAGCACGGTCGGGAAACTCGACATCGCCGATACCGGCAAGGTTCATGCGTTCGGTCCAGCGGAAGACATTCGGTGCACGATTTTTCATCAGCGCGGACGGGTAGGGGTCGCGGCCGAGGTGAGCAAACAGCGGGGCCATAAAGCCGAAGTCGGCAATGCTCGGGTGACCACCGAGCAGGTACGGATGGCTGAGAAAGTGAATGTCCAGCGCATCCAGCAGCGCCTCATAGGCGGCCTCATGTGCCGGGATGCTTTGCGGAGTCACACCGAGGAAAGGCAGAAAGGAATTGAAGTAGCTCATCATCTGCGCGCCTGCAGCCAGACGCTCATCACGGTTGTTGCCGGCGTGCACGCTGCGGCCGAATTCGGCGCGCAGGAATTGTTCCTGCTCGGCGCGGTAGGACCAGCGATAGTGCATGGCGGCGGCCAGCAGGCCCTCGGAACCAAAGCCGTCCAGCAGCAGTGCGGTTACCCGCTGAACCGGCGAGGTCGGCAGCATCGGGCGTGCGGGAAAGGCTTGCTCCAGATGGTCGATCATGTCGCTGGTATCCTGCACGATGGTGCCATCGGCCAGCTCCAGAATGGGTACTACCACGGCACCAACCACCGGTACGACTCGCTGCTGAAACGCCGGCTCAGCCGGCATGCGCTCGCGGAAGCTGATGCCTTTCTTGATCAGATACGAGCGAATCTTGCCGGTATACAGGGAGTGCGGCGTGCCCCACAGGGTGATGCATTGCTGGGAATCGGTCATGGCAGGTGTTCTCGGGTCGAGGTGGGAAGCTCAAGGCTCCGCTGAAACAGCAGGGTTTTGCGGAGCCACGAAGCGCGCAGGTTATGACTGACGCCGCTATTGTGGCGGTATGCAATGCCGGTTAGTGAATCACCCCCGTATCGTGCTGGCAAGTCGCTACAGGGTAGAGCTGTCACCGATTGATGACGCTGTGAGCTCCCTCAGACACAGACAGCCGCCAGCATCCAGCCGGGCTGCGACATCGCTTGCTGGGCAGTCTGCTGGCGCTGTGGTGAAATAGGACTTTACGGATAGGAAATTCAACCGCATGAGGCCAAGTATGGCACGAGTTTTGGGCCTCGAAACACGTTCGGCCAAGGAAGGTTGAGCGCTCGCTTGCCGCTCAATGGCAAGAGCTTGGGAGGCAGTATGCATTTGGGCCTGGCGCGCGCGCAGCTGCTTCCCCGCAGCGATGGATACCGCCGCTTCACTGGGTCACCAATTGACGCGCTGGTCTACCTCGTCGGGTTGAGCTGCCAGATCCCAATCCGGCTCGCCTTGCGCACCATCATCCACCGGCGCGTCGCAGCCCTCCCACAGCGGTGGCCCGCGTGCCGGGGTGATGTGCGGGGGGGCAGACTCCACCCCGATGTGGTTCAGGATGTGGCGGATTTCGGCGCTGTGGGTGATGAAGGCAATGATGCGCATCTGCCCACCGCACATGGGGCACAGCGTGAGCGACCAGCCATGCCCCCTTGAAGGAGCTGGATAGCTCCGAGACGATGGTGTCCAGCAATGTGAATTGGTGGACAGCAATGGAACACAAGGACAAGACTCGGCGAGTGCACGACGCCGAGTTCAAGGCGAAGGTGCTGGGCGAATGCCGACAGCCTGGAGCGTCGATCGCGGCAGTGGCGCTCAGGCATGGGCTGAACGCGAACGTGGTGCGTCAGTGGCTGGCGGGTCGGGGAGTCAAGCGGGCAGGCCTGCTGGGATCTGGGTGTGAGGTGCCGGCGGCGGCGTCAGCACCCATGGCCTCGGGCAACCCGGCGCCGGTGGTCGATGCCCAGTTCGTAGCGCTGGCCTTGCCAGCACCGGACAGGCCGCGGCCGAGCGCCGAAGGCCCTGGCATGGCGAACCCGAGCACGCCAGACATTCACATCGAGTGGCGCAGCGGCGCGGCCCGGCTGACGGTGAGCTGGCCGGCAGCGCAGGCCCAGGCGTGTGCGGCGTGGTTGTGCGAACTGGCCGCTGGGGTGACGAAGTGATCCGCATCGACGCGCTGTGGGCGTGCACGGCGCCAGTGGACATGCGAGCCGGGGCGGACCGGCTGCTGGCGTGTGTGGTGCAGACGCTGGGGGCGGCGCAGGCCCACCACGGCTACCTGTTCGCGAATGCGCGTGCCACACGCGTGAAGCTGATCGTCCATGACGGCTGGGGGGTGTGGTGCGCAGCCCGGCGACTCAACGCGGGGCACTTCGTGTGGCCGCGGGGGTTGGAGTCGAGCACCCCGCTGGCCCTGACGCAGGAGCAATTCGATGCGCTGATCGTGGGGCTGCCGTGGCAGCGACTGCACGAGCGGCGGGTGATCACCCGGGTGTGAGCGGATGCCGGAGGCGCAATTGCTGAAGTTGCCGATGGCGGGGCTGGCCTCGTGCGGGCAGCATGGGCGCATGCATGACATGGACGCGCTCCAGAGCCAGGACCTGAGGGGCCTGACGCCACAGGCCCTGGAGGCCCTGGCGCAGCGCATGCTGGTGCATGTCCAGCAGCAGGCGCGCGAGATTGCCCGGCGTGATGGCGAGATCGTGTGGCGGGACGCGAAGATCGAGAAGATCACGTTCGAGCTGGCGCGGCTCAAGCGCTGGAAGTTCGGCGCGCGCACCGAGGCGATGGATGCGCAGCAGCGACAGCTCTTCCTGGAGACGCTGGTCGAGGACGAGGCGGACCTGCCGGCGCAGCTCGCCGAGTTGCAGGCCCGGCAGTCGCCGCCGCCAGTCACTCCCGAGAAGGCGCCCCAGCCGCCGCGCCGGCAGGCGCTGCCCGAGCACCTGCGCCGGGTGGAGCATCACCACGAGCCGGCCGACACCCACTGCCCGGCGGTGGACTGCGGCGAGCCGATGACCCGGGTGGGCGAGGACGTCAGCGAGCGACTGGACATCGTGCCGGCGGAGTTCTTCGTGCACCGGCACATCCGGGGCAAGTGGGTCTGCCGGTGCTGCCAGCGCCAGGGCGTCGATCGCCTGGTGCAGGAGCCCGCCGAGCCGCAGATCATTGAGCGGGGCATCCCGGCGAGCGGACTGGTGGCGTACACGCTCATCAGCCGGTTCGCCGACCATGTGCCGTACTACCGGCAGGAGGCGATCAATGCCCGCTCGGGCGTGCACACCCCGCGCTCGACGCTGGCCGCGTGGGCCGGTCAGGCGGGCGCGGCGCTGCACCCGCTGTACGAGGCGCTCAAGCGCTTCGTGCTGGGCAGCGCGGTCGTGCAGGCCGACGAGACGACGGTGGACATGCTGGACCCGGGTGCAGGCAAGACCAGGAAAGCGTACGTCTGGGCCTATGCACGCGGGGAATTCGATCCCCGGCCCGGCGTGGTCTACGACTTCTGTCCGGGGCGGGGCAGCAAGTACCCGCTGGCCTTCCTGGGCGGGCTGCCCAGTCCACCCGGCAGCCAGGCCGACCGGCCCGCCGAGAGCCGGGATCCGCCCTGGAGCGGCACGCTCGTGTGCGACCGCTACGGCGGCTATGACTCGGTGCTCGACCCCAAGGTCTTCCCGCAGCGTGTCTCGGCGGCCTGTGCGGCGCACGCCCGACGCAAGTTCGACGAACTCGCCAAGTCGGGGTTTGGGGAGCAATGGAACCAAAAACCAACGTAAGCCTTACCACCTCCGCTCAGAGCCTTCTTCCTAGGCAATTCCCTCGATTGATCTTCCGTACTTTTCGAAAGTATTGCTTACGGCAATGTGCATCCGAGTTAATGTGGCCCAACACCACAATCTAGGAGCTGAACAATGAGCCAATCTGACCCGCAACACCCATCCCGCCGCATGCTGCTCAAGCGCGGAGCTGCCCTTTCCACATTGGCGATTACTGGAGTGGCCGGGTTAACTGTGCCTTCAGTGTCTTTTGCCGCAGCGCTTAGCAAAGAAGAGCGAGATAAAATGACGCCGGATGAGGTCATTGAAAGCCTGAAATCTGGCAATCTGCGTTTCCGTGAAGGCAAAATGCAGCAGCATGACTATTTGGCGCAAAAGCGCGCCAGTCAAAAGGGGCAGTATCCGTCAGCGGTAATTTTAAGCTGTATTGATTCGCGCGCTCCGGCGGAAATCCTGCTGGATGCCGGTATTGGTGAAACGTTTAACTGCCGTGTGGCTGGCAATGTGGAAAACGAAGACATTCTCGGCAGCATGGAATTTGCCTGTGCTCTGGCAGGGGCCAAGGTAATAGTGGTGATGGGGCATACCTCCTGTGGTGCGGTGAAGGGTGCCATTGCCAACGCCGAACTGGGAAACCTGACTGGATTGCTGAGCAAAATTAAACCGGCAATTACTGAAACGGCATACGCAGGTGAGCGTACGGCTGACAACTATGACTTTGTCGATTCCGTTGCCCGCACCAACATCAAGATGACGCTGGCCGATATCCGTCAACACAGCCCCACCCTGAATAAGCTCGAGCAGGATGGGAAAATAAAAATTGTAGGCGCTATCTATAAGCTTGTGGGTGGAGAGGTTGAGTTCTTTACCTGAGAATAAATAACCGTCAGCCTGGGCATGGCCGCTTTCGATCACAAACAGCTACAGGTCTTCCTCTGGATTACGCAGTGGCCGTAGCTCACCTCGGGCGACTTCTTCCGGTACCGCGAAGGAGTACCGTCCCAACATATTGATATGCTCGAAGATCAGCGGCGACAGCCGAACCAGATCCTCTTCCTGCACCGGGTAGCCGTGCTGCTTTAGCCGTTCCACAGCTGCCGTCATGTAGAGGGTGTTCCACAGCACGATGATGTTCACCACCAGGCCCAAAGCACCGAGTTGATCCTCTTGACCTTCGCGATAGCGCTGGCGAAGCTCGCCGCGTTTGCCATGGAACACGGCACGGGCCAGGCTGTGCCGACCTTCGCCTCGGTTCAGTTGGGTCAGGGTGGCGCGGCGCTTGGGCTCATCATCGATGTAGGTCAGTGTGTGCAGGGTTTTCTCGATCCGCCCAAACTCTGCCAGCGCTTGGGCCAGGCGGGTCGGACGATCTCCCGTTTGCAGCGTGCGCATGATGCCGGTCGCCGGCACTCGACCGAGCTTGAGTGAACCAGCTAGGCGTAGTAGGTCATCCCAGTGTTCCGCGATCAGGTCGAGCTTGACCGACTGCCGGGCGAGTCCGTTGAGCTTGCCGTAATCCGCTTCTGGGCGTGTGCGCCAGAAGCGGGTACCGCCGACATCGGCCAGCCGCGGACTGAAGTGGTAGCCAAGTAGGCGGAAGAGCCCGAACACCACATCGCTGTAGGCCCCGGTGTCGGTCATGATTTGCGTCGGCTGCAACTCGGTCTGCTGTTCCAGCACGACCGCCAGCAACACCAGGCTGTCGCGCAGCGTGCCGGGCACGGTGATGGCGTTGAGGCCGGAGAATTGGTCGGAAATCAGGTTGTACCAGGTGACACCCCGGCCGGTGCCGAAATACTTCGGATTGGGGCCGGCATGCACGGTGCGCACCGGTACGACGAAGCGCATGCCATCGGCGGAGGCGACCTCGCCGCCACCCCAGACTTGGGCCAGTTCCAGTTGGCTTTGCGCTCCGACCAGGATGGCGTTAGCCGCTGACAGGGTGTCGTCGCGGATATAATTCTGGCTGACCCAGGACAGCCGGTCACGGCGCAGCGCCGGGTTGTCGGTGCGGATCAAGGGCTCCAGGCCGGTGTTGCAGGCCCCGCCCAACAGCACCGCGCAGAGGCTGGTGACCAGGTTGTCGGCGCGTGCATTGCGTTCGGAGACATGGGTGAAGGCCTCGGAAAAGCCAGTGCGGGCGGCGATTTCCAAGAGGATTTCCGGCAGATCGACACGCGGCATCAGGTCAGACACGGCCGCCCGCAGTTGCAGCAACGAGCAGGGCTCGTCCAGCTTGTCCAGCGCCCCGAGCGACAGTTCGGTCTTGCCCTCGGTGTTCTCGCTCAGTTGAATCGCCGGGTTGTCGGGCAGGCGCGCGGCTACTGCCAGCCAGGTTGCATCCAGCTCGACGGACAAGGCGTCCAGGGTGGTTTTGGCGTCGATGGTCAGGCCCAGTGACCGGCAGATGATCGGTCGCGCCGCCAGCCATTCGGCACCGTCGAGCAGGCCAAGGCGCGGGTCGGCATAGCGCCAACTGGGCGAGACGAAGACATCGCGGCGGCGCAGGGCCGTGCGCAGCGCATCGAGCGTGCAGAACACATAGGCACCCATGTCGAGGGAGCCATCTTCGCGGGTGATGTGCTTCTGCCAAGCCTTGGCCACGATCTCCTGCGGCGCGTCATCCTCTGGCTTCCGGCGCGGCAGGTTCAGTTGCAGCCACTCCAGACTAGCCGCCACGCCCTTGCCGGCCGGGCTGAAGCCGAAGCGGATGTGCTTGAGCAGGTCGGGCAGGAAGCGGCGCACGCTGCGGTAGCGCGCTTCCAATGCAAGAAAATAGACGTCATCTACCGGGCGGATCAGCGCGTTGACCTCTTCCAGGGCCTTTTCCAGGGTGGTCCTCGGCAGGTCGTTGAACAGCCGGGCGCGCACGTTGTCATCGCTGATCGAGCTGTCCAGCACGACCTTGCACGCGGCGGCGAGCGTCGCGGCCGACCGATCCAGGTCTTTCAGGCTGCGCATGCGGGCTTTCTTGTCGGCCTTCTCCGCGTTGCTGAACAGGTCGCGCAGCAAGGCCTCCAGGACTTCCAGTGCGTCGTCGTGCGCAGTCGCCTCCAGGCAGAGTGCGAAGGCCACCAGTGTCGCCATCCGCCGCGACGCCGGCAGCCGATTAATCGCGGTGACCTTGGCCGTGTTGGCGAAGCGGGCCAGGGCGGCGATACGGCTGGGAGGGATGTGCGCCGCCGCCGGCAAGGTGATGCCGATGCCGCGCACGTCATCGAGCCGGCGCAGTGCCCGAATCAACGCGGGGCCACTGACCATGACCGGGCCGGAGCGCAATTGATCCAGCCGGGAGCTGCGGTTGCCTTCGGCCACCGTCAGCAAGTCTTGCAGTTGCAATCGCTGTTCCTCAGTCACGCTGCGGCCACTGCGTAATCCAGACGACGACCTGTGATCCCCCTAAACGCTATGAGCAACACCCAAGCTGCTGCTGGATCGGCGGGCACTTCACCGAGCCGAACGAACAGAAAACGCAGCAATCCCCTGGGTTGGGGCGCAGCAGCGCCTTGCAGTTGCTGCACTCGTAATAGAACTGGCAGGCGTCCGTGGGCATGGTTTCCGGCTTGGCGAAGCCGCAGCGCGGGCAAGTCAGCACGGACTCAAGGACAATGGCGCTCATCGTGACCTCACTTCTGCACTGTGGAGGGGTATCCCGCGTTCGCGGTCGCCTCAGTCAGTGCCTCGGGCTGGGCCTTATCGGGATCGTAGGTGACGGTCGCCGTCTTCTGGTCGAAATTGACCTGGACGTCACTCACGCCGGACACCTTCTCCAGCGACTTCTTGACCGTGATCGGACAGAGTCCGCACGTCATGTTCTGCACGTCGAGCGTGACGGTTTTCGGGGGAGCCGCCAGCGCCACGAAGGGCAAGGCGAAAAGCACGGCGATCAGCAGTTTGCGCATGGTTAATCTCCTTCAGTAGAACAGCGGGGCGAGCCACGGCACGGCCAATAGGCCGAGCAGCAGCACGCTGACGATCCAGAACACGAGTCGCTGTCGCACGAGCGTGCGCGGATCGGCGCAGGGTGTACCTGGCGTACAAACCTGTGGCACCAGGTAGAGCTTGCGGAATGCCAATCCCAGGAACAGTAGAGTCAACCCGATGAAGAGGGGGCGTAGTGGCTCCATCATGGTCAGAGCGCCCACCCACGTACCGCCGACACCGAGTGCCAACAGCACCAGTGGCCCGACACAGCACACCGACGCACCGATGGCGGTCAGCGAACTCGCGACCAGCGAGCCTTTCCCGGTGAGTTGCATCCCCATTCCCATCTCCTGAGCCTGATTGCCTAGGTGCTATTCTAAACTCCGTACCAAAGTACGGAATCAAGGAGAAAGTGATGGCCACAGAGCTGACCATTGGCAAGCTGGCAGACGCCGCCGGGGTGAACGTCGAGACGATCCGCTACTACCAGCGACGCGGGCTGCTGGATGAACCAGCCAAACCCTTGGGTGGCCATCGGCGCTATCCGGTGGACATGGTGAAGCGACTGCGTTTCATCAAGCGGGCTCAGGCGCTGGGTTTCACGCTCTCGGAAGTCGGTGGACTGCTGACGCTGGATGAGTCGTGCGCCTGTGCCGAAACGCGAGCACGGGCTGCACGCAAGCTCGCGTTGATCGAGCAGAAGATGGCCGACTTGGTCGTCATGCAGCAACTGTTAGGCGAACTGGTGCAGCAATGTGATGCGGGAGACGGCGGAACGATCTGCCCGATCATCGAGGCACTGATCAGAGAGTAATGCCTGGCGGGTGAGCTGGAGATCGGAAAGCCCCTTTACGGTGGGATTCAGAGCTTACGTTGGTTTTTGGTTCCATTGCTCCCCAAACCCCGTCAATGCGATTGCACCGGGTGAGATCGAGACGTCGATCCTGTCTGCCGGGACCGAACTGATCGTCGATCAGCAGATCCCCATGCACCGCTTGGGCAAGCCGGAAGAAGTCGCATCCCTGGTGCATT
>NZ_MVOK01000046.1:0-14517 GCF_002018915.1 Pseudomonas sp. MF6396 | reverse complement strand
GGTCAGGCCGGACGCGTAACTGGGAACCGATCGGCACCGTGTTGTTGAACCCGGATCGAGAGCAACAGAACGAGAAAATGGCGGCATAGTTAGACGGTTGACGCGACAACTACCTTGAAAAATGCCGGTGTGCGCTCCGGGGCGGCACGCACGAGCAGGATACGCATCACCTGGAGGTGCAGCGCCTTAACCCAGTTGAAGTAGGTACGCTCAGCACCCTCAGCCAACCCCACTTCCTGCATCTGCTCACGGATACTCAACGCGTACAGGTAACGGCATTGCGCAAGGTGGGCGAGTATCTTGCCGCGTGCATCCCGTCGATCCAGCTCGGCCAGCGCCGCGTCGACCTCTGCAGCAATGTGATCCAGACCGGCACCCCCGATAAGGATCCGCGTGCCAGGTGTGCCCCGAGGCGCATTGCCCTTCCATTCCATGATGCTACCCATCTGGCTGCCTAAACCGGCGCCAAGGCCGAGCTGGTTGCGCTGCTCTGCCCAATACTGCAACAGGCCATCAACGTCCTTCAGCATGGGGCAACCTCCCCCGAAAACCGTACCCAACACAAAACAGGGGCACCCAACACAAACCCAACACAAGAAAAAACCAATGAATACAGGGCACTAAAAGAAGTTGTGTTTAGTGTGTTGGGTTTGTTGGGTTTTTCAGTGCTCGCAAAGGAATTGCTTTTCTGCTGATAAGTAACCTTAAGAAAATACGCGCCCGCGCGTGCGCGAGAAAAAACCCAACACACCCACCACTCCCCCCGATAGGCCGCGTAATTCGCGGGCTCGAGGTGTGTCGACCTGCCAACACATACCCGACACCAACCCAACACACCCACCACAACCCGTGATTTTCTCATGCTGCCAACACCTTAACATGATCCCAGCTGTCCACGTTCCAACCAGCGAGCTTCGCCTTGGAACGCCAGAATTTGACGGTACTGCCCAGCTCGGCCGCCGATAACGTTGGGGGCAGGGAAGCATCAGGGTCATCGGGGAAAAAGAACGCCGCGAAACGCCGGTTGCTGCCATCGGTCCAAGGGATCGGCCGCGTCTTTTCGACCACTGAGCTGATGAACAGAGAGAACTTGGTCTGACTCATCGAATGCTCCTTGTTTCGCTGACACCACTCCAAGAACAGCGCATACAGGTCCGAGGTCATGCAGCAGCCCCATAACCCACGACCAAGATCGCCGCAACGCCATAGATGCATGAACGTCTGCCATGCCGCCCGACTCAAGGCCACCAGACGCTCCCGCGCCGGCGTGCTCGGCGGACGCGTGCGCTCGTTGAAGTCGCCTAGGTCAACGTTCAGCAACCAGGCGTACAACGCAGCCACACCACCGTTCTTCAACTCGGCGCCAATGGCCTTCTGTCGCTCGACGGGCAGCGTCTCCATCGGCCACATGACCAGCATGCGGCGGTCACTCTCGCTGATCGGCCAGGGCAGGATCTCGTTGCTGAGGAACACCGCGTTCATGTGGTTGGCTTCCTCCCAGCCGTTGATGAACTTGGATTCCATGCGCACCGTCTTGCCCGTCACCAAGTGCTTGATCTTGCCTACTTGGTTGTAGCGCTGATCGCGGCTGACAACTTCCTCGAACACTGCCCAGAGCTTGCGGCTCTGCCAGGCGTTGAACGAGCCTTCCAACTGGGTCTGCCCCACTGTGGCCGCGTATTGCCCGTACAGCTCACCCATTGCATCGGCGAACAGTAGGCTCTTACCGGAGCCCTCCATGATGGAGTGCATCAACACTGCCGTGTCCATCTTGGCGCCCAGGTGCTGCAGCGGGTAGGCCAACCAGCGTACCAGCCACTCTGTGGCGTCCTTTTCGTAGTTGCACAGAAACGAGATAAGCCACCGTAGGTTCTCGCAAGCAGCGTCATCGCGCACCGGCTCAAGCGGCAGCCCTTCGAAGGTGTTGATGTAGGTATTCGGGTCTTTGGTCATGGTCGGGTCGAAAACGATATTGTCGACGTCGACCACGCGCCGGTTGGGGCTGTTCAACCACAAGGCATAGGCATCACCCAGGGCCATCTTGGTGGCCCCTTCAGCAATGCGGCGTTTCTTTTCGCGGTCCCATACGTCCTTGGTGCCGTCGATATAGACGTACCTGTCGATAGGGGCGAGCCCGAGGGCACCGCCCTTCTTGGTGGTCATTCGGCGCAGTTGTTCGATTTCTTGCACCTGGTCGGAGGAAGTCAGACGCTTGTCGGCCAGCTCCATCCACTCCTTCGCTAGCGCCTTGCCGATCAGGGCTTCGAACCCCGACTTCTTCATCACCCGCGCTTTGTCCATGTCCCAGACATGCGTGGTGCCCTCGACCAGGGCGAACCGGCGGCGAACCTCGTCGAGCCCCATAGCCGTAGCCTCCCCCGCTCCCCCGGTGGCCGAGGAGCCGGCCGCGCTGGAGGTATCCTGTATCGATGGGGTCGGGGGAAGCTCGCCTAGCGGTGGGGGCTCTGGCGCCCGGCGGGGTTTGTCGATGCCAAGCAGCCGCGCAGCCGCCTTCGTTGCGGCCGAGGTGTCGCCGCCGTGCTCAAGAATGCAGTACACGTCGAAAGCATCGTTCTTGTGTCCGTTGGCCAGGGGGTCGGTACTGTGATGCGAGTACAACTTTCCATCAGTGATCGTCACGCCCGGCAGCCCACTGCTGCTCTGGGGACACAGCCACTTACCACCGTGCTTGGTGTAGCCATGATTGGCAATCAACGCCTCAAGGTCGTGGCACCGGTTGAACTCATCGATCACCTTGGGCAGTTGCGTGCCACCAGCTGCTGCACGCTTCGGCGCAGTAGCCGCCGGCCTGGTCGACTTCGGCGCCCAGGGGCAAATCGACAGGGCCCCGCGCTTGAAGATCTCCCACCCTTGCCAGATCGTCAGTAACTCGGCCGGCAGATCGGGCAAGCCCTCAGGGCTCGGCGGGGTGCGCCATACATACGGTTTGCCGGTACCGGGATGGATCGATGGAGGCAGCAAGTCCTGCACCAGGCCGGCGCGCAGCTCAAGCACCGTGAACGGTTTGTAAGGCTCAGCCGCCGCCTTAGCATCGGCCTCACCCGCAACATCACCAGCCTGCTTCGCCTTCTTAGCCTCAGCCATGAAGCCGCGAAAGATCGAGCCGTCAGGGTCCGACTCGTTTGGCCACGACAACGAATGACGGGTTAGCTCGACCCCGTCAGGCACCCGGAACATCACGCGAAAACGCGCCGGGTTGCCCACCACGGTCGGGTAGGCAACTGCTAGCGCATCAAGGTCCATCCCCAGCTGTTCCTGCAGGACGAACCGCGTCCACTGCACATCATCCACGTCCAGGGAACACACACGGCTGGGGCCGAGAACGACCCCGAGGTTATGGGTGGGGTATTGCTGCCAAAAGGTTTCTGCAGGCTCGGGGCTGGTGTAGTACCCACCTGGCTTGTTCCACCCGAGCCCTTTCGGGCCCTTCTCACCGGGTTCAATCGGGACTAGGGCGAGGCCAAACGTATCGATGTAGCGCCGCGCCCATGCGGCCATTGGCACTCCGTTGCGCTCACTCATCGACGCCGCTCCCGCAAGTCCTGGCAACTGGTGCACGTTTGGCAGCCAGGCACAGCCTGGTGGCGCAACAAAGGAATAACTACCCCGCAATCCTCGCAAAATTCAGCGCTGGGCTGCTGCGAAGGAAGAACACGGCGTCCGAGTGCGACCTGCAGCAGATAATCGGCCTGGTCATTGGCCCTGTCAGCTATATCAGCCATCGATATGATCCTCCATCGCCTGACGAGCACCGGCCATGATGCCCAGCACCTCGCGGATAACGTCCGCACCCTGCTTTTCCAGGTCCAGCACTTCGTGCAGTTCCCAGTGCTTGTCGGCGGCACCTTTATGCAGGCTTGCAACGAATTCACCGGCTTCACCCAGCAGCTTGCCGACAGCCTTCAGTGCCTCACGGCTGGCAGGTACGGGGATGGGGCGGTACCAGACCGCACCCGCTGGCCTGACCAAGGCATCAAGCAGGCGCGGGTCGGCGGTCAGCCGGACCATATCTTCCAGCTCGTCTGGAGTCAGCCAACGGCGCTCTTCGTCGTGCTTGAGCTTCTTTTGCAAGGCGTCGTTCTCGACGACCATTTCGAATGCCAGGCGCGTGATGCCGCCTGAATAGTCACGCCCAGCGCGATAAAGCGCATGGCGCAAAGAAAGGACCGGGCCAGCGCCCGGCAACAGATCAGTGCGACTCATAACCGTAAAACCCCTGTTTACGGTGTAGCCATAGGACTGGGTACGACCTATCCTACGACCACGACCGATGTGCTGTGCTAAACGTGCTGTGCGGCACGGTGCGTTGATTGAGTCGTCCGGTATGTCTTGTGGTGAGAAGACCGGACGGCGGGTTGCGGCGGTGCTATGCGCCGTCATAGCTGAGCTGGGGATCGTCTTGTGGTGAGAGGCCCCAGCTCGGCATCCTTCACGCGGCACCTGTGTCCGCGACTTTTTTCTGCTCTTCGTAAAACAGTTCGATTGCTTTACCAATCTCGTAACTGACCGTCGCGCCCTTCGTCGCCCTGCAGATAGTGGGCTGGGTGGTGCCGACGCGATCAGCTATTGCGCGCTGCGAAAAACCCAAAGCCATAAGCCTCTGAAGCATTTTCTGAATGGTCATCGCCCCACCTAATTCGTTATCGAATTTTTCGGATAATACCCATACGTATTAACTGTGGCAATACACTTTTGATACGTTTACGAATATGAGCAATGCACAGTGATTGGAAACCGAGTCGCCCAGCGCATGAAGGAGCTTGAGTTAACCGAAGCCGAGGTGTCCCGCAGAACTGGAGTACCTCAACCTACCGTTCACCGCATCCTTACTGGTGTTTCAGCCAGCCCGCGCCAAGCAAACGTTGAGAAAATTGCAAAGGCACTCGGGGTTACCAGCAACTGGCTTTGGCACGGAACCAACACACCGCCAGAAATCACTGTCATACCAAACGCCGGCTCAAACGTTGAACCAGGCCCGCGCATTAGGGGGTTAGTGCCATTGATCTCGTGGGTGCAAGCGGGCGCATGGTGTGAAATACAAGACGTTAAAGACCTACAAGATGCTGAGGTCTGGCTTCCATGTGCGGTCTCCCACAGTCACGCCACCTACGCGCTAAGGGTACGTGGCCTATCAATGTTCAATCCCCACGAGCGCCGCTCCTTTCGAGAAGGAGACATCATCTTCGTGGACCCAGCAAAGGAATGCGAAAACGGCTCGCTCATCATCGCCAAACTGGCGGACAGCCAAGAAGCCACCTTCAAGCAGTTGGTGATCGAGGGCAGCCGCCAATTCTTGAAGCCCCTCAATCCCCTTTGGCCAGATCCGATCATTGAGCTTCCAGAAGACGCGACCATCTGCGGTGTTGTCATTTCCAAGCTAGAAATTTTCTAGGTCACTGCAAATACCATTGTGTTATTCGATTAGGTATTGACCGAAAAAATTCGTTTGAGTATCGTTCGGCTCGTCACCCTCTCACCACAGAGATTCGAGCCATGCCAAAACCACGGCAATGCCAAGTATTCCTGCACCCAACAGTGTGCAGCAGTCGCTTGGCTGTACACGCAATTCAGCAACGTATCGGGCGACTGATCATCACCACGCCGAAAGGCAATGCGCAGGCTGTCAGCCCTGCCACCGACCAGCTCGGGGGTAATTCGGCATGAGCGCCTTCGTCGTCCCTTTCCCTAAGCAAGACCTGTTGCACCAGGTGCTTGCTGCAGGCGGCACCATCACGTGCCCTCTCTATCGTCCTACAACGCAGTTTGACGCCGATGTTGAGGTCGAGTTGAGCGATGAACATGCATACATCAAGGTAGCGTTTCGGGGGCTGACGGGATCACTGACCCTTCCACGCGGCGACCGGGCCAACCATCTGCACCTGCGCGACTTCATTCAGGACTTAGCCAACGGCCGTACAGAGGCCGGACGCACTCAACAAGCCATTGCCCTGATGGAAGCACTCGACCACGTAGGCACGGTGCTACGGCCCGGCCAGGTTGTGTACATCACCCCCACCATATCGGAAGTGCATCCCTTCGGCGCAGTGGTCACGAACGGGCTGGGTGAAGTGTGCGCAGCAGCCATGGGCAGCAGCAAAGAGCACCTAGCCGAGCTGATCAGCCACAAGCTGCAACGTTATCCCAAGGGGACCGGGGAGCACGCATGAGCGACACGCTAGCCCAGTTGCGACGCCAGTGGACCACGCCATGCCCAACCTTGAGCGCAGTACGGGAGCACTACTTCCCGCACATCAAGACGGATCGGCACCTGCGCAACCTGATCAACGCCGGCCGTATTCCACTCAAGCTGAGCAAGCTGCACCGCTCTGTACGCGCTGAGCACGTGGTTTACCTGCATGAACTCGCTGCCTATCTGGACGCACAAGCCCAGTCAGCGGCATGACAAGGCGGCCCCGGCCAACAGGGGCAATCGCCCTGCCGCTCTCACCACGGCTTACACCAGCGGCGGGCACACTTTGGAGCACAGCACATGCAACCACAGCAAATCATCCTTGCCCTGGCCACCCTCTGGCTGTTCACGCTGGTGGCACTGCCATTTCTGTTCAACGCAGCTTGCCGTCGAGCAAAGGAAAGCGGCTTAGCCGCGGGGCTCGTACAGCGGGAAGCCGACCATGCCAGGCAGATCGCCGCCCTGAACGCGGACATTGACGCCATCGCTCAGGAACGCCTGACAGAACAGCGGGCGCACCTGCTGGCAACGAGTCAGCGGCTGGCCCACATCGAAGAACTTGAAGCCAGAATCATGTCGTACACCGGGCTCGCCGTGACGAAGGCTGATTACGAACACCTTACAAACGCTGCGGAAACACTGCGCCTTGCCCGCAACACCTGGCAAAAGCTGCAAGGCACCGAGCCGTGGTGTGCACGCGCATACGCCGAATGCCAAGGCCTCCTGAAACTCGCCAGTCGTGTGCATGCAGAATTGCGCACCAGCCCCAGCTCGGCCATCCAGCAAGGAGATGCGGCATGAGCCCCAGGCCGCGCATGGCCACCCACGGCCTCGATCTGCCGACAATGTGCGACATCTGCGGCAAAGCGCGCTCGACCCGCAACCACGCCAGCTGCAGCAAGATCCGCCAGCAACGAAAGAACATCGAGTGGCAATCCTACATGGCCAACGTGACCGCAAAGAAACTCCAGCGGGCCCAACGCCTGCGCCCCCTTCGGTAAGTCGGAGAGTATTTTATGGCCAAGCAAAAAGTTAAACCCATCCACGAAGCAAGCAATCAGACTTCCGAAGCTGTGCAACTTCTCATCACACCAGCAGTATGGATTCGGAAGGAGCTACTGTTTCCCGTTTTCGGACTGAGCACCGAGGCCGTACGCAAGTATCGTGACCGTGGTATCTGGCTGGAAGAGAAACAATGGCGCACTGACCCGGCTAATGTCATTGTTTACAACCGCGTTGAAATCGAAAAGTGGATGGCCGGCCATCCATGAAAGAGAAGCTACCACCAGGCGTCGACACCTTGCCGAAAGGCATCGACATCAATGGCAACCTTCTGCGGATCGCCTTCATGTATGAAGGCGAACGCCGCCGAGAGCCGCTGCGCAGTGTCGCCAAAATCAACAAGGCGGCAATCGCATATGCGGATAACAAGCGCAGGACAATACTTGCCGAAATACGGGATGGTCGCTTTGATTATGCGGCCCACTTTCCCGAATCAAGCTGGCTCAAAGCACGTATTGAGGAACAGGTACAGCCTGAGAAACGCACGGTTGCTGAAGGAATAAAGCGCTGGCTTGAGGTTCAGAAGGTTAAGCGCGCAAACAGCACATTTATAAACTATAGAAGCAAGTCCAAGCATGTAAAACAGAAGTTTGGTGATCGAACCATATCAACCGTTTCAAAGAGCGACATTGAATTATTTCAAGCAGAACTACTGAGTTCAGGACTGAGCCCCAAGACGGTCAATGACATTTTCACTATCGTGCGCGGAGTATGGGCGGACGCATTCAGCGACGAGATCATCAAGTCCGATCCTATGGCGCGCATAGAGAACATTCAGTCTGATGCTGACGTTGAGTTTGCCGATCCATTCACCCGCAGCGAAATAGATCGCATAGCTGAGGCAGACCCTGAGCGCACGCCGGACAGCCGGATGATTGTCTTCAACTGCTGGGCCGGGCTTTCCCTGTCCGAGCTAATTGCTCTCGCTGTGGAGGACGTCGACCTTGAGGCAGGCACCATTCGGATCCGCCGAGCGCTGGTCACCGGCGAATTCAAAGTACCCAAGGAACGCTCCAGAATCCGCACAGTGGAATTGATCCATCCTGCTCTGGTCCTGATGAAAACGATAGCGCGAGAGGCCAGTAGGCTTGCAGCAGAAGACATTACTGTGACTCAGCGGGATAACATCACCAGGAAGCATGAGCGCGTGCGCTTTCTGTTCCGTAGCTCGACCAGCGGGCTTCTATGGAGCGGCAAGACGGTTAGCAACTGGTTCACCGCCCATCTTGAAAAGGCAGGTATACGTCATCGGGGTGCCAACCAGGCACGCCACACGTTCGCGAGCCAAGCGCTATCGAGCTATGTTCCGATTGAGTGGGTTGCCCGCCAACTCGGCCACAGCGACACGACGATGGTACGCAAGCACTACGGCCGTTGGATATCGAAGGACACTAAAAGCATGGCAGATATCGTATCGAAGATGATGGGGCTGTCAGAGCCTCAGCCGTGATCATTAACGCCCAGCACGGACCCGTTCGATAAATTCCTCAAGCTCGTCCGGCGAAAAGCGCGGCAACATTAATTTTTCAAAAAGATGAGGCTCACCCTTTTCAAACTTAATACTTCTAGCGCCCTTGGCAGAAAATTTTATGTCGAGGGCGCTCCCCACCATCTCCAGCGCAACATCTATACTTTTAATGCCCTCATCAAGAACCAAAAGCAGGTTCTCTGTAACATGATATAGCGCCAAAACACGGCCTGGCTCAACCGCTCGCAATAGATGTCTAAAATCATAATTCATATCACTATTTAGACCAGCCTCGGTAACTTTTTCCCGAAAAGCGTACAAAGCCTTGTTGCGCTCTTTAAAATTCTCAAAACAAGCAAAATATCGCTGATCACCAAGCAAAAGCTCTTGAATTGCTTCTGCCGCCCCCACATCTGCAAGCAAGTTGAGTATCCTATTATCTACCTGCTCTTTGATTGCTGGCGACTCAGGCAATGGTCCAATGGAAACAAATCGGTGCCCCCTATCCTCAAAAGGAAGCACTGATGCTTTCTTGATAGAAACCAATTCAGACAACTTATTGATTAGCTGAAACTTGACCAGCCGCAGAGCATTAACTGACTCTTTAAATTCCTTATCAGCTTCGGCTCTTTTTTGGAATTTATACGCAGCGAGAGCACCTAAACCAGCGCCACCAAGACCGGTAAAAACTGGCCCCAAGACATCCTTTGAATAAGAAATCAAGGCCTGATCAACAAGGCTACTGGCTGGCGGCCAGAAAGCAAAGGCGAATAGAACTATCTGAAAGGCGCCGAAAATCCCCAAAAAAAATCCTACGCCAAAATCATTCCACTTCATCTATTTTGTCGCACCGCCGCCCGGCAGCCCTCCTCCATAAGTAAATCGCCACTCCTACCCCCGAGGACCGATCCACCGGCGCGGCCTGATGAGGCCTGACCGGGCCTATTGAAGCTGAATTATGCCCTAGATTTGCCCTAAACTCAGTTACCAAAACGACGAAACCCCCGAAAGCTCAAGGCTTTCGGGGGTTTCGACTACTTCGTATATGGCGGAGAGATAGGGATTTGAACCCTAGGTACTGTTGCCAGTACAACGGATTTCGAATCCGTTTTCGCCCTCAATTAATTTTACGAGAAAATCGTAAAACCCAATAAAATCAGTAGCTTCAACACAGGGTAACGCAGCGGAATTCCACACCATTCGGGGGATTCATTCCCCCAAAATTCCCCCAGCACTGAATGGGCACAACGCCACTAGACTCCGCAGCCCTTCTTCGGCATGATGCGCCCAATCACGACGCCATCGGCATTCACTGATGGCGCCATCGAACCGGTTGGGTGCCGTGCCCTGTGTCTGGTAAACACAAAATAGCGGCGCAGTCTGAGCCAGCCGCTTCCCGACCAACCGCTGTAAGGGACTGAGGTGGCAAGTTCTGGGAGGGCGTACGATGAGTATGACCGAACTGAACGGTTCAGAGGCTCTCGCTCAGCGCATTCATGCGTTCGGCGCAGCAGCAGCGGCACTCTGTGCTGCTGGTGTAGATCCAGTAACCGCTACAGTACTGGTGCTCTGTGCTAGCTTCGTGCTGGCCAAAGTAAGAGCCTAAGGCTGGAGCCACCCCCCCTGCTGGCGGGCAGGGGGCGGCTCATTTAATACTCCCCATCAGCGACAGCTATACAGCGCCAATGCCTGCTCAATCTCGCAGCCGGCACAATCACCATTAGAACAACTGCCCCAGCTGGCTCGGCTCCCAGTTCATGATCACCAGCTCGGTGGTCACATCAGCCTGGCCGTTGCGCTGATTCGCCGTGGTGTATCGGATATCCAACTGCTCGAAGTGAAACCCGTCGAACGCCCGTCGGATGTCCGGATGATCGTTGATGCTGACCATCACCCTGCCTTTGCAATTGCGCATAAAGGCCGCCATGCGCTCGTACTCGCCGAAGGGGAAGTCGACACCGTAACCAGCGGTCTGCCAGTAGGGTGGGTCCATGTAGAAGAAGGTATGCGCGCGGTCGTAGCGCTCGGCGCAGTCGAGCCATGGCAAGTTTTCAATGTAGGTGCCAGCGAGGCGCTGCCAAGCAGACGACAGGTTCTCCTCAATGCGCATCAGGTTGATCGCCGGACCTGTGGTGGCGGTACCGAATGTCTGCCCGGTGACCTTGCCACCGAAGGCGTGTTGCTGCAGGTAGAAGAAGCGGGCAGCTCGCTGGATGTCGGTCAGCGTTTCCGGGCGGGCCATCTTCTGCCACTCGAAGATCTGCCGCGACGACAACGCCCACTTGAATTGCCGCACGAACTCTTCCAGGTGGTTCTGCACCACTCTGTAGAGGTTCACCAGATCGCCGTTCAGGTCATTCAGCACCTCGACCTGAGCGGGCTGAGGGCGCATGAAGAACAGCGCCGCGCCGCCGGCGAACACCTCGACGTAGCACTCATGGGCTGGAAACAGGGGGATTAAGCGGTCAGCCAGGCGGCGCTTGCCTCCCATCCACGGAATAATCGGGT
Organism: Pseudomonas sp. MF6396; assembly: GCF_002018915.1. Classification (NCBI taxonomy): domain Bacteria; kingdom Pseudomonadati; phylum Pseudomonadota; class Gammaproteobacteria; order Pseudomonadales; family Pseudomonadaceae; genus Pseudomonas; species Pseudomonas sp. MF6396. The sequence continues at coordinate 3,268 of NZ_MVOK01000046.1, read as the reverse complement.
TACTCACATCGGCTCTCTTTTTCAGGGGCCGGGCCTGCTGGCTCTCGAGGTGCTCGAAGGTGGGCCTTTGGAAATACGCGTGAACTGGGGTCTCCAGTCAACGCCATTGGGGTGTAACTACGCTATCGGCAAGCGGAAACCGCTGCCTCCAGTAATTTCTCGTATCCGATCCTCTGTCGTCGTTCGGCCAGTAGTGCCCTCACCTTCACCTCCAGACTGTCGGTATTGCGCAGGCCTGCAGCTGCCCATGGCGGCACTGCGACCTCCGGCGCGCGGCACGGCACCTGCACCGGCACCTCGGCGCGCACGTATTGGACTTGTGGCGGCGCCTGGGTCGCACACCCCGCCAGCAGCAGGCAGGCCAGCACCACCTGCAGGACCTGCACTTTTTTCCAGGTCCTGCAGGTTTTCGGGCGAACTGCACTTTTTTCCAGCACCTGCGCCTTCATAGGCCCAGCTCCTTGTCGATGATCGAGGCGGCCGCCACGCACTGGTCCCCGCCGGTGCGTTCCTGCTGCAGGCGGTTCGCCGCCGCGTAGTCATCCTGGGCGCTCGCCCTGGCCTCACTGACCGCTTGCTCTGCCCTGGCCTGGCGCTCGCTCGAGGCCAGTGACAGCTCGCCCAGGGCTTTGCCCTGCTCCGCCGCCAGACCTGCGAGGTTCTCGCGCGCGGCGGCGCACACGGATGCCTGGTCCTGCACCTGATCGAGAGCCGGGCGAAAGTGGCTGGTGGTGGCCCATGTGCCCACTACGATGCCGAGCAGGATTAACAGGCCGCCGCCAGCGAGGCGCAGCGCCAGGCCGCTCACGCCAGCGCCCTGCGCACGCCTTCATCTATCACCGCTGCCGAGTACGGGTTGCTGCCGTTCTCATGCACGATGATGCCCAGCACGGTCTCGCGCAGGGTTCTGGGGTCGGCCATGTTGATCGAGTCGCGCACGCCGACGCCCAGGCGCTTGGCTATCGCTGCTGCGTATGCCTGGGTGTTGTTCTCGTTGCTGGGCGCCCAACGGCTGATGAATTCCAGCGGGGTATCGATACCGGGCTTTCCGGCGCCAGGGATGCCGTCCTTGCCTCGGTAGTTGAGCAGCAGCTTGCCCAGGGCGCGGATGCCGTTCTCTACTGTGTCGAACCGGGCGAACCGTGGCTTCGGTACACCCAGCTCCAGGCCAAGTTGGCCTTGCCATGTGTTGCGGGGGTTGTAGTCGATGTTTCCGGGGTTGTTGTTGCGTACGCCGCGGGGGAGCGATTGGGTCATGGATTTTTCTCCAGGCAATAAAAAACCCGCTCACGGCGGGTATCTGTGTTCGGCTGTGATCAGGCCGGCGGCGCGGGCCAGTCGATATCGGTCGGGTAACCTGGCTGGTCAGGCAGGCGGTTCAGCGCGACCCGGTATTTCTTCCAGGCCTTCAGCGCAGTGGCTTCAGCCTCGGTTGCGTCGTCGAGGTCGACCGCATCCTGCAGCGGTGCGATTGCCGAGTCGGCAGCGCCTCGTTGAGCGGCGATTTCTGCTTGCACGCCGGCCAGGTGCTGCGCTGCAGCGGCTTCACGCTTCATTTCTGCAGTGACCATCTGGCTCCAGTCGATCGAGCCGATGGTATCTGGCCAGGAAACCTCAGGCTGCTCGGGCTTGGGGTCGAAGTCTGTGGGGAGCTGCACGCGGCCATCTGGTGGATTGACGATATCCACCGGGAACCGTGACTGCTCGCTGGCCTGAGCGCCGTGAGGGAGCCTGACGGTCAACGTAAGCCCCCCATCGATCCGCTGGACTGGCCCATACAGCCACGGGCAGCCCGTCGCAGTAGCGGGCAGCATCGCGCCGTCGGGCAGGGCTTCGAAATCGAGCTTCATGCCGTTGATCGTGATCGATTCGCCGCTCCTGCTGAGCACGAGTGTTTCGTCTGCACTGAACGGTGACAATTTAATGCGCATCAGTACCACCTCCCTTGCACAACAATGTTTATGGTTCTCACCGGTACGCCAGGGGATGAAGTGAAGTAGGCCCTAGCGGTGATTTTTTGGGGCTCTACCCGGCCAGAAATCAGAAATGAGCTTTCTATAGCGTCATTGCCCGAAAGGACAGCGCTGCCAGCAATGAACGTAATCGGGGTCGGGGAGACCATAAAATCGGAGACGTACAGGCCCGCGACAGAAGAAAAAGACGTGGTGGTTACTGCCATCTCGGCGGTCGCACTGCCGTCCGCATACTTCACGTATCTGCCATTGGTATTGCTGCCCCTCTCAAATATCGCACCCGTGGGTACGCCGCCCGATTGACTCACTGTGCCGACGATATCAGCCGTTGCAGCAGCCTTTAGGCCCAGGCCTGTCCTGGCGGTCGCTTGTGTGCTGCCGCCTGTACCGCCCTGAGCGACGCTCAGCGCGGTTGTCATGCCGGTCAGTGACGTGATGTCGCTATTCGCCCCGCGCGCCGCGGCGCCGATGTTCTCCCGAAGTTGCGGTGCGGTCGTGGCGCCGCCGAGAACAGCCAGGGTCGATCCGAACTGCTCAACGATCTGCCGAAGGCGGTCGGCTGCTTCTTTGACATACCCCTGCATGGGCGCGAGGCCGTAGGTGCCGGCCGCGATGGTGGCACCTTGATAGGCAGGATAAATTGAAAGCACTGTACCGCTTACGATGTTCGTTACTTCATACCAGCGGCCATCAGGCCCCTGCAAAGCATCGCCGACGCGAGAGTTCGCCGCGAAGTTTGTACCGGTACCGGTCACTGTTGTTTGCCCGGCCACGATTGCGACCGTCCCTTCTCTGTACCAGGGCATAAATTCTCCAGGCAATAAAAAACCCGCTGCGGCGGGTAATGTTGATTTTCGAATGCGACTGTTATGTCCCTGGCAAACGAGCGAAAACAGCCCCGGGCTGCCCCAGATCACTCCAGCCTGTTGTCCCGACTGAATAGATTTGCAGCCGGTTGATTGAGTAATTGAATCTTGCACCACACCAATTTGTGAGGATCTGGTTGGGCGCCATGAGCCCACGAGAAAACGGGTTGATCATGAAGTACTCGTCCGAAGCCAGAGCCCCCACAGCGGCGCACAGGTAGTAGTAGGCATTCCCCAGTGCCAGCTGGACCATGCCCTGATAGCTCCATGAGTTTGTGGCCTTGGTGAATATGATCGGAGTGGACCCGGAGTCGTAGATGATGACTCCGGCCTCGTCCCACATCCTCAACCCCCAACTCGCTGCTGAGCGGCTGGCAAATACAGCTGCAAACCACTTCCCGGTGGGCCGCCAGGTCACATTGCCGCTCT
>NZ_MVOK01000045.1:0-17583 GCF_002018915.1 Pseudomonas sp. MF6396 | reverse complement strand
AGCTCAGATTGGCCAGTTCGCTGATCAAACGAGCGTCTGCGCTGGAGGCGCTGAAGTCGAAGCCGGCCAGGTCGCGGTGCATCGGCAGCTTGGCCATGTTCATCTGGTGGCTCACCGAGCGCATGGCGCGATCTGTGTGCTCTTGTTCCAGCAGGTGTTCGAGCAGCCACTTGGACGAGGCTGTGTTCGACTCACCCTGCGCAGTCAACTCCGCCAAGGCCGTGGCCATGCCGTGCAGGCGCAGCTCCTTGAGTTCCGCCATCAAATCACGCATGACCGATCGCCTCGGTCTGGCCACGCAGGCGGTCGTAGCGCGCCGTGTTAGCGACGGGGGCTTCCTTGAGCGACAAGTGGGTTTCGACGCTGGGTGGTGGTTCGGTCGCGGCCAGGCGCGCCACGACATTGAGGATGTGTTCGGCGCTCAGGCTGCCGCTTTCCAGTACCAGCTCAACAGCCACCAGCACCGCATCGAGCCCGGCGACCGGTACGGCAGCCAGAACTTGCGCCATGATCCGGTCACCGCCGGCATGACGCCCCAGACCGTGCTTAAGCTGACGCAGCGGCGCTGGCAGATCAGTAAAGGGCGCGCCGTTGCGCAGCGCACCGGGCTTGCGCTCAATCAGCGGGAGGTAGTGCTGCCAGTCATAGCTGACCTGGTCGCGATCCAGCAAGCGCGCATGGCTGGCTATCAGCGCATCATCGGCCACCACCTCGATGCGGGTCGGATACAAACGGCTGCTGACCCACTTACCCGCGTACTCACACGGCACCGAGTAGCGGTTGCGCCCGACGCTGACCAGGCAGGTGCTGGAGACCCGCGCAGGCCGCTCGACGTAACCGTCGAATGGCGCTGGCACAGGCATCAGTTCAGCGCGCTCCAACTCCAGCACTTCGGCCACACTCAGACCGCTGTATTGAGGGTGCGTCAGCTCGTTCCAAAGCGCGCGGCAGCGCTGGCCCAGCCAGGCATTGAGTTCCTCGAAGGAGTGAAAATGACAGTCCTGGGCGTCTAGCCAGATGCGCCTACGGCTGTCTTGCACGTTCTTTTCAACGATGCCCTTTTCCCAACCAGCGGCGACGTTGCAGAAGTCCGGATCGAACAGGTAATGCGCGCACATCACCGCAAAGCGTGCATTCACCGTCCGGCCTTTGCCCTTATTGACCTTGTCGACGGCCGTCTTCATGTTGTCGTAGATGCCCCGGCGCGGCACGCCGCCCAAGGCGCCGAACGAGCGTGTATGGGCGTCAAATAACATCTCATGGCCCTGGCTCGGATACGCCACAAGCCAGAACGCACGGCTGGCACACAGCTTCAGATGTGCCACCTGCATACGCCGGTAAATGCCGCCGACCAGCAAGCCTTCCTCGCTCCAGTCAAACTGAAACGCCTCGCCAAGAGCAAAGGTCAGCGGCACAAAGGCCTGCGACGCCTTGCCCTGTCCCCCTCGCCAGGCACGGATAAACGCGGTGAGCTGGCTGTAGCCACCGTCATAACCATCGGCTTTGATTTGCGCCAACAGCGCCTTGGCACTGCGCCGCTGTTGCTTGGGGCGCAGCGAATCGGCTTTTAGCGCCTGCTCTAGCGTGGCGTGAAAAGGGCTGAGTTTGTTAAAGATCGCGCGGCGTTGGTACACCGGCTGCTTGGCCTCAGGTGCTCTGACCCACTTGCGAATCGTGTTGCGCGCCAGCCCGGTGCGCTTGGCTATCTCATGCAGCGACAGCTTGTCGCGGAAATACATCCGCCGAATTTTGCCCATCATTTCCATACTGATCACCCTGTGTTCTCCTGCTCAAAAATTGAGCAGAAGCAGTTGAACACCTGGGTCAGTTTTCAGTCGGCAGAACAGCCTCTACTGGGTCAGTTTTCGGTCAGCGGCAACACCCTGGCCCGCTACTCGTCCCCCGAGGGACACCTGATCTGCGACTACCGCTATGGCCTGAGGGAGGCCATTGCCGACGGGGTGTGCCGCGCGCCCCGCATCGTCCTTCTCGATAACCAGAAGGTGAAGCTAACTGAAGAACTGGAGACCGAGAGCACCGTCAGGCTGTTCCCCAGCATCGCCAAGCTGCTTGGTGAATCCCCCGTCACCTTCGAAGAGCTGTTGCGCCATGACGAGGTGATCGACCAACTGCTCGGCCTGGGATGCGCCAAGCTGGATGAGCTTCGCCAGATCAAGCCGGATGCAGCCGGCCTGGTGGTCGCCACCGATATTGAGCACGCCCAGCAGATTGTCCAGGCTCTGGAAGCCAGCGGGGAAGGTTGCCGCGTAGTGACCAACCGGACTCCGAATGCCCAACAGGTGATCAATGCGTTCAGGCACAGTGATTGCCGCTGGATCGTCGCTGTTGGGATGATCAGCGAGGGTACGGATATCCCCCGCCTGCAGGTGTGCTGCTACCTCAGCCGCATCCGTACTGAGCTGCACTACCGGCAAGTCCTGGGGCGCGTGCTGCGGCGGATGGGCGAGTCCGATGATCAGGCTTGGCTGTTCATGCTGGCGGAGCCAACATTGCGGCGCTTTGCGGAGCGCATTGCGGATGATCTGCCGGATGACCTGGCAGTGCTGAGCCGGGTGAAGATGCCCGCTGCCTCTTCTGGTTCGATGGCTGGTGGGATGGGGGCTACCTGCGATATCGATGGCTGCGGTGGAGGCGAGGCCGGGCAAAGTCTTGGTGCAGGTTTGGCGGGTGCCTACTCGCTGGGGGATTTTGCTGCTGAGCCGAGCTATCAGGTCAGTTTTTCTCAGCACTATCGGCAGTTGTTGTTGGCTTGCCTCTGATGGTCGGTAAGCAGTTAGCCCCAACTAGGGTGAGGCTGCCCGAAGTCTGACCGAGCCAACACAGGCCAGTCACCAGCCTTTCACCAATTCCGCGCCGAGCGGCCCAATGCGCTCTCGGGGCGTTCAGCTATTCGCGAAAGGCATCTCTTGGCCGATAGCTGGTCCGCTTTGTGCCACAAGCGGACGTTAAGTCGGTGAGTTATCTGTCTTGGCAAATCGGTTTGGGCCTAAGCCCTCGCTACACAGGAAATGGCGGCAACAACCTGGCCAGCAATAAAAAGCCGCCTTGCGGCGGCTCTATCCCTAAAGCAGTCATGCCCAAACTGGACGGTCAAAGGGAGGATTTCACTAAACAGGCTCTACTTATCGCTCCAGGGTTACCGGGGCCTGCGGGGCAATGTTCACCTTGAGTTCAAAGATGTCCGGCCGGGCATAATGGCCGACGACATCAAAGTCCAAGTTGGCTTGGCTAAGCAGATCCATATTGAGGTCTGCATAGATTTCTGTCTCGCAGTCGAACACCGGCCCTGCCAGTACTTCTCCGAGCGGACTTACAACCATGCTGCCCCCTCGCATCACGTAATCGTCCTCGTTGAACTCCAGGCCGAATGCATCGCGGTGCTGTTGTGGGTATTCACCAAGACGGATTGCCTGGCAGGCTGACAACACATAAACACGCCCTTCAAGAGCAATGTGCACCATGGAGCTGGCCCAGGACGGACGGTCATCTGCTGTCGGGGCGCAGTAGATCTGAACACCCTGGGCATACATGGCCTGGCGTAGTGCTGGCATGTAGTTCTCCCAGCAAATCACGCTCCCCAGGACGCCAAAATCAGTTTCTACAGGCTCGATTGTCGAGCCATCACCGAAGCCCCAAATTAGTCGTTCCTGGCCGGTGGGCATCAGCTTGCGGTGGTAACCGGCAATACCCCGGCCTGGGGCGATGGTGACCGCGGTGCAGTAAAGGGTGCGACCGAAGCGCTCGATTACACCAATCACAGTGGTAACCCCTGTGTGCTCGACACTTTCAGCAAGCAATGCCAGTTCCGGCCCATCCAGCGTCACAGCCCCATCGACATAGCGTTGGTACAGCTCACGCCCGCTGATGCTGCGATTACCCACTACGCTACCGAAAGCTATCCCCTTGGGATATCCGCCAATGAACGCTTCAGGGAATACGGCCAGCCTTGCACCTTGATCTGCTACGCGCCGCAGAATTGTGGAAGCCTTTTCAACGCTGGCTGCAGGATCATAAGGAACAGAGGCGGCCTGGATGACTGCAATTTTGGTCATGAAAAACTCCTGAGGGCAGTAAGAACCTAGAAACGTGTGATGTCGTTGTCGCGGGTTTCCGGCAAGGTCTTCCACAGCACGATGAGGCATGCCAGCGAGACGGCTGCTAGATAGGCGGCAGGGATGTTCGCGTCGCCAGTCTGGCTAATCAGGGCGGCGGCAATGAAGGGGCCTGGGCCTGCGAGTGTCGCCAGGGCCAGGTTGTGACCGAGCGCTGCTCCCGTGGAGCGGATGGACGCTGGAAAGACTTCAACCAGCAGCACCACATCCATCACCGCAGTTACAGCCACAAGTAGTCCCAGAACGATCAATCCTGCGAGGATTGCCACTGGGTTGCCGGTGTTGAGCAGCAGGAAGATTGGATAGGCCAGTACAGAGAGTGCGGCAGCAGCACTGAGCAGCAGCTTGCGTCGCCCGATGCTGTCGCTGAGCCGGCCGATCAGTGGATTGGCAATGACATAGACAACCAGCGCGATGCTGCACAGCCATAGTGCATTGCTTCGTGGTAGCCCAACGGTAGTGACCAGGTGGTTATTGGCGTAGGTGATGAAGTAGTAGAGCGAGACGCCGAACAGCGCTGAGAAGGCGAAAGTAGTGATGAAGGCGCGACGGTGTACAGACTTGCTCGGTGCTTCGAACTGTTGTGAATCGCGTTGACGTACCAGCTCTTCATACACGGGGGTATCACCCAGCTTCCGGCGGATGAAGATGGCGATACCGGTCATCACGATGGAGGCAACGAATGGGATCCGCCAGCCCCAGGACGCCAGTTGCTGGTCATCGAGTGTTGAGGTGAGGCTCGCGGCGGTGAACGTACCAAACAAGAAGGCCAAGCCAGCCGTTCCAGTGATAACGCTGGCTGCCGTCGCGCGGCGGTTGGACGGAGCACTCTCTACGATGTAGATACCTGCGCTAGACCATTCGCCCCCTACCATCATGCCTTGCACGAAACGCATGACGATCAGCAAGACAGGTGCAGCGATACCGATTGCCTCATAGGTGGGCAAAAGTCCGATGATCGTGGTGCACACACCCATACCGAAGACAGTGATGATAAGCACCGCGCGGCGACCGAGGCGGTCACCGATGGGCCCCAGAATCAATGCTCCAAATGGTCGCGATACGAAGCCTACGGCGAACACTGCCAGCGACGACAGCAGCGATACACCTGGGGCGCTAGAGGGGAAGAACAACATACCGATCACGGCAGCGAAGTAGCCGTAGATGGCGAAGTCGAACCACTCCATGAAGTTGCCGATACCCACCGCGATTGCACGCTTGCGAATGTCTGACTGCTCACCCTTGGTATGGATACTGCCTGGATTTACTTTTTTATTAATTGCGTCCACGGTGCTCCCCAGCTTTTCTTAGGTGTGTATGGGCAGCAGACTATGAATCCTCTCGGCCGCAGAGCAAACGATTAGAAAATATGAGCCGGATTAGTGTACGTAATATCTCGAGAATTGATCTGAACCTGCTGCTGACGTTCCACTGCCTGATGACCGAGCGCAGTGCCACCCGAGCCTCGGCCATGCTGCATGTGACCCAGGGGGCAGTTAGCTCGGCGTTGCGTCGTTTGCGTGAGCATTTCGGAGATGAGCTCTTTATCCGCACCGCTTCCGGAATGCAGCCAACCCGTAGGGCGATGGAGCTGGCGCCGAAGATCGCCGAGGCCCTTACGTCTATCTCAGGCGTGCTTGGGGCAGAGCCGGATTTCTCCGCACACGACTCGAGCTACATTTTCAACATCGGTCTGTCCGATGATATTGAGGCCTATCTCGCTCCGCGGATCGTTAACGCCGCAGCGGATCAGGGGCTGGGAGTGAGCTTTTCGTTCCATCAGAGCAACAGCTCACTGTGGAAACAGTCGCTACAAGATCCGGACATGGATCTAGTGATTTGCAGCGAGCCGAAAGACTTCAGCAGCGGGTATTCATCCAAGGTGCTGTTTTCCTCGTCATACTCCTGCTTGTACCTGCCTGGCGCAGACAACGCAGGCACACCTATCGGCCTGGAGGAGTACTTCGAGGCAAGCCATGTGCGAGTTTCCTATGACGGCCGCCGCGGCTTTATCGACGACATGTTCGAAGCGGCGGGCTATTCGAGGCGTGTTATAGCCTCATTCACCCACTTCAGTGGCGCGCTCACCACGTTGATCAGCAGCGGCGCGATAGCCACAATTCCCACGTTCGCCGCCGAGAGCTATTCGGCCATGACTCGGCTAAGTATTTGTCCGGCGCCGATTCCGGTTCCATCATTTCGATGCTTCATGGTTTGGGACATTGCCAAGAACAGTAAGCCTCAGCACGAATGGCTGCGGCTATTCATCGGGCAGCTGACACAGAAGCTTGCTTAGACTTGGTCGCAGGTAGCCAGGAGTTACGGGAAAAAGGGGGCGGATTTATTGGAATCATCGACCGCTTCTGACCGATTTGTGCCGGTCGTCAAGGACCGCTTCGGATCACTCTCAACCGGATCGCGGGCCAGCTGATTTGCTAAAAACCCGCGCCAAACTCAACGAAGGATTTCGCATGATCCGTTTTTTTTGGTTCTTCGCGGAGTCTGGGGGAAGAGCGAGTTGACAGTCAGGGAAGCAGGTAAATTGGCAGTCGCCAAACACACCCTTCACCTGTCCCTGCTGTCGCCGTGCATCCTATTGATCTTGCCGCTTTCTGGCCAGGCTACGACGCCGTTACCTGTCGCCCATCTACCGATAACACCCTCCTCATTGAGCTTGAACCTCAAGCCGGCTCTCTTCCTAAGTGCGGGCGTTGTGGCCAGTTCAGCCCGTTGATTCACGATCGCCGGATTCGTCTGGTGCGTGATCGTGATCTGTTCGATCAGCGCGTCCTGCTTCAACTACCAGTGCGCCGAGTCGATTGCCTGAGTTGTGGGCGGGTGACCGAGCGGATCGACTGGTTGGAGCCAGCATCTCGGCTGACCCAGCGGTTACGGATATGGCTCGAAAGCTTGCTGCGGCTGCTGCCGATCAGCCACGTCAGCCAGCTCACCGGCCTGCATTGGCACACCCTCAAAACGCTCGATAAACGACGCCTTCAAGCCGAGGTAGGCAACTTCGATTCAACCGGTGTCCGCCGCCTGGTGATGGACGAGTTCGCCCTGCACAAAGGGCATCGCTATGCCACGGTCATCATGGATGCCGAGCGAACGCGGGTATTGTGGGTCGGCCACGGCAACAGCCGCGAGGCGGTCCGCCCGTTCTTTGAATTGCTCGGCAAGCACTGCCAGCAGATAGAGGCGGTGGCCATGGACATGAACACGGCTTTTGATTTGGAGGTGAAGAAGCATTGCCCGCAAGCCGAAGTGGTGTACGACCTGTTTCACGTCGTCGCGCGCTACGGTCGGGATGTGATCGACCGTATCCGGGTTGACCAGGCCAACCTCCTGCGCGAAGACAAGCCGGCACGAAAGGCGGTCAAGCAAAGCCGCTGGCTGCTGCTGCGCAATCGCAACAACCTGAAGGACGGACAAGCCGTGCAGCTTCAAGAACTACTCGCGGCCAACCAGCCGCTGGCTACGGTCTATGTCCTCAAGGATGCGCTGAAGGATGTCTGGTTCGCCCCCAGCGTACGAGAGGGCTGGCGCCGCTGGCGAACCTGGTTGCGGCACGCCCGGGACAGCGGCCTCGCGCCGCTACAGCGCTTCGCTCGCAACCTGCGCAAATACGCCCGAGGCATCCTCGCCAGTGCCAACTTCCATATGCATACCAGCGTCCTTGAGGGCGTCAACAACCGCATCAAGGTGATCAAGCGTATGGCCTATGGTTTTCGGGACTCGGAATACTTTTTCCTGAAAATCAAGGCTGCCTTCCCCGGGAAAGCGCGATGAACCTTTTTTTCGGCGATCACGCTCGGCCTGATGGTTGGCTGCTCGTCGAGTTCAAGTGCGATCTGATCAGTGAGCGGTAGCGCAAGTGGATCGCCTCAGCCAAGCAGCGTTGTTGCCGGCGGCCGGAAGAAAGCGGCGGGAAAGCCTTGAACTAGTAGCGGAAAGGATGAAACTTTATTTTTACGATTCTCAGCATTTTCCAAGGTTGAGCGAAAATTAGGATGATACTTTAATGATTCCGGCCTCCATCCCCACAAAACGCTTGCAGATGGCAGAATTGAAATAAGTCATTGTTTTAAATGGATTTTTGCAGGAATTGCTACGTTGCAGGGTCCTGTAGTTAGGATGACACTTTATTTTCCTCCCACATGCGCTGTGGGATGCAAATAAAGTTTCATCCGTACAAATAAAGTATCATCCTTACAAATAAAGTTTCATCCTAAGCCTGTATCCGCTATGTTGAGGTCATCGACACGGTGGATGCAGGCTTTTTCATGTCTGGAACATTCAAGGGCCTGACCCAGGCACAGATTGATAGAAGGCTCAAGGAGGGGCGTGGCCAAGGCCAGGGACGGGACTACAAGCCGTTCATCTACACCAGGGATGTGTCCTCGTTGGGGCGCTCCCACCGCCTGCCTGGCAGCAAGACCCGGCGTCTGCACCATCTTTTATCCGATCTTGAACTGGCCATTTTCCTGACCTTGGATCGGTCTCCCCAGGTCACTGATATCCGTGAGCAGTTCCCGATGCGGGCCGAAGATACGGTGCGCATCGCCGAGGAACTTGGCCTTGCTCACGGTCGCTACAAAGGAATCCCTCAGGTTCTGACCAGCGATTTCCTGGTGGATTTTGATGACCCCCAGCGCCCATCCGTCGCGATCCAGGCCAAGTACAGTGCCGATCTGCAGAAGCCGGAAGTCATCGAGAGACTTGAACTTGAAAGGCGCTACTGGCAGGAAAAAGGGATTCCCTGGTTCATCATCACGGAGCGCGAGGTATCCAGAGAGGCATTTGCCAATATCCAATGGCTCTATCCGGCCCATGCTGAAGACGACATTGCACAGGATGATCTCGCACACTATCAGCAGCTGTTTTTGCTCGAGTTTCAGCGTCACCCAGACCGGAAGCTGACCGCCATTGCCCAGGAAATGGATACTTCCGGCCAACTGGAGGCTGGTCAAGCACTCTATTGGCTACGCCAGCTGCTGGCTCGGCACTGGTTTCTCTTCGATCTTGACACCCCTTACCGCGTGCTGAAGCCGAAGGATCTAGCTGCCAACCCTCATCAGATTCATCAGGAGCTGATCAGTGTTGTCCGTTAATCAGGTGTTCCGTATGGGAGAGCTCCGAAAGCGCCTGCTCTGGTCCGGTACCGAGCAGGCTGTCTGGATTGATATCGATTTGGACACGGCGCTGCCCGAATCGATATCGGTTGCAGAGCTGGAGCGTCTGATTATTGAGGGTGAGCTGGAGAGCATTGGCGATCCCTTCGAGGAGACGGTCCTTCGGGAGGTGGAGGCAGGCTCCCCTGACCAGCTGAAACGTGATGAGGCGTGGGCGATGCTGGCGGATTATATGCACGATCCCCAGCTTTTCGTGCGGCGCCCCAGAGGGCTCATTGTCGGAAGCATCATGCAACGCCATGGTGTCACCAAACAGACGGTGTACAGATTACTGAGGCGCTACTGGCAACGAGGCATGTGTAGGAACGCCCTCTTGCCGGACTATGTCAACTCGGGTGCCCGTGGCAAGCGCCGAAGGCCGAACAGAGCCAAGCTGGGCAGGCCAAGAGTGGTGATGGCGGGGAAAGGGCGTAATGTCACGCCGGATATCGAGCGCATTTTTCGCCGGGTCATCGAGGAACGCTTGCTCAAGGAAAAACATCCGTCCATTCCTGATGCCTACGCCTCCGGGCTGAACCTGCTCCGTGCTGTTCAGCCGGAGCTGCCGACCTCCGAACTGCCTACATTGGGGCAGTTCCGGTACTTCTATGGGCGCGAATATCATTTCACCGACACCTTGCCGCGCAGGATGTCCGCAGTGGACTTTGCCAAGGACTTCCGGCCGCTCAACAGCACATCGACGACTGAGACCCTGGGTCCAGGATACCGTTACCAAATAGATGCCACCATCGCAGATATTTATCTGGTTTCAGAGCATGACCGCAGCCTTATCGTCGGCAGGCCTGTCGTTTACATGGTGCTCGACGTGTTCAGCCGCATGGTCGTTGGTATGTACGTCGGATTCGAGGGGCCCTCCTGGGTCAGTGCCATGGTGGCATTGGCCAACACGGTCGCCGACAAGGTCGAGTATTGTCGCCAGTATGGTTTGGAGATCGATGCCAGCGATTGGCCGGTCAAGGGTTTGCCGGATGTGATACTGGCCGATAAGGGCGAACTGAACGGCACCAAGGTTGAGGCATTTTCCCAAGCCTTCGGCGTCCGCATCGAGAACGCACCGGCCAGGCGAGGTGATGCCAAGGGCATCGTCGAGCGCTATTTTCGAACGGTGCAGGAGCGTTTCAAGCCTTACGCCAGCGGTGTGGTCGAGGACACTACCAGCCGGAAGCGAGGTGGCCACGACTACAGGCTTGATGCCAGTCTGACCTTGCCCGAATTCACGAAAATCATCATTGCCGGCATCCTCCACCACAACAATTTCCACACCCTGAGCAAATACGACAGGGCTGCGGGAATGCCGGGCGATCTGCCGGCGATTCCAGTCATGCTGTGGAACTGGGGCTTGGCCAGCTTGACCGGTCGGTTGCGCACTGCGCCGGAGGAACTGGTGTGGATCAATCTCTTGCCCCATGAGTCGGCCACGGTTTCGGAGCTGGGAATCAGGCTATTCGGCTGCTTCTACAGTTGCCCGGAAGCAATCAGGGAGGGTTGGTTTCACCGAGGCCAGGGGCGTCGGCCGACAGGGGTAACGGTCGCATACGACCCGCGTAGTGCGGACCATATCTACTTGCGGCCGTCCAATAGTCTCAAGGATTACTGGGTTTGCGATCTTGCCGACCGTAGTCGACGTTTCAGGGGGATGACCTTCTGGGATGTCTGGATACTGTCCAGAGAGGAACGGCGGAGCGATGTCAATGCGGCGTCAAAAGCCTTGGCGGAAAGAGGCAAGCTTCTGGAGCAGATCGAGTCGATTGTTGCCCAGGCAGAGAACGCCAGTCCGCTCAAAACTGGCATTAGCAAGAAAGATCTGGGCACCCAGATCCGCGAGAACAAGCAGCAGGAAAAGCGCCAGGAGCGCCTGAAAACAGCATTTAAACCTGAGAAAGCACAGCGGGCGAAACCCGCGGAGGTGATCCCACTGCGGGGCGAGAAGCAGGAAGATTATGCCTTTCCGGATCTCAGTGACCTGATATTCAAGGAGGAAGAAGATGACTGAAGAATTACAGCGCGGAGTGATTCCCCTGGCGCGTTATCATGAGCAGCAGCTTCCCGAGTATCAGGACAATCCACTCATCAGTGCATTACCTCCGATTCCTGATCTGCAGGAAGTGGTCGGCCTGATGCAGCAACTTCCCAGTTTCGAGCCGCAGGAGGCGCTTCTGGATGGTCGGCTCCGGGCTCATGCCATTGCCCGTCTGTTGCACGGCTTCTTACAGCCACTCAGCCACCACTTGGAGCTGGAGAGCAAGATCAGCCTGATGATCCGTCAGGGCTACATCGGTCGGAACCCGGCCAGCGGTGCCTGGTATGCACACCTGCAGAATGGCTATCGCCGGGTGGAGGAGGAGGATCTTGATGCGGCGGTGTACCAGAGTGTTACCTCCACAGCCAACAGTTTGTCGCTGTTCGGCTGCTCCGGTTGCGGCAAGACGCGCACGCTGGAGCGGATTCTGGGTATGTACCCCCAGGCTCTCCATCACCCCGATTACAACATCACTCAATTGGTCTATCTGAAGGTCGACTGCCCCATTGACGGTGACCTGGATGAGCTGTGCCTCAGCTTCTTCAACGAGGTAGACAAGATCCTGGGCACCCACTACAGCCGTAGCCACGGACGCAAGAAGCTGGGTACCAAACGTTTGATGGCATCCATGTGCCAGGTGGCCAACCTGCACGCACTCGGAGTGCTGATCATCGATGAAGTTCAGAACCTCAACGAGGCACGCTCCGGTGGTGCCGAAAAAATGCACAATTTTTTCGTGTCGTTGGTGAATACCATTGGCGTTCCGATCATTCAGGTCGGTACTCACCGGGCCAGCAAGTTCTTCCAGCGCACCTTCCGGGCAGCGCGTCGGGTCTCCGGGCTGGGCAGTATTCGCTGGGACAGGTTGCCTCGGGACGAGCACTGGAAGCGCCTGTTGAAGCGACTCTGGAAGTACCAGTGGCTACGAAATGCGGCGCCGCTGGACGATGAGTTGGAATCGACCATGTACGACCTCACACAAGGGGTCATGGACATCGTCATCAAGTTGTTCGCGCTGGCGCAGATCAGGGCAATAGTGACAGGCGTCGAGTGCATCAAGCCGCTGTTGCTGCGCAGGGTTTTCGAGGACGAGTTCAAACCGGTCCACCCGATGCTGGCGGCTTTGCGAAGTGGCAGGCCCGAACTGATCGCTAAATATGACGATCTGCTGATGCCGGAGATCGAGGGACGTTTGCTGACCCTGAGTCGCTCTCTGGATAACCTCCCCCAACCGAAAGCGCCGGCACTTCCGGCAGACGACAAGGCCAAGCGGCTGGCTTCACTGCTCGAAGAGATGGAAATCCCGAGGGATATTGCCATTCCCATAGCCGATGAATTGGTGGTTGAGTATCCGGATATCCCCCTGGCGGCCCTGATTCATAAGGCCACAGCTTACCTCGCACAGGACGTTCCCAAGAGGCCCAGCGTTTCCCGAGTTAAGCGGACGGAGTGGCGATGTCTATCCGAAGAGGATCTGCGTCGACGTTATGCCGATGGGCCTGAAAGTGAGGCCTACGACAGGTTCAAGCAGGCTGGTCTGATCCTCGATATGCGGCCTCTGCTGAGAGCGAGCTAACGTGTACTTTCCCAGGCTCTATCCGGACGAGCTGCTCTACAGCGGCATTGCTCGCTGCCGGGTCCATCTGGGGATCAGCAATCACAAAACTCTGCTTCATATGGCGTTCGGTGACAGCAAGGTCGCCGCCATCACCGACCTGCCCACGCACTTGGCCGCTCTGGCGAACAACACTGGGCTGGATACGGCGAACGTGATCATGCATCACACGCTGTTTCCGCTCTATGCCCCCTTCATTCCAGCGAAGCGGCGTAACGATCTGTTCCAGGCCATGCTTGCTTCTGACCGGTCGACCATCGGTCTGGCTGGGTCTTCGGCGGCTTTGGTCAAGTGGCCCGACTGGCTGCGTTACTGCCCTGTCTGTTTTGAGGAAATGGCTGCCCGTTTCGGTGAGACTTATTGGCGGCGAAGCTGGCAGATTAAAGGGGTAGATGCCTGTCCCGAGCATGGCTGTCAGCTCCTGAACTCACCTATCCCGTTCCGTCGAGCGCAGCGGCATGAATTTCATCCGGCCTCGCCATTGTTTCTGCCCTGTGACTCTCGCACGAGCCCGGCGAGCGAAGAAGCTATCAGGCTCGCCAAGACTGCCACGCAACTGCTGGCGCTTGAAGAGGCGCAATCGCCTGGCTACGGTCGCTGGACCAACCTGTACAGGTACCTGGCCACAGAGTGCGGTGCCAGGCGTGGCCGGCAAGTTAGGGCTGAAGTCATATGGGAAAAGATCCTGGAATCTCACTGCAGGAATTGGCTTACTACGAATGGTCTGCTTTCCCACGAAGAGCCTCCGCCCTGGCTGCTGGCGATGTTCAGGAAGCATCGCAAGGGATTCAGTGCGCTGCAGCATCTGATCGTCTGGACTAGCCTGCGCCCGGGCCAGCATGCTGGCGAGCTGATCGGCGAGGCGAAGACACGCCAGGCCGACGTTTCTCCCGATCAGTTTGCCAGGCAACTTCCGGCAAGGGCAGGCCAAACACAGATGTACCGTACCCTTTGGCTGCAAGCACTGGATAATCACGGTGGAGCCAAGGCAGCTCGACAAAATGGCGGGGATGCGTGTTATGCCTGGCTCTATCGTCATGATCGGCACTGGCTGATGGCTGCGAACCAAGCCAGGCAGCGTCGACAGGGCAACAACAGCCACATCGATTGGCGAGCGCGCGACAGGAAGCTAGTACGTCTGCTGATCCGGCTTGGCAAAGACAGCGAAGATGACCTGACCTTGCCACGCAGGAGCCGCAACTGGTTCCTGCAGCAGCTACCCCATCGGGCATCAATTGAGCACCATCTCGATCAAATGCCTCTGTGCCGCACCTTCCTGAATCGCTATGCCGAGTCCGTCGGCGAGTTTCAGATTCGCCGCCTGACTGCAGCGATGCAGGAGGATATTCGGGTCGGCATATCATCCAGGCGCTGGGAGTTGGAAAAGCGTTGTGGGCTGGAAAAAAGCAGTATGGCACCGCTGACCACTGCGTTCATTCGATTGATAGGAAGATGGATTGAATAGGACCTTATTCCGTCAGATCCAGACCGGATCTAGGCTGTTGGCTATTGGAAACTTGTTCAGAGCCCCTACTCCTGGGGCGCAGTGGCGACTGGCGGCACTCTTCGAGGGTAATGGCCAGTCGCAATTGAAGCGGTTTCCACTGGAAATGTCCTGTGTCCTTGCGGTTGGTCGCGAGTTTCCTGGCGAAGAAGGGGCCCCTTACCGGTCCAGTGGTTTCAAGAAGGCGGTGGTGCTGCCTCCAATAGATAGCTGGCGGGAAAGGCAATTGGGTGACTGTCCAAGGCTCGCCAGAAGGCTGGCTGCAAATCCTGAGATATCTGGACAGCGATGCTTTGTGTTCGAGGTTGACGGTCTGACCGTCTGGTTACCGAAATTCGAGCTGGCACGCAAACTGTTCTTCCACGCAGCTTTCATAGTCCGTGCAGCCTTCGAGCCGAATGGTCTAGACATGGCTTTCACAATCTACAAAGAGGGCGATGCTGTTCATATCCATACGCCTACGAAGACGGGCGCGCCAAGTCAGCTTCTCAAAATTAAGGGATATAGGGACCACTTCAGTTGGCTGCTACTGAATCAGGATGTGAAGCGATCCTTCGAGTCAATCTGGCAAAGCCTCAACCAAGAGCAAGAGCGCACATCGCAAGAGTCGGCATATGCCAGGTGGAAGTTCGACTTCATGGCACCCATTTCCCTAGCGGGTACCACCATGAATATGCGAGGCCCTTTTGATCCGAAAAGCAACGAGTTGCTGGTCTGGGAAATCGAAGCGCTTCAAGGCCTCAGCTTCAGCCATCGAGGCGATATTTTTTTCCACCATCCTGCCCTGAAGCAACCAGTGAGGGGAGAGGGTACTGGCTGTGTATCCGTGCCATCGGGAGCTGAAGAGGTGGAAGTAGATGCTATCGAAGAGCCGACTGCTGCCAAGGAACCAAGGCTGATTCATCTACCCGTTGAGGGAATTACTTTTGATGCTCAGTTGAGCACCAGGATTGCCTACAACGGGGAGCGTGCCAGCGGTCATGGCAAGAAGATCGACGATGAGCAATGCCCGAGCAAAGAAGGCCAACTCTTAGGCGTGGCTGATCCTGTGAGCGGTGGCAGCATAGCGCCAGGGGAATTCCAGCAATTGGGCGAGGGTGATAGGGAGGAGCATGAGCGGTTTGCAAATCGCTTCTCGTTGCTCCGTGAGGTCATTGAACAGATCGCTCAGGAGCCTCGAATTACGCTGGTATCACTGGAGGTGAGACCATTGCCACCCGTTCCGCGCTGCAGCTATCACATGCTCGATCACGAAAAACCACGCTGTTATTTGCTGGCAAAATTCAAACTGCCAAACGGCAATCAGCGCTACCTTCTAGAAATAGACACCTCAGACAACCGCAAGACCATGTCAACACGGATCATGGGCTTCAAAGCAGGTGTTGAGGCCGAGAAATGCATCGACAGGATCTTGAGGCAGACAGTGAAAGGTTCGTTGCGCTGGCCGCACACTATGGCGAAGTTCTGTGAGCCTTTGCGCTCTGTACATCACCCGAAAGAAAGCTCATTCGGTGTCAATCATGCCAAGGTGTTCGAATGGAAGCAGCGTATACAAGCCTGTCTTAGTCGGGAGTAAAAGGCCGGTGGACCCGGCCTTGCGATGCGGGGGCTATTAGGTCACGTAAATGAAAATCTGGGTGCATTCATCACCGGTAGCTACAACCTTGCACTGGATGCGCTCCATGATTTCCTCTCCTAACTGACGCGCTGCGAAGTCGAACCTGAGCAGGTAGGACTTCTCGCTACGCTCGGCCTCCCAATATGAAAGTCCCTGATCGAGCTGGACGGTCAGCTGCCTTCCGGAGCGCAACTGCAGTTGCAGCTGACGGTAGTGCGGCAAAGATGGGAGGCTGAGCACCTCGCCTTCGAAGCCGCAGTACTCCAAAGCCTGACGGATAGCTTCATCGCGCTCCTGAGATGTCCGCCAGTCGTGCCAGCACTGCCAAGGTGAGCGGTTGTCATCTTTCTGGTACTGACGCCCCTGGATGCGGATGGCGAAGTCTCCATCGCTATGCCTGCCCAGCTCATGAATAACGTTGACCAGCAGATTTACGACTAGCGGGCTGCATACATAACGGTCGCTGTAGATCAGTTCGGTGATCGGATCCTTGCCTGTCAGGGCATCATCCAGCAGGCTGCCGGCGTCATGCCTGAGGTTCTCCCAGAAGCGGCGGGCAAAGCCATCGAGCGAACCATCCAGCTGATCGCTGATCTCGACCTTGACCAGACCGGGGCGCGTAGGAAGCATCAGATCGGGTGCGTTCAGCACGCGCTCTGCCGGCAGGACGGGGAGTGTGCCGCAGACGATCCGCACACCGGCCGCCGCCAGATCCCAGGTGCGCCCAGGTGCGCTCAGGTTCGCATTGTCGCTGGCCCAGGCGAGGCTTCCTTGTGGCCCCTGCAGGGTGATGTTCAGCCCGAGCATCCCGAGATCCGGCATGGCCTTGTGCAAGCAAATCTCGATCCCGTTGAAGGCCAGTTTTGCCAGCCAGTCCTTCTGGTCGCTGGGCAAGGCTGCGAAGGTGCTTTCCAGCAGGTGCAGCTGTACCTGATGATCGGCCGCTACCCAGTTCTGCAGCTGATGCCGCAGGCGGCGGGCAATGGCCAGATCCCAGTCCGCGGCAGGTGCCGGCAGGTAGACGGCAATGGTCTTCGCGCTGTCGTCGCGGTGTTGCCGCTGACCGAAAACTGACCCAGGTGTTCAACTGCTTCTGCTCAATTTTTGAGCAGGAGAACACAGGGTGATCAGTATGGAAATGATGGGCAAAATTCGCCGGATGTATTTCCGCGACAAGCTGTCGCTGCATGAGATAGCCAAGCGCACCGGGTTGGCGCGCAACACGATTCGCAAGTGGGTCAGAGCACCTGAGGCCAAGCCGCCGGTCTACCAACGCCGCGCGATCTTCAACAAACTCAGCCCTTTTCACGCCACGCTGGAGCAGGCGCTAAAAGCCGATTCGCTGCGGCCCAAGCAACAGCGGCGCAGTGCCAAGGCGCTGTTGGCGCAAATCAAAGCCGAAGGTTATGACGGCGGCTACAGCCAGCTCACCGCGTTTATCCGTGCCTGGCGAGGGGGACAGGGCAAGGCGTCGCAGGCCTTTGTGCCGCTGACCTTTGCT
>NZ_MVOK01000044.1:0-22314 GCF_002018915.1 Pseudomonas sp. MF6396 | reverse complement strand
GGCCGCCGCCATGGCCGCCAGCGTGCTGCCAGCCCCCTCGGCGATGGCCGATGAAGTCAGCAGCAGCCGCACGGCCTACAACATTCCGGCCGGTTCGCTGGCCAGCGTGCTCGGCGCCTTCGCCGCCGCCAGCAGCCTCAACCTGTCCTACGACGCCGCCCTCACCCGCGGCAAGCAGAGCCCCGGCCTGCAAGGCCAGTACGCCACCCTCGACGGCCTCAGCCGCATCCTGGCCGGCAGCGGGCTGCAAGCCTTCCCACAAGGCGACGGCAGCTACTCGTTGCGCCCGGCCCCCAGCAGCAACGGCGCCCTGGAACTGGGCGCCACCAACGTCGACGGCACCCGCACCAGCAGCACCGGCGACAGCACCGACAGCTACACCGTGCGCAGCGTCAGCATCGGCAAGGGTCAGCATTCGCTGCGCGAAACCCCGCAGTCGGTCACGGTCATCACGCGCAAGATGATGGACGAACAGAACCTCACCAGCCTCGAACAGGTGATGGAGAAAACCCCCGGCATCACCGTTCACGACTCGCCCATGGGCGGCAAGTACTTCTACTCGCGCGGCTTCATGATCGCCGGCCAGTACCAGTACGACGGCGTACCGCTGGATGTGGGCGGCAACTACGTGCAGGCCAACAGCTTCTCCAGCGACATGGCCTATTACGACCGCGTCGAGATCATGCGCGGCGCCGCCGGCATGATGAAAGGCGCCGGCAGCTCGGCCGGCGGGGTCAACTTCATTCGCAAGCGCGGCCAGGACAAGGCCGCCACCCACGTAACGCTGTCGGCCGGCACCTGGGACAACTACCGCGCCCAGGTCGACACCGGCGGCCCGCTCAACGACGCCGGCACCCTGCGCGGGCGCGCCGTGGTCGCCCAGCAGGACCGCAAGTACTTCTACGACATCGGCGAGCGCGAAGACCAGGTGGTGTACGGCGCACTGGACTACGACCTGAACGAGGACACCACCCTGGGCGTGGGCCTGGCCTACGAAAAGCTCGACGCCAAGCCCTGCTGGCAGGGCCTGCCGCGCTACAGCGACGGCAGCGACCTGAAGCTGTCGCGCTCCACCTGCCTGGGCGCGTCGTGGAACCACTGGGACAGCGAGCGAACCAGCCTGTTCGCCGACCTTACCCACCGTTTCAACGCAGACTGGGCGCTCAAGGTCGCCTCGATGTACACCCACAACGACCAGAACATGCAATACGCCATGGGCGAAGGCACCGTGCCGGTGGGCAGTACCCAGGGCGCCTCGAAGCTGTACTCCGGGCTGTTCGACTACGACCAGGACGACTACGGCTTCGACGCCAACCTGGACGGCCATTTCCAGGCCTGGGGCCTGGAGCACGAGATCATCGTCGGCGCCAACGCCAGCCGCTCCAAGGGCCGCGACCGCTACGAACTGATCAACCTGACCGAGCTGTACGGCGTTACCCAGAACCCGTTCAACCCCAACCCGCACATCCCCAAGCCGGGTGACTCGGTTTACGAGAAGGAGTCCTACCGCGGCGGGCCGATTCCGGTGACCTCCGACACCCGTCAGTTCGGCACCTACGCCACCCTGCGCCTGAAGCTGGCCGAGCCCCTCACCGCCGTACTCGGCAGCCGCGTCAGCTGGTACCGCAACAGCAGCGACAGCTACACCCGATACTGGAACTACTGGCAGCCCAACCGCAGCCAGGAAAACGGCCAGGTGACGCCGTTCGCCGCGTTGATCTACGACCTGGACGACACCTGGTCCGTTTACGCCAGCTACGCCGACATCTTCCAGCCGCAAAGCACCTACGCCAAGGCCGACGGCAGCTCGCTCAAGCCCAAGACCGGTGCCAGCTATGAGGTGGGGGTCAAGGCCGAGTGGTACCAGGGTCGCCTCAATGGCGCCTTCAACCTGTTCCGCAACACCGAGCAGGGTCGCGCCGAGGCTGACTACAGCACGGTATGCGATAGGTCGTCCGACGGTTACTGCTACACCGACAGCGGCAAGGTGCGCGCCCAGGGCTTCGAAGCCGAGCTGAGCGGTGAACTGATCGAGCGCCTGCAGGTGCTGGCCGGCTACACCTACACCCAGGTCGAATACCTCAAGCGCATCGACGACACCCGCCAGGACGCCACCTTCACCGCCAGCTACGTGCCCAGGCACATGGCGCGTGTATGGACCAACTACGACCTGGACGGCGCCCTGCAGCGCTGGAGCGTGGGCGGCGGGGTCAGCGCGCAGAGTGCCAACCACTTCGTGGACCGCAACACCAAGATGGTGCAGCCCGGCTACGCCCTGTGGAGCGCCCGCATCGGCTATCGCCTGGATGACAACTGGAGCCTGGCCCTCAACGGCAACAACCTGTTCGACAAGCACTACTACAGCAGCGTCGGCGCCGCTGGCTGGGGCAACTTCTATGGCGAGCCGCGCAACCTGATGGTGACCCTGCAAGGCGACTTCTAACCCACAGCAACAAGGCTGAAGTCAATTAAATGATTATTACTATCGTTTACAGGCTTTAGCCTTGGGGACAGCTGCGGCACAATGGCCGCCTTGCTCCTCTGCCTTGGATAGCCATGAACACCGCCCAGCAACCCCCGCTGCTCAAAACCCCCGCCTTCGACCTGCGTCCGCTGATGGTGGTCAACATGGCCTGCACCATGGCGATGATGGCCTTCGTCGCCCTGATCGGCCCCATCGCCCGCGTGCTGGGCCTGGCAGCCTGGCAGGCGGGCGCGGCGGTCACGGTAGCCGGGGTGGTGTGGATGCTGCTGGCGCGCCCCTGGGGCCGGGCCAGCGACCGCTTCGGTCGCCGCCGGGTGCTGCTGGTGGGCACCGCGGGGTTCACCCTGGCCTATTGGGCCCTGTGCCTATTCATCGATGGCGCGCTGCGCTACCTGCCGGCCACCTCCCTGGCCTTTGCCGCACTGGTGATCGGCCGCGGCCTGATCGGTGCGTTCTATGCCGCCCTGCCGGTCGGCTGCGCCGCGCTGATTGCCGACAACATGCAACCGCAACAGCGCGCCCGCGCCATGGCCTCGCTGGGTGCGGCGAACGCCGTGGGCCTGGTGATGGGCCCGGCACTGGCCGCGCTGCTGGCGCGCCACAGCCTGAGCCTGCCGTTCTATGCGATGTCGGTGCTGCCACTGCTGGCATTGCTGGTACTGCAGTTCAAGCTCAAGGGTCAGGAGCTGCACCTGAGGCAACCGCCCCGCCCCGTCAGCCTGACCGACCCGCGCCTGCTTCGCCCGCTCACGGTGGCCTTCGTGGCGATGCTGTGCGTGTCGCTGGCGCAGATCACCGTAGGCTTCTTTGCCCTTGACCGCCTGGGCCTGGCGCCTGCCGATGCCGCCCAGGCGGCGGGCATTGCCCTGACCATGGTGGGTGCGGCGCTGATCTTCTCGCAGGTGCTGGTGAGCAAGCTGCAATGGCCGCCGCTGCGCATGATCCGCGTGGGCGGCTGCATCAGTGCGCTGGGTTTTGCCAGCGGGGCCCTGGCCGACAGCGTGGGCATGCTGTGGGCGTGCTACTTCGTCGCTGCGGCCGGCATGGGCTGGGTGTTCCCGGCGTTCCAGGCGCTGGCGGCGAACGCGGTGGATGCCGGTGAACAGGGCGCGACCGCAGGCTCTGTGGCCGCGGCACAGGCCCTGGGCACGGTGATCGGGCCGCTGGCCGGCACCCTGATCTATGCCCTGGACCCGCGCCTGCCGTACCTGATGGCCGCCTTGCTGCTGCTGTTGATCGCCTTGTGGCCGGTGCCTGCACGCCAGTAGGCGGGTTCGGCGACGGAATGTGTTTTAATGCGTCGCCCATTATTTTTGACATCAAGGCGGCTATGGACACGGGGACACGACTCAAACTGGTACGTGAACGCACCAAGCTCTCGCAACGGGAGCTGGCCAGGCGCAGCGGCCTGACCAACTCGACGATTTCACAGATCGAGCAGAACCGCGTCAGCCCATCGGTGAGCTCGTTGAAAAAGCTGCTGGAAGGCATCCCGATGTCGTTGGCGGAGTTCTTCAGTTTCGACGAAGCGCCGCGCGAAGAACGCTTCGTGTTCCGCGCCAACGAGCAGCCCGACCTGGGCAGTGGTGGCTTGCGCAGGCTGCTGGTCGGCGCCAGTGTCGAAGGTCGGCAGATGCGCATGCTGCGCGAGCTGTATGCGCCGGGCGCCGACTCCGGCGAAGAGCCGATCGTGCACACCGAGGGCGAGGAATGCGGCCTGGTGACCCGTGGCACCATCGAGTTGCGGGTAGACGGCCAGGTCAGCGTGCTGAACTCCGGCGACGGCTACTACTTCCCCACCACCCTGCCCCACAGCTTCAAGAACATCGGCCAGGACGAAGCCGAGATCATCAGCGCCAACACCCCGGCGAACTTCTGATGAGCATCGCTGCAAGCGGCAAGCTGGCTCGGCCTCGCTTGCCGCTTGCCGCTTGCAACGGCCCTTCTACATCCAGCCCAGCCAGTGCCACCATGTTGCGGCGAACACCAGCATCAACCCGTACCCCACCAGCGTCACCACGATCCCGACCTTGGCAAACTGCCGCGCGTTGAAGGTTTCGGTACCCAGGCACACCATGTTCTGCGGTGCGTTGATCGGCAGGATGAACCCGTAGCTGACCACAAACCCCAGCACCATGGTCATGCCCAGGCGGCTGAAATCCCCCGGCAAGGTCTGCAGCACCGCGATCAGTATCGGCAGCAGCGCCGAGGTCAGCGCCGTGGCACTGGCAAAGCCCAGGTGGATCACGATCAGAAACGCCGCCAGAATCGAAAACACCCCCAGCGTGCCCAATTGATCCAGCCCGGTATTGGCCACCACCTGCCCGCCCAGCCATTGCCCGGCCTGGGTGGTCAACAGGGTGGTGCCCAGGCTGATGCCGACGCCGAACACGATCACCGTGCCCCACGGAATACGCGCCTGCACATCCTTCCAGGTCATCACCCCGAAGCGCGGCAGCAACAGCAGCACCAACCCGGCGTAGGTGGTCGAGGTGGTGTCGAAGTGATGCAGCTTGCCCTCGGTGGCCCAGGCCAGCAACAACAGCAGCGACACCCCCAGCAGACGCTTCTGCGCCCCGCTCATCGGCCCCAGCGCCTGCAACTGCTCGGCCACCGCCGCCTTGCCGCCGGGAATGCTGTCGCTCTCGGGGGGCAGCATCCTGAGCACCAGCACGATCAGCACCACCGACATGATCAACGCCCACGGCGCCCCGGCGATCAGCCAGTCGATCCATGACACCCGTGCACCGAGCATCTTGTCCATGAAGCCGACCGTCAGCAGGTTCTGCGCGGCTGCGGTCTGGATGCCGATGTTCCAGATGCTGGTGCCCTGGGCCACGATGATCATGATGCCGGCGGCGATGTTGGAGCGCTTGTTCACGCCGAACGCGGCGATCACGCCCATCATGATCGGCACCACGCAGGCACTGCGCGCCGTGGCACTGGGCACCACCAGGCTGAGCAGGATGATCACCACCATCGCCCCCAGCAGAATGCGTCGGGTGCTCACGCCCACACGGTTGAGCGTGACCAGCGCGATGCGCCGGTCCAGCCCGGTGTGGGTCATCGCCGCTGCGATGAACAGGGCCCCCACCACCAGCGCCAATGCCGGGTTGGCAAAGCCCGTCAGGGCCATGCTCACGGCTGCCGACGAGCCGTAGATCACCGACGGGTCGGCAAGGGTCGGTGCGGTGCCCAGCAAAAATGCCAGCAGCGAGGTGATCATGATCGCACTGGCTTCGTACGACACCGCCTCGGTGATCCAGATCACCACCGCAAAGGCCAGGATCGCCAGCACGCGGTGACCGGCCACCGGCAGGTCGGCCGGCAGCGGCAACAGCAGCACGCCGACCAGCGCGACGATGCCCAGCAGCAGGCCCACGGGCAACAGGGGTTGAGCGCCAGGCGCTGCGGGAGGATTGGCGGGGGTACTCATGGGCAGGACTTCTTTGGCAACAAAACAGGCCCCTATCATCCCCAGCGCCTGGCCGGTACGCGCTGACCCGGGTCAATACATGGCCAAGACGCCCTGACCAGAGCTCTTTGTAGGACATTCCAACAGCCTGTGGCGCAGCGACCCGTAAGCTCGAAAAAGACTGACCGGTCATTTGTAGTGAATAAAAAAAATCACTACAAAACCTATTGACGGCATTCGTTGCCCCTTGCATGATGAGGCCGTCTCCCTGATCGGGAGCGCTGGCAAAGGGTGTTCCAGACAGTTCGAGCGGTTTCGGGCTGTCCGTGGAGAGGGACTGTCCAAAAGGCAGAGTGAAGAAAGCCCCTGTTGCGACGCTGCTGTAGCAGCCTTGGTAGATCGCTACATGAAGTAGCGCAGGTTTGAACTCACCAACGACGAATAGGTAATAGGGGGCTTTATGATCAACTTGAACAACCAACCCACCATCGACCAATTGGCTCAGCTGTTCGCTGCCCGCAAGGACAGCCTCGATGACCACCTGCTGTGGGTCAGTGCCACAGGTGACGTGCACATCGACAAGATGCCGCCGCACACTGTCGAAGAGGCGATCGATGCGAAGCGTGAAATGCGCGCCCGTTTCAGGATGTTCCGCCGTGGCAAGGGCTACGTCGGCAAGAAGGCAGCGGCAGACACCGCGTTTGTCGCCAAGGTGCTGGAGACCCTGCAACAGGAATGGCCCGCCATCCGCGAGCGCCAGGACGTGAAGGTGATCGACCGGCTGTGCTGAGCCAGGCGAATTGAAAAAGGCGACCTCCGGGTCGCCTTTTTTATGCGTGCCTTATCGCCTCATCGCGGCTCTGGCTCGCCCCACCGTCTGCGCACATTCCCTGTGCGCCACGACAGGGCGTAACCGCAGGCATCAGGCCTGACGACGAAACCGCGGGTGCTCCATCGGCACGGCGTCGGTGGCCAACGCCCGGGCCCGGTCCACACCGCGCACCAGCGCACGGCTCATGGTTTCACCCGGGCACGAGGGGTAGTACTCCTCGAACAGCGCCTTGCCCCGGCGCCCGTACACCCCCAGGAACATCTGCGTGGCCCCGGTGCGCGACAACCGCACCTGCACGTCGATGCTGGTGCCATCGCTGAGTTCTTCGTCATGGCTGCGGCTGTGCAGCTGAGAGTCGGCCCACGCCCAATAAGTCTCTTCCCTGATGCGCATCGCACTGCTCCTTGTTCGTTCGAACCGACAGTAAGGCATACAACCGCCAAGGGGGCTAGCGACAGCCGTCGCCCCATTGAGCGAGGCCAAGAAAGCCGCATAAAACGGCAGATTCAGCGTACCGGTCGTCTGTTTGCGAAATAGCCTACAACCCGCATGAAAAAGCCCCACACACCGCAGCACAGGCTGGATGGCGGGGCCTCTTCGGCGTCGTGGCTACTTCTTGCGCAGGCCCGGCAGAAACCGGCGGCGCTCGCTGCGCGGTGGCACCGTGGAGCGCACACGTACCGGCGCGTCTTCCAGGGTCATGTTGGCAAACCCCAGCTGGAACGCTGCTTGCCCGCAACGCACCTGGCTGTTGATGGGAAACTCGTCACCATCGTCTTCGAAATACGATTCCTTCATACCCGGCTCCCCTGCTGTGGATCACTACCGGCACGCAGATGAATGCCTAGGAAATAGTGACCTGTTGCTTTCAGAGACTAGCCGGACATTTGAAGACTGCCTGGTCACTTATTGTCGCACCCGACCAGTGGCCTATGGCTACCTGAGTTTGACCGCGGTGCCGGTGACGAACACCACCACCATGCCGCCACGGGCCGACGGCATGCTGATTTCGTAATCCAGGCCGATCACTGCATCGGCCTGCAGGCTGCGGGCGCGCTGGCGGATTTCGTCGGTGGCCTGGATGCGCGCTTCTTTCAGGGCGCTTTCCAGGGTTTGCGAACGGCCGCCGAAAAAGTCGCGAAAGCTGGTGAAGATGTCGCGTACCACGTTGATGCCCTGCACCGATTCGGCGCTGACTACATCCAGGTAGGCCGCGACTTCGCGCCCTTCGACAGTGCCAGTGGTGGTGAGGATCATTGCGTACTCCTGAGCGTTGTCGGGGCATGCCCCGACCCAAAAGAACACGATGGTAACAAACCCGCACTTTCGCCGCCCGTCACTTGCGGCCCGCCCAAGTGCGGCTATTTTCATTGGAACGTTGTTACAGCGTATTAATACTTCGGACGGAGTCGAAGCATGTCGATACCACGTTGCATGAGCGTTCTTGCATTGGGCCTGGTGCTGGCCGGGCTGGCGGGCTGCAGCAGCATCGATGCCCGCACCACACAATACGTCGGGGCGCCCCATCCTTCGCCCACCACTGCGGCTACGGTCGAGGTACTGCGCAGCGAACCGACCCGCCCCCATGTCCGCCTGGGCGAGATCGTG
Source organism: Pseudomonas sp. MF6396 (assembly GCF_002018915.1). Taxonomy (NCBI): domain Bacteria; kingdom Pseudomonadati; phylum Pseudomonadota; class Gammaproteobacteria; order Pseudomonadales; family Pseudomonadaceae; genus Pseudomonas; species Pseudomonas sp. MF6396. Next base: position 13,974 of record NZ_MVOK01000044.1, on the reverse strand, counting down.
GTCGATGCCAGCGTGTCCCCGCCGCCACCGATCACCGACGTGGAGCAGAAGCTGCGCGAACAGGCCGCCAGTATCGGCGGCGACGCCGTCGTGGTGGTCTACGACCGCATCCAGCCGGTTTCGGCCTATGTCAGTGGCCCGCTCTGGGACCGCGATATCCGCTCCATCGACGGACGCAAGCTCAAGGGCATCGTCATCAAGTATCAGTGACCCTGTGGTCGCCGGTGGTGCCGGCGCCAGCGTACGCGCCCATTCGCCCCCTGGGGCCCCTGCCTCGCTGGCAAGGCCGGCCCCTGCCCAGAAGCGCAACATTGAACAGGCACCACCGTCATGCAAAGGACCACCGCCACTTGTCTCGTGCTGCCCTGCGCCCTGCTGTTCCTGCAGCACGCCCTGGCGGACAACGCCGAAACCGCCAACAAGAGCAACAACCCGCTCAACCTGGCACCGGGCCTGAACCTGCAGGACTACTACACCCCCTCGGTGTACGACAGCAACGTGCATACCAACGATTTTCTGGTGCGCGGCACCCTGCCGGTCGCCCCTGGCGAACTGCTGCCGGTACCGCAACTGCTGCGCGCCACCCTGCCCATCAGCACCCGACCCGACCCCCACGGCGGCTACAGCACCGGCATCGGCGACCTCAACCTGTTCGACATCTTCCTGCTCAAGACCGAAGGCGTGCAGTTGGGCATCGGCCCGCAGCTCACCGCCCCCACTGCCGAGCACGACGAGCTGGGCACCGGCAAGTGGCAGGCGGGGCTGGCGGCGGTGGCCATCGACGCCTCGCCACGCGGGCTGCTCGGTGCGCTGGTGCAGTACCAGAGCTCGTTTGCCGGCGACCATGACCGCGCCCACGTCGAAACCGCCACCCTGCAGCCCTTCATCATCCACAACCTGCCCAAGGGCTGGTACCTGCGCTCCACCGGCACCTGGACCTTCGACCTGAAGAACGACACCCACTACATCCCGCTGGGGCTGGGCGTGGGCAAGGCCTGGAAGGCCGGCAGCAACATCCTCAACGCCTTCATCGAGCCGCAGTGGACGGTGGAAAAGAAAGGTGACGGCCTGCCGCAGTTCACCGTGTTCGCCGGCCTCAACGTGACCTTCGGCAAGTAGCCAGCCCATGACCGGACCCTCCGGCAGCCAGCACCCTGTGCGTTCAATTGAAGGAGCACCACCATGCATACCCGACCTGTCCTGCGTTACCTGCCGGTGCTCGTGCTCAGTGGCGCGCCGCTGCTGGTGCAGGCCGACAACGCGCGTGACTGGCAGAACATCCCGATCGACCTGAACATGGTGTTCGGCTACTACAACCGCATCGACACCAACACCCCGATCGACACCGCCCTGCCCATCGACGGCCTGTCCCTGGATGCCGACCTCTACATCCTGCGCCTGGCGCGCTCGTTCAGCATCGACGGACGCAACAGCGCGATCCAGCTGGTGCAGCCATACGCCGACGTGTCGGCCTCGTTCGACGATGCACGTTTCTTCAATGGCACCAAGCACAACGGCGGCATGGGCGACACCCAGATCGTGTTCGCCCACAACTTCTTCGGCGGCCCGGCGCTGACCGCCGAGGAGTTCGCCAGCTGGACCCCGGAAACCTTCATGACCGGCGCCGTATGGCTCACCGTGCCCAATGGCGACTACGCCAAGAACCGCGTCATCAACATCGGCGCCAACCGCTGGGTGGTCAAACCCGAAATCGGCTTCGGCCACCCCATCGGCCCCACCTGGCTGGAGGTCAACACCTGGGTTTCGCTGTTCGGCGACAACGACGACTACCTGGGCGACAACAAGCTGGAGCAGAAACCGCTGTATGCCGTCGAAGGCCACTACAGCTACACCATCAACCGCGGCCTGTGGGCTTCCCTCGACGCCACCTACAGCTTCGGCGGCGAAACCCGCATCAACGGCGAAAACCAGGACAACAAGCAGGCCAACACCCTGGTCGGTGCCAGCCTGGGCTTCATGCTCTCGCCGCAGTTCGGTGGCCTGATCGCCTACACCGACACCGTGTCCGAACGTACCGGCTCACCCGATGTGAACACCTGGACCTTGCGCCTGAACTACGCCTGGTAGCCATGGGAGGCCTGATGAAGCGTTCGCACCGACTCACCTGCCTGGCCCTGCTGGCCCTGTTGCCGGCCCTGGCAAAGGCTGCCGACCCGCTCGACCCCAGGGCCCTGGCCGCGCTGTCGAACATGGGCAGTTACCTGCACCGCCTGCAGGCCTTCAGCCTGAGCACCCGCAGCGAAACCGACCAGCAACTCGACAGCGGCCCCACGGTGACCTTCGCCCACCACACCCAGGTGCTCGCCCGCCAGCCCGACAAGCTGTTCGTCAGCGTCGACCAGGGCTCGGCGGCGCGCCAGTTCTTCTACGACGGCAAGCAGTTCACCCTGTATGACGGTCGTCACGGCTACTACAGCAAAGGCACGGCGCCGGCGACCATCGAGCAACTGCTCGGACAACTGAGCGAGCGCTACGCCATCACCCTGCCGCTGGCCGACCTGTTCCGCTGGAACGCCCAGACCGCGAAACAGGTCGGCATCACCCAGGCCACGCTGATCGGCAGCGAATCCCTCGACGGCCAGGCCTGTACCCACTACGTGTTCCGCCAGCCCGACATCGACTGGCAACTGTGGCTACGCGAAGGCGCGCAGCCGTTGCCGTGCAAGCTGATGATCACCCGCCGCGACGACCCCGAGCGCCCGCGCCACAGCGTGACCTTCGACTGGGACCTGAGCACGCCCATCAACCCGGCAGCCTTCGACTTCACCCCGCCGGCCAAGGCCGTGGCGGTGCCGCTGCGCGAACCGAACGAGGGCCGCCAGCCATGACGCCACTGCGTACCTGCCTGCACCTGGGCCTGAGCGCCTGCCTGCTGACACCGCTGATGGCCGACGCCTGGCAACTGCGCGGCGGCGGTGGCGGGCGTACCTTCGTGGTGCCCTATCACGCCGGGGGCGGCCATTTCGCCCCCCCGCCGCCGCATTACCAGCCCATGCCGCACCCGATGCCCCCGCATCCGCAGCCGATGCCGCCCCACCCGGCGCCGCCTCCGCATCCGCAGCCCGGCCCTGGGCCGCACCCACCGGGCCCGCCACCGCATCCACCGGGCCCGGGCCCTCACCCGCCCGGCCCCGGCCCGATGCCGCCACCACCGCCACCGCCACCGCCGCACCCGGACGACTGGTATCACCCCTGGGCCGCCGCTGCCGTGGTCGGTGCCACCACTGCCACGGCCATCGCCATCGGCACCCAGGTGGCCGAGGTACCGCCGGACTGCGTGTCGGTGGTCGCCAACGGTGTGGCCTACCAGCACTGCGGCGCCACCTGGTACCAGCCGCAGTACGTCGGCAGCAACGTGCAGTTCATCGTGGTGCCTGCGCCATGGTGAAACCACCCGACCCAAAGGAATGCCCATGAGCGCCCTCACCGACATCAATGCCCTGCACGCCGCCATCGCCGCCTCGGTGCTGGGCCAGGACCAGGTGATCCGCCAGATCCTGGTGGGCCTGCTGGCCAACGGGCACGTGCTGCTCGAGAGCCTGCCGGGCCTGGCCAAGACCCGCACGGTCAAGGCCCTGGCCCGGCACCTGGATGCACGCATGAGCCGCATCCAGTTCACCCCCGACCTGCTGCCCTCCGACATCACCGGCGCCGAGGTGCTGCAACAGGTCGAGGGCCAGCACCAGGTGCGTTTCCAGCCCGGCCCGCTGTTCGGCAACCTGATCCTGGCCGACGAGATCAACCGCGCCCCGGCCAAGGTGCAGGCGGCGCTGCTCGAAGCCATGGAGGAGCGCCAGATCACCGTAGCCGGCACCAGTCACAGGCTGCCCGACCTGTTCATGGTGATCGCCACCCAGAACCCCATCGAGCAGGAAGGCACCTACCCGCTGCCCGAGGCGCAGATGGACCGCTTCCTGATGAAGGTGCTGCTGGATTACCCCGCGCCGGCCGATGAAGGCCAGGTGTTGCAACTGCTGCGCCAGGAGGAACAGCGGGCGGCGGCCAAGGCGGCCAGCGACAGCTTCAGCCTCGGCCAGGAGGTGATCTTCCAGGCCCGCCGGGAAGTGGCAGCCATTCACGTGGCCCCGGCCATCGACAGCTACCTGATCGCACTGGTCAACGCCACCCGCCACCCCGCCGACTACGACGCCGACCTGGCGCGCTGGCTGCAGCTGGGCGCCAGCCCACGCGGCGGCATCGGCCTGGACCGCTGCGCGCGCGCCGATGCCTGGTTGCTGGGCCAGGACTTCGTCTCGCCCGACAACGTGCGCGCCATGCTCCACCCGGTGCTGCGCCATCGCCTGCAACTGAGCTACGACGCGGTGGCCGACGGCGTGACCAGCAGCGAGGTACTCGACCGCCTGCTCGACAAGGTGGCCATCCCGGCCTGAGGACCGCATATGCCAGCACCGGCGCAGCAACCCGACGGGCACGTCTACGTATCGCTGGCGCAGCTGATGGCGCTGGCGTTCGATGCCCGCGGCCTGAGCTTTCTGGCGCGCCAGCCCAGGGCCAGCGTGCTGGCCGGCAGCCACGCCTCGCGCCTGCGCGGGCGCGGCCTGAACTTCGACGAGCTGCGCCGCTACCAGCCCGGCGACGACCTGCGCCATCTCGACTGCAGGGCCAGCCTGCGCACCGGCACGCCGGTGGTACGCACCTTCACCGAAGAACGCGACCGCCCGGTGCTGGTGGTGCTCGACCAGCGCATGTCGATGTTCTTCGGCTCGCAGGTCAGCTTCAAGTCGGCGCTGGCCGCGCAACTGGCCGCGCTGTGCGCGTGGATCGCGCTGGCTGCAGGCGACCGGGTCGGCGCCCTGCTGTTCGACGACACCCGCATCGAATACCTGGCGCCGCTGCGCAGCCGCAGCCGGGTCCAGGCGATCTGCGCCAGGGCCGCACAGTTCAACCAGGCGCTGTCGGCGGATGTACCCGATGGCGATGCTGCGCACGGCCTCGACACAGTCCTGCAGCGCTGCCTGGCGCTGGCCGCGCACGACTGCCTGATCTGCTTCATCAGCGACTTCGCCGGTGCCGGCGAACGCACCCTGCATCAGTTGCGCCAGCTGCGTACCCACAACGACGTGATCGCGTTGCAGGTCTACGACCCGCTGGCCCTCGACCTGCCACGCCAGGGGCGCCTGCTGGTGACCCAGGGCCAGTTGCAGGTGGAGCTGGCGGTGGAGCGGCGTCAGGTGCACAAACCCTTGAGCGAGTTTCTCAGTGGCCGCCTGCACGACGTGGCGCAGATGCTGCGCCGCAGCCAGGTGCCGCTGCTGATGTTCAGCACCGCCCTGCCTGCCGCCCAACAGCTGCGCATGGAACTGGGCAAGCTGCGCAGGCCACCGGCATGACCGCGCCAGTGTCCAGCGTCGACCAGCTCAAGGAGCTGGCGCTGCCGCCCGCCGTCAGCTACTGGCCACAAACCTGGGGCTGGGCGCTGCTGGCGGCATTGCTGCTGGCCGGGCTGGTGCTGTGGGCGGCGCTGCGCCTGCGCCGCTGGCAGCGCGACCGCTACCGCCGCCAAGCCCTGGCACGCCTGCGCCAGCTGGAACAGGCAATGGCAGATCAAACCCGGCGCGTGCAGGCCCTGCGCGAAGTGCCCGAGCTGCTCAAGCGCGTGGCCCTGTCGATGCCCGAGGCTCCGGCCGTTGCCCCGCTGCATGCCGCCGACTGGCAGGCGTTTCTGGTGAGCCATTCACGCACCCCGCTGCCCGCCGACTTCGCCTGGCAACTGGCGCAGCTGGCCTATGCCCCCGACAGCCGCCTGCACGAAATCGATGCGTCAGCGCTGTTGGGCTACAGCCGCGCCTGGGTAGAGCATCATCATGTGGCAGCTTGATTACCCCTGGCTGTTGCTGATGCTGGCGCTGCCCTTGCTCGGCTACCGCTACCTGCCGCCCTATCAGGAAGCCCGCAGCGCCTTGCGCGTACCGTTCTTCGAGGCCATCAGCCAGGCCACCGGGCAGCGTCCGCGCCTGCCCGGCACCCGGGCCAATCGCTGGCAGCTGCTGTTGCACTGGCTGGTGTGGGCACTGCTGTGCCTGGCCGTGGCACGCCCGGTGCTGGTCGAGCCCCCCATCGAGCGCCAGGCACCAGTACGCGACCTGATGCTGGCCATCGACATCTCCCAGTCGATGCAGACCGTCGACCTCAAGAACGCCGACGGCAAACCGGTTTCGCGCATCAGCGCGGTCAAGGCGGTGGTCGCCGACTTCATCGCCAGGCGCCAGCAGGACCGTCTCGGCCTGGTGGTGTTCGGCAGCGGCGCCTACGCCCAGGCACCGCTGACCCTGGACCACGCCAGCCTGTCGATCCTGCTGCAGCAGACCGACGTCGGCATGGCCGGGCCCAACACCGCCATCGGCGATGCCATCGGCCTGAGCCTCAAGCTGCTGGAGCAGGCTCACGAGCCGCAGAAGGTGCTGATCCTGCTGACCGACGGCAACGACACCAGCAGCGCCATCACCCCCGCCCACGCCGCCCAGATCGCCGCGGCCCGCGGAGTGGTGATCCATACCATCGGTATCGGCGACCCGCAGGCCGAAGCCGAGGCCAAGGTCGACCTGCCGACCTTGCAGCAGATCGCCACCGTCACCGGCGGGCAGTTCTTCCGGGCCCAGGACCGCGATGCCCTGCAACAGGTGTACGCCACCCTCGACACGCTCACCCCGCACGCGGTGAAGACCTACAGCCACCAACCCAAGCGCGACCTGTTCTGGCTGCCGCTGGGCGCGGCCCTGTTGCTGCTGACGCTGTACCACCTGCTCGCCCTGGCGGCAGCGTGGTGGCGCAGGCGCCTGCCAGTGGAGGCGCCCGCGCATGGACATTGACCTGAACAACCTGCACTTTCTGCGCCCGCTGTGGCTGTGGCTCTGGCTGCCCGCCGTGCTGCTGGTGCTGGCCTGGCGCCGCCAGCGCGGCCAGGCGCTGAACGTGAGCATTGCCCCGCAACTGCTGGCGCACCTGCGCATGGACGGCCACGACCGGCACCGCATTCGCCCCATACACCTGCTGGCGGCCCTGCTCGCACTCGGCGCACTGGCCGCTGCCGGCCCCACCTGGGAGCAGGACCGCCCGCAGTTTCTCGACAACCGCGCGCCGTTGATCCTGGCCCTGGACCTGTCCGGCTCGATGGACGCCAGCGACCTCTCGCCCACCCGCCTGGAGGCCGCCAAGCACAAGCTGCACAGCCTGGTGCAACGCCGCCAGGGCGCAGCCACCGGGCTGATCGCCTATGCCGGCAGCGCACACCTGGTGCTGCCCCCCACCCGCGACCCGGCGCTGCTCGACAGCTTCATCCAGGCGCTGGGCAGCGACCTGATCGAACAGCCTGGCAAGAACGTTTTGGCCGTGGTGGCGCTGGCCCGCCAACTGATCGCCGCCGAGCCCGGCCCCGCCACCCTGGTGCTGCTCACCGACGGTGCCGACACCACGCAACTGGCCCCGCTGGGCAAGGCCCTGGACGCCAGCCTGCTGCAGGTACTGGTGCTGGCGGTGGGCAGCAGCGATGGCGGTCTGGTCAGGGGCGCCGACGGTCAGCCGCGCACCGACAGCAACGGCCGGCCGCAACTGGGCCGCTTCGACAAGGCCGGCCTCGAACAACTGGCCAGGGCGCTGGATGCACCACTGGGCAGCCTGACCCCCGACGATGACGACCTGGACTGGATCGAGGCCCATGCCCAGCAGCACTTCGCCGACGCCGACCCGGCCAGCCAGCAGCTGCGCTGGAAAGACGCCGGCTACTGGCTGTGCTGGCCGTTGCTGCTGATCGCCCTGTTGTGCATCCGCCGCGGCTGGAGCCTGAACTGAAGCGCGTGCCTGCTGCTGGGCCTGGTGCTGGCCCCGGACGGGGCGCGCGCCAATGCCCTGGTGGATGCATTCATGACCCCCGACCAGCAGGGTCGCTGGGCCTTCGAACACCACCACCTGCCCGCCGCGGCGGCGCACTTTCAGGACCCTTACTGGAAGGGCATTGCCGCCTACCAAGGGGCCGACTACGACCTGGCGCTGGCCAGTTTCGCGCGCCTGCACACCGCACCGGCCTATTTCTACCTGGGCAATATCTACACCCGCCGCTTCAAGTTCGACCAGGCCATCGCCGCCTATCGCCAGGCACTGGCCCTGCAACCGGGGTTTGCCGAGGCCCAGGCCAACCTCGCCCTGGCCATCGCCCTGCAGAAGGACACCGAGTCGGCGCAGCAGAACGCCCCAGAGGTGCAGGCCGACCAGGTGGCCTTCGACAAGCCGGCCGGCAAGGGCCCGAGCAAGCAGGTGCAGACCCCGCAGGCGACCTCGGACGCCCTGTGGCTGCAGAACCTCACCACCTCGCCCGCGCAGTTTCTCAAGCGCAAGTTCAGCCTGCAGGACCAGGCTGCCAGGGGGGCGCCATGAGGCTTGTCGGCCTGCTCCTGGCCTGGCTGCTGTGCAGCTGTGCGCTTGCCGCCGACCCGCAGTTGCGGGTGCAGGCGCAACTGCTGGGGGGCGACAGCGTAGTGGTAGGTGAAACCGTGCAGTTGCAGCTGGACGTGCTCACCGACACCTGGTTCACCGGCGCCCCGCAGTTGCCGACGCTGAGCGTGCCCGGCGCACTGGTCACCCCGCCCGGCGACCAGGCCCAGCACCTGACCCTGAACCTGGACGGCAGCACCTGGTTCGGCATGCGCTACCTGTACCCGATCACCGTGCAGCAGGCCGGCACCCTGGACATTCCCGCACTGACCGTGACGGCCCGGCCGGGCAATGCCGCGGCCGCCCTGAGCGCCACCACGGCGGCGCTGCACCTGCGCGTACAACTGCCGGCCGGGGTCGAGCCGGGCCAGGCGGTGCTGGTGGCCAGCGCCCTGAGCCTGACCCAGCAGGTGAACCCGGCAAGCAGAACACTCAAGGTGGGTGACAGCCTTACCCGCAGCGTGACCCTGCAGGCCCAGGGCGCGCCGAGCCTGATGCTGCCGGTGACGGCGCTGCAGGCTGTGCCGGGCCTGAGCCTCTACCTCAAGACGCCCCAGGTGCAGGCCCTCGACGATGGCCGTGGCCACGTCGTGGGCGGCCAGCGCATCGACACCGCCAGCTACCGCATCGAGCAGCCCGGCAGCTACCAGTTGCCCGCCGTGCAGGTGCACTGGTGGAGCACCACCGACCAGGCCCTGCGTATCACAACGCTGCCCGCCGTGCCCTTCACCGCCAGCGCCGGCCCTGCCTACACCCCGGTGTTCTCGGTGGCCGACGATCTGCAGCGTCTTGGCCAGCAGGGCCGCCTGCACCTGTCGCGGCACTGGCTCGGCGCCGCTTTGGTGCTCGCGGCACTGGGCCTGGCGTGGCGGGTGTGGCGTAGCCGCGGGCCGACCTGGCTGGCCCGCTGGCGGCACTGGCAGGCCCGACGCCAGGCCCGTCGCCTCGCCTCTGCCGAGCATGCATGGCAACAGGTGCCCGTTGATCTGGCCAGGCATCCGCCGCAGCTCACTGCGCTATACCTGTGGTTCAGGCGCAGCCAGGGCAGCGTGCGCCTGGCCACGGCCGACGACACCACCCTGCTGGCGCTGCTGCGACGCTGCTACGGCGCAGACGGCGCAGACGGCGCGCCCGATACGCTGCTCGCTGCGCTCAAGGCCGAACTTGCACAGCTTCATGCACGGCATTCACCGCGCCAGCCTGCCGCGCCCGCGCGCCACGGCCTGCGCCCGCTCAATCCAATGCAGAACAGGGAGTCGCGATGAAATCCAGTCCGAGTGTTCGTGGGTGGCTGCTGCTGGTATTGCTGCTGCACTGGCCATTGTCGGCCCAGGCCGATGCGCCGCTGCCCTCATGGCATCAGGGCGCCGCCAGGGCCGCCCTTGTGCAGTTCGTCGAAAGCGTCACCCGCGAGGGCGACCCGCAGTTCGTGACCCCCGCGCAACGCATCGCGGTGTTCGACAACGACGGCACCCTGTGGAGCGAACAGCCCGCCTACTTCCAGGTGCTGTTCGCCTTCGACGAGATCCGCCGCATGGCCCCCGAGCACCCCGAGTGGAAGACCACCCAGCCGTTCAAGGCGGTGCTGGAAAACGACCAGAAGGCCCTGGCCGCCGCCGGCATGGACGGCCTGCTGAAAATCATCGGCGTGACCCATACCGGGGTCAGCACCGAAGCCTTCATCGGCCATGCCCGGGCCTGGCTGGCCAAGGCCCGTCACCCCACCCACCAGCGCCCCTACACCGAGATGATCTACCAGCCCATGCACGAGCTGCTCGACTACCTGCGCAGCCAGAGCTTCAAGGTGTACATCGTTTCCGGGGGCGACACCGCGTTCATGCGCGCCTTCGCCGACGAGGTGTACGGCGTGCCGCCCGAGCAGGTGATCGGCTCCAGCTTCGTCACCGAATACCAGCTGGTCGACGGCGTGCCGGCCCTGCTGCGTACCGCCAGGATCGCGCACAACGACGATGGCCCGGGCAAGCCCGAAAGCATCGACGCGATCATCGGGCGTCGGCCGATCCTGGCCTTCGGCAACTCCGACGGCGACCTGCAGATGCTGCAATGGACCGCCGCCGGCAAGGGCCCGCGCTTCATGGGCCTGGTGCACCACACCGACGCGAAACGTGAATGGGCCTACGACCGCGAGTCGCAGGTCGGACGGCTGGACAAGGCGCTGGACGAAGCGCGCCGCCAGCAATGGACAATCGTGGACATGGCGGCCGACTGGGCCCGGGTATTCCCGTTCGAGCCTGCCTCCACACCGCAATCGCAGTGACGCGGTAACGAGCAAAGCAGTGATGCAACCGACATGTCGCCTGCGGGCGGCTCGAATGGCGAAAGGGAGGCAAGTCAGATGACTCGCATACGCAGATGGGCACCGCAGCTCGCGCTGGTCGCGGCCACGGTGATGGGGCTCGCGACAGGGGCGGCAAGTGCCGCCGACAAGCCGAATATCCTGGTGATATTCGGCGACGACATCGGCCAGACCAATATCAGTGCCTACTCGATGGGGGTGGTCGGCTACCAGACCCCCAACATCGACCGCATTGCCAAGGAAGGCATGCTGTTCACCGACTACTACGCGGAAAACAGCTGCACCGCCGGCCGCTCCAGCTTCATCACCGGGCAGACGCCACTGCGCACCGGCCTGTCCAAGGTCGGCGCACCGGGGGCGCCGGTGGGCCTGCAGGACCGCGACATCACCATCGCCCAGGCACTCAAGTCGCTGGGCTACGCCACCGGGCAGTTCGGCAAGAACCACCTGGGCGACAAGGACGAGTACCTGCCGACCAAGCACGGCTTCGACGAGTTCTTCGGCAACCTCTACCACCTCAACGCCGAAGAGGAGCCCGAGCGCCCCTACTGGCCCAAGGACCCGAACGACCCCTACGTGAAGAACTTCAGCCCGCGCGGGGTGATCCACGCCTTCGCCGACGGCAAGATCGAGGACACCGGTTCGCTCAACAAGAAGCGCATGGAAACCATCGACGATGAAACCACCGGCGCGGCCGAGGAGTTCATCAAGAAGCAGGTGGCCGCCGACAAGCCGTTCTTCGTGTGGATGAACACCACGCGCATGCACGTGTACACCCATGTGCGCGACTCGATGAAGGGCCAGAGCGGCATGCCCGGCAACGAATACGCCGACGGCATGCTCGAGCACGATGGCGACGTGGGCAAGCTGCTCAAGACCCTCGACGACCTGAAGATCGCCGACAACACCATCGTGATTTACACCACCGACAACGGGCCCAACCAGTTCTCCTGGCCGGACGCGGCGACCACGCCGTTTCGCAGCGAGAAGGACTCCAACTGGGAAGGCGCCTTCCGCGTGCCGGCGATCATCCGCTGGCCGGGCAAGATCAAGGAAGGCACGGTGTCCAACGAGATGTTCTCGGGCCTGGACTGGTTCCCCACCCTGCTGGCGGCTGCCGGTGACACCGGCGTGAAGGACAAGCTGCTCAAGGGCTGGGCACCGACTGCCGGTGGCAAGAATTTCAAGGTGCACCTGGACGGCTACAACCAGCTGCCCTACCTCACCGGCCAGCAACCCAAGGGCGCACGTGACGAGTTCTACTACTTCAACGACGACGGCGACCTGGTGGCGATGCGCTTCGGCGACTGGAAGGCGGTGTTCTGCGAACAGCGTCGCCCCGGCGGCTTCGAAGTGTGGCAGGACCCCTTCGTGTGCCTGCGCGTGCCGAAGATCTTCAACCTGCGCATGGACCCGTATGAGCGCGCCGACGTGGTCTCTGACCAGTACAACGACTGGCTGGCGAAGAACGTCTACCTGACCGGCATCGCCACCATGAAGGCCTCGGTGTTTCTCGAAACCTTCATCGACTACCCACCCAGCCAGCACCCGGCCAGCTTCAGCGTCGACCAGGTGCGCAAGCAGGTGGACGCGAAGATCGAGGAGAAGATGAAGCAAGGCAAGCAATAGGCGGCAAGCTGCACACGGATGCCTCGTCCCTGACGGGGCATTTTGCCGACTGCGATACCCGCCCAACCCGCCAATCTGCTGCTAGGCTCAAGCACTGGTTGTCCCTCCCGCGAGGGCGTATTCCCAGCACTCACCACAAGGCCCCTTGCCCTGATGCCGGTCGCCAGCCGCTCCTCCCGACACGCCAAAGCCCCCGCCGCCTGCGCTCCACCCCGCACACTGCCCCTGGCAGCGACCCTGCTGCTGGTCTCCGGCAGCGCGGCGCTGATCTATCAGGTGCTGTGGATCAAGCAGCTGTCACTGGTGGTGGGGGTGGAAGTGCATGCGATCACCACCGGCATCAGCGCATTCTTCGCCGGGCTGGCGCTGGGCGGCTGGTGGCTGGGGCGTCACGCCGATCGGCTGCGCCAGCCGCTGCGCCTGTATGCGCTGCTCGAACTGGCCGTGGCCGTGGTCGGCATCGCGGCCACCCTGGCCCTGGGCAGCAGCGCCGGGTTGTTCGCCCGCCTGCAGGGCAGCATCGGGCTGCTGGCCTGGGCGCTGCCGTTCAGCCTGGTTGCCCTGCCGGCGCTGCTGATGGGCGGCACCCTGCCGGTGCTGGTGCGTGCCGTGACCGCGCAAGGGGCAACGGCCGGACGCGCCGGCGGGCAGCTGTACGCGGCCAACACGGCCGGGGCGATTGTCGGCACCCTGCTCGCAGCCTTTGTGCTGATCCCGCTGCTGGGGGTACGCGGCAGTGCCTGTGCCGCCGCCGTGCTCAACCTGCTGGCCGGGGCCGGCGCACTGTGGCTGCTGCGCCTGACACCGGACGTCGAAGCCGACACCGTGGTAACCGCCAGCGCCCCGCGCAGCCCGGCGGCGCGCCTGGCCCTGGCCCTGTACGCGGTGGCCGGGGGCATTGCGCTGGGCTATGAGGTGATCTGGTCGCAGGCCCTGGTGCAGTTCATGAGCACCCGCACCTTCGCCTTTGCGGTGATGCTGGCCACCTACCTGGCCGGGCTGATGCTGGGCAGCGCACTGATTGCCCGGCGCGTGGAGCGGCTGCGCGACCCGTGGGCCACCTTTGCCATGCTGATCGGTGCGGCGGGGCTGCTGGCGCTGCTGGAAATCGCCGGGCTGGGGCGCTGGCGGATCAGTGCGCAGACCCAGGCCGAAGCGCTGGTACTGGGCCTGGGCGGCAGCGCACTGGCGGGCATGAGTGCCCGCTTTGCGGTGGTGGCGGTGAGCGTCGTGCTGCTGCCCACCACGCTGCTGGGGGCGGCGTTCCCGGTGGCGCTGCGCCTGGCCTGCACGCCGGGCCATGCGGGGCGCGACGTGGGCGCGGTGGTGGCGCTCAACACCCTGGGCGGGATTGCCGGGGTGATGCTGTGCGGGTTCGTACTGGTGCCCGCGCTGGGGCTGGTGCGCAGCCTGGGGGTGCTGGCGCTGTCCCTTCTACCCATCCGCCGCCGCCGACGAAGAGGATCAGGTAGATATCGGTGGGATCCGCATCATTTACAATTACAATACACTCCACCAACCACTGACGCCACCATCATCATTACACTGCTCACCATCCA
>NZ_MVOK01000043.1:0-27127 GCF_002018915.1 Pseudomonas sp. MF6396 | reverse complement strand
AGAGCGGCAATGTGACCTGGCGGCCCACCGGGAAGTGGTTTGCAGCTGTATTTGCCAGCCGCTCAGCAGCGAGTTGGGGGTTGAGGATGTGGGACGAGGCCGGAGTCATCATCTACGACTCCGGGTCAACTCCGATCATATTCACCAAGGCCACAAACTCATGGAGCTATCAGGGCATGGTCCAGCTGGCACTGGGGAATGCCTACTACTACTTGTGCGCAGCTGTAGGGGCTCTGGCTTCGGACGAGTACTTCATGATCAACCCGTTTTCTCGCGGGCTCATGGCACCCAACCAGGCCCTCACAAATTGGTGTGGTGCAAGATTCAACTACTCAATCAACCGGCTGCAGATCTATTCAGTCGGGACCACGGGCTGGAGTGATCTGGGTCAGCCCGGAGCTGTTTTTGCCCGCTTGCCAGGGACATAACAGTCGCACTCGAAAATCAACATTACCCGCCGCGGCGGGTTTTTTATTGCCTGGAGAATTTATGCCCTGGTACAGAGAAGGCAAGGTCGCAATCGCGGCCGGACAAACCACCGTAACCGGTACCGGTACAAACTTCGCAGCGAACTCTCGCGTCGGCGATGCTTTGCAGGGGCCTGATGGCCGTTGGTATGAAGTAACGAACATCGCAAGCGGTACAGTGCTTTCAATTTATCCTGCCTATCAAGGTGCCACCATCGCGGCCGGTACCTACGGCCTCGCGCCCATGCAGGGGTATGTCAAAGAATCAGCCGACCGCCTTCGGCAGATCGTCGAGCAGTTCGGCTCGACTCTGGCGGTGCTCGGCGTCGCCACGACTGCACCAAAGCTTCGGGAGAACATCGGCGCCGCGGCGCGCGGGGCGAATAGCGACATCACGTCACTGACCGGCATGACAACCGCGCTGAGCGTCGCTCAGGGCGGTACAGGCGGCAGCACACAAGCGACCGCCAGGGCAGGCCTGGGCCTAAAGGCTGCCGCAACGGCTGATATCGTCGGCACAGTGAGTCAATCGGGCGGCGTACCAACGGGTGCGATATTTGAGAAGGGCAGCAATGCAAATGGCAGGTACGTCAAATACGCGGACGGCACCGCCACCGCCGAAATGGCAGTAACTACCACGTCTTTTTCTCCTGTCGCGGGCCTGCACGTCTCCAACGATATCGGCACCCCAACCCCAGTAACGTTCATTGCTGGCAGCGCTGTCCTCTCCGGCAATGACGCGTTAAACAACTCATTTCTGGTCGCGGGCCGGGTAGAACCCAACAACATCAGTGTGAAGGCCTACTTCACTTCATCCCCTGGCGTACCGGTGAGAACCATAAACATTGTTGTGCAAGGGAGGTGGTACTGATGCGCATTAAATTGTCACCGTTCAGTGCAGACGAAACACTCGTGCTCAGCAGGAGCGGCGAATCGATCACGATCAACGGCATGAAGCTCGATTTCGAAGACGTGCATGACGGCGCGATGCTGCCTGCAACTGCGACGAACTGCTCGTGGCTGTATGGGCCAATCGAGCGGGTCGCCGGAGAGCTTACGTTGACCGTCAGGCTTCCTCATGGCCCGATGGCAAGCGCGCAGTCGCGGTTCCCGGTGGATATCGTCAATCCACCAGATGGCCGCGTGCAGCTCCCCACAGACTTCGACCCCCGGCCTGAGCAGTCTGAGGTTTCCTGGCCAGATACCATCGGCTCGATCGACTGGAGCCAGATGGTCACGGCAGAGATGAAGCAGGATGCGGCTGCAGCGCAGCATCTGGCCGGCGTGCAAGCAGAAATCGCCGGTCGACGAGGCGTTGCCGACTCGGCAATCGCACCGCTGCAAGATGCGGTCGACCTCGACGACGCAACCGAGGCTGAAGCCACTGCGCTGAAGGCCTGGAAGAAATACCGGGTCGCGCTGAACCGCCTGCCAGAGCAATCAGGATACCCAGTCGACATCGACTGGCCCGTGCCGCCGGCCTGACTACAGCCGAACAACGATACCCGCCTTGAGCGGGTTTTTTATTGCCTGGAGAAACACATGGCTCGAATTTCCGACTCACTGGCGGGCAGCAAGAACGCTCTCGCTTTCCTCGACATGCTGGCATGGTCCGAAGGCACGTCGATCAGCAAGCACACCCGCGACGACGGCTATGACGTGGTGGTTGGCGGCATCGACAGTCCGAACACCTTCAAGAGCTACAGCACCCATCCTGGCGTGCTGGTGACCGTGAACAACAAGGGCCTGAAGTCCACGGCCGCAGGCCGGTACCAGCAACTCCAGCGCTACTGGCCGCACTACCGCGACCTGCTCAAGCTGCCCGACTTCGGGCCCACCAGCCAAGACAAGCTGGCACTGCACCTGATCAAGGAGCGCGGCGCCCTGGCGGACGTGCACGCCGGCCATATCCAGGCCGCAATCACGAAGTGCCGGAACATCTGGGCCAGCCTGCCAGGCGCTGGGTACGGGCAGCATGAGCGCAAGCTGGATGACCTGCTGGCGCACTACGTCGCCGCCGGCGGGAGGCTGGCGTGAGCGGATGGGCCTGGCGCGCGACAGCCTTGCTGCTGTTGCTGGCGTCGTACTGGGGCGCCTATGAACATGGGCGCACGACGATGGACGCCGAGTGGCAGAGCAGGTGGGCTGCGCGCGATGCCGGGGACAAACAGGCTTGGGCCCTGGCCGAGGCTGCAGAGCGGGCCAAGGAGCAGGCCCACCAACAACAAATGAACAAGGCGATTCTGGATGGACAGAAAATCATTGACCGTGCGGTGGCTGATGCTGCCGCTGCTCGCGCTGATCTCAGCCTGCGGGATGAAGCTGACCGAGCAGCCAACCGTATCACCAGTTCGGCCGGCGGCCATTCCTGCACTGCCGCAGCAAGCGCGGCAGCTTCCCGCGTCGCCCTGGTGCTTGCCGACGTGCTCAAGCGCGCTGATGAAAGAGCGGGAGACCTGGCGACAGATGCTGATCAAAGCCGGGGAAGGGGAGCAACCTGCGAACAGGCCTATACTGCCCTGACCGAAATCGGAGGGCAGCATGGACGACTTGCAGGAGAAGATGGCGGCGGGTGAGCCGCTGATGCAGCAAGCAATGGATGCGGTGCGGCGCTACCACGAGGCGCGAGATTCGCTTACCGCGGCAGAAGAGGTCGACCGCTTGCGGCTTGAGGCCGAAGCGCTGATGCAGGCTGTCAGTGAGTATCAGCAGGCTGCGCTTGGAGTCCAGGCGGCAATTCGTCATTAGCCTGAAGGCTGCCGGCCTGCGCGAGACCGACGGCCTCGAGGTGAAGGTGAGGGCACTAATTGCGGAGCGCCTCAGCTTGCCGCTGACCGGCAATTGCCTCGATTCATGCATGGCCTTACGATACTGTTTTTACATACAGTATCGGCCATGCCACTCCCATACCCTCCAGCCTGGGTAACCGCACTCGATGGCCGCGAGCCACTGATCACAGATCCAGAGGCGCGAGTTGCCGTGCTCAGGCAGATGGCCTACGACTGCTATCAGCGGGCTGAGGTGTCCATCGAGGAGATGGGCGAAATGCTCGAGCTTGTCGAGGCGGCGCGGCTTTGGGCGCTGATAGAGCACGAAGAGGCCTGGTCGCTGGGCTTGTTTGGCGACTATCCGCAGGATCATCCCGGCGGCGCACAGGTGATACAGGGTAGCGGCAAGCCCACCTGTGAGTAGCTATATGAAGGAAGGGGAAAGGTCGGCAGAACGCCGGATGCGGGGCCAGAGCCCGTGGGGAGATTTTCGGGGGATGGTGAAAATTGGTCTTGCACAGTGCGGCACCGTTTGCAGCGAGCGCCCGCTCAAGGCCTTGATCCGTAAGGCTTTAGGTGTGTCCTGCACGCATGGGGTGCAAGGGGTCGAGTGTTCGAATCACTCCGTCCCGACCATATATTCAGTGAGTAAGGCCATTTCCGAAAGGGATGGCCTTTTTCATGTGCGTGATTTTTATGTAGATTCTTAGGTTTCTACGTTTTCTGAAATAGCCAACCTACCTCTGCGCCGCAGTCAATCACTCTCTTTTGGAAAATGCCGACTTTGCAATTAGTTGCTTTTTGAGTGTGGCTAGGGCGCAGCGAATTATTTTAGCCGCATAGGTCTTTTCGTAAGGGCAAGCTTCGATAAATCGGCAAGCGTTATCGAAAATAGCACCGTTACAAGTAAGGGCGTGAAGGCGAGCCGAAAAAGTGCCATAGTAATTTCAGGAGTAAAGCAATTCGGTTTTTTTAATTTTCGCTGCTAACTCTAGATTCTTCCTCTCTCCATTTGCGCCTGAGTGAATTTCTCGATGGCAATTCGGGCATATCGCTGCGACAAACTGAGGATGGTCTAAGCCACCATCTGAAACTCGATTAATATGATGCGGTTCCAGATAAGGTTGCCCATCAACTTTTAGAAAGGGGGCCGTAGTACTACAGCTCTCACATACACCTTTCGAACGCATAATCACGTAGTGGGCCACCACGCGGCTTCGTTGGTAAATGTTTCTTTTACTTACACTTGGGTTTATTCTCGGTGCGCGTTGAGTCACTGAGAGGGCGGCATTTCGTGCTGCGATCAGATCGGACTCTAAAGGAAATTCATTATGTTCTGATGGTAATCGGTTCAGCGCGTCGTCAGTTATCGCTTCAATTCGGCTCAACCGGAAAACAATAGTGCTGCGCAAATCGCCGTCCTTGTCGGCTTGTTCGCTTTGGAAAAATCCCTCACAGACGAATTCGCCGTCAAAGCGATGACCTTTACCTTTTGCTAATGACTGAAATAGATAGAGCGATTTCCCAGTCTTAACATGCTCGGCAATGGCCAGGTTTCCTTTTGTTAAGGTCATAGGCCCTTTCTGGCCTTCACCGGTATAGAGAAAGGTATTGTCATCCAGCCAGTCGTCCAGGTAACCATGCTGCTCACCCGCTTCACCGGTGAAAATAAAAATCGCAGGATGAGTTGAAGACGGAGCAATCCCTGACTGGTGACTCCCACCAAATGGTCCATGGATTTCGGTTTTTCGGTCATACACCGCACCTCGTTCGAAGTGAAGGTCCAGGATCGAAGCTGGTGGGTGGAGGATGGCTTCCGTCTGAAATCCAGCTTTACGTAAATAGCGTGTCGTTTCAAATGCGCCTGAGAAAGACTGCTCATCCTTTGCTGAGGCCAAGGCCACAATTTTTTTTGCAGGATAGCGCTTGCCCGCAACCGCTATGGCGGAGTGATAGCGACGATTGGTTTCCCAGCCTATCCAGTTGGACTGATGCCTCAGATTTTGATCGAATTCATTGATTGCCCACTGGACCCGTTCCTTCGGCGTTGCTTTCGTCACTGTCAGACCTTTCCTGCGAAAATGTAGGAAAAGCATGGTGCTGCAATATCTTGATTAATTTCAAGTGGCCATCACGAAACGTCTGTCAGTATGTAAATCTGTCGCCCCTTTTAGCTCCATCGATTTGCTAGTTTTCCGGGCCTTCTTTACGCGCTGTAGTCCATTTCCCAATCGTGTTTTGGCTGCTTCCAGCCGTTGCGATCCTCTCCATCGCTCTCTAATCTTTCTGCGCTGTTGTAAGTCCGGCAGCTCTACGTGGGGCACATTTGTGTGCGCCGGGTTCGTTGCTTACTCGGTCTGTCAACCTGCGTATAGCTGCCACCTGGTCGTTTGATCGCTACGCTTGAACGGCGTGACGCAGCAAGTCATACCGGACTTCCCAGCAAATGCCGAGCCCAATGTTTGTGCGCGGTACTTCTCCTCCAGGCGATACTCCGCCAGAATGCGCGCACATTTCGATTTTGATGATCGGTCTAACGCATGGAGCGAGTAGGTGCGTCATTTACTAGCGGCAATAGTGCTCGGTTTTTCCTGCTCTCTGCCCGCCTTGGCGGGGGATGGCCGCGCCGTAGAACCCACGTTCCTCGGAGTAATCGTTACCTCGTCTCTGGCCGTGACGCTGTTTCCCGTGACCCTGACCGAGGACGCGGAAGCCAGCAGCCGTAATAGCAGCAAAAACCAGGATAAAAAAATCGTAGACGCCCGCAATGACGCGGCGGCCTACGTGGCAAGCGACGGCGCCATTCTGGGCGTGGAGCTGCAAGCTGCCTTGTCAGCGCTGCGGCCCGCAAGCACGGTAACTACTGAGGACGAGATGCAACTGGCGAAGGCGATCCTGGCCTATCAACCAGCGAACTAAAGTCCTGCTAAAGCGCATTTCTCACAACGAATTTGCAATCCGTTACATCCAAACCTCAGCCTTTCCCTATTCCCTGTAGGCTCTTTCCCAATCATACTCCCGCCGCACGCCAGCCATTGCGCCGGCCCAGTCAGCGCTCTAGTCTCCTCCGCGTCGTTGCTCATCAACGACCGGCTTTGACAGGCCGTCCCTGACTCTTGGCGCACGTGCACCCTTTATGGCGGCTGTACGTGGGGCACACTCGTGTGCGCCGAGTTCTAGAGTCCTCGGTCTGTCAACCCGCGTACCGCTGCCACCTTCTTGTTTGACAGCAGGTCTGTAGCAGCCTCATCGACTCTAGAGGTTCATCATGCTCAAGATCGTCCCAGACCCACCCCACCACACCCCCCAAACCCTCGAAGATATCCTCATTCAACTCTCCGAATACCTGCTCTGCGCACAGACCGTGTCGCAGCACGCGGTGCTACTTCATTCCCAAGCCCCCCAGCAGATGCTCAGCCTGGCGGCCGTGCATGAGATAGAGCACGCGCGGGGGTTGGTGGAGGTGGCGTTGAGTCGGGTTCAGGCTGTTCACTGATGGGGTAGTAGGGGGCTTGGGTGCTATGCGACCGCGTAGCGGTCGTTCGCGGGTCAAGCCCGCTCCTACAGGGTTTTGTGGTGTGCATTCGGCTACGGCGGTGTCTGCATTCGCTGGCAAGGCCAGCTCCTACAGGGTTATGCGGCGCCTGTAGAGCCCCCACACCTCCTGAAATTGGCAACGCTGCAGGAGCATTTTGGATGGACAAGGATTCGATTGCACCCGCCACAAACGCGATCAAAACCATCGGCGTCGGCACCTTCGGCGAAGGCGAAGCAGCCTCCAACGCCGACCGGCTGTTCCGCGTGCAACCCGGTCACAATGCGCAGTTCGCGCTGGAGCAAGCCGCCGCGCTGATGAGCTGCGTGTACAAGCTCACCCTGCAAGCCGGCACCCAGCAGGACGCCTCGCTGATCTGGGCCGCGCACTGCCTCAGCGGCATGTCAAAAGCCCTGGTCGAGGACGTGGCTCACGCCATGCTCACCGACTAGTCACCTCCGCATAGCAGCGGGCGAGGGCGCCGATGCTGCCCCTCGGTCGCTGCAAGGCCGTCACCGATCACCCGCACCCGCGCCATCACCACCTGCGGCTGCTGCATCACCGCAAAGTGCCCGCCCTCGATCATGCGCAGGCTGAAGCCACCCTCGGTCACGCGCTGCCAACAACCCAGCGATTCAAAGCGCACCTGCTCGTCACCCATACCGCCAAACGCATCCACCGGGATGTCCAGGCCGCGCACATGCGTGTGGCGATACCCCAGAATCAACTCCAGGTCGGCCTGCAGTATCGGCACCGCCAGGTCCATCATCGCCTGGTTCGCCAGCACCTCCCGTGGCGTGCCGGCAAGGTTCGCCAGGTAATCGCGCAAGGCCTGGTCATTGAGTGCTGGCAGGCCAGCGCACACGGGCAGCCAGTCCGGGCTCTGGCGAGAAGACACCAGCAGGTGCACGGGCTTGCGCACCCCCTGCGCCAGCAACACCCGCGCAGTCTCGTAGGCGAGCAGGGCGCCCAGGCTGTGCCCGAACAGCACCAGCGGCTTGTCGGGCAACGCCTGGCACTGCTCGGCAAACGCCGCGGCCACCTCCGTTACCGAGCGGGCGAACGGCTCGCGCAAGCGCCGGCTGCGCCCCGGCAGCTCCACGGCGTACAACTCGCATACCCCAGCCGCCGCCTGCTTCCACGCAAAGAAGCTCTGCGCGCTGCCGCCTGCGCAGTGAAAGCAGACCAGGCTGACCGGCGCTTCGGCGTCTGCCAGCCACTGCACCAGCGGCTCAGCGGGTTTCATCGAACAGGTCCAGCTCGCTCGTCAGGTACAACTGGCGCATCTTCGCGCGCTGGATCTTGCCGCTGGTGGTCTTGTGCATGCTGGTGGGCTGCACGAACACGATGCGGTTGAGGGTGATGCCGTGCTGGTCCACCACTGCGCTGCGTACCACCGCCTTGAGCTGACGCGGGTTGTCCTGCAGCCAGCGCTTGATCTCGCGGTTCAGTTCGATGGCCGCCACCAGGGTCTGGCGCTGCTGCTCGTTGTCGTGGCTGAACACCGCGCAACTCTGCGGGCGCACCTCGTCCAGGGCTTCGATCACGGTGTACTCGATGTCTTCGGGGTGCAGGTTGCGGCCCTCGCAGATGATCAGGTCCTTGAGCCGGCCACACACGTACAGCTGGCGGTCGTCGGGGCCGACAAAACCCAGGTCGCCGGTGCGCAGGTAATCCAGGGGGCTGCCATCGTCGATCCGCGCTTTGAAACCCGCTTCGGTCGCCGCCGGGTTCTGCCAATAGCCCTGTGCAATGCTCGGCCCGCGTAGCCAGATTTCGCCGATGCGCCCAGGCGTGCAGCGTTGTCGGCTGGCCGGGTCGACGATTGCGATTTCCACCTCCCACGAAGGCTCGCCACACCCCACCAGCTCCTGCGATGCCCCCGCATCCACGGGCACCACCACCGAGCATACCGGCCGCCCCTGCGGCCCACCGCTCACGAACAGCGTTGCCTCCGCCAGCCCATAGCACGGCACAAACGCGCTGGCCCTGAAGCCATGCTCCGCATACTGCTGCGCAAAGCGCGCAAGGCTTGCCGGGCGAACCACATCGGCGCCGTTGAGGGCGTGGGTCCAGTGGGACAGGTCCAGGCCCTGCAGGCGTTCGGCGTCGTAACGCTCCACCGCCAGGTTGTAGGCAAAGTTCGGCCCCCCGGCCAACCGCGCCTTGTACCGCGCAATGGCCTGCAACCAGATCAGCGGCTGACGCACGAAGGTCGCCGGCGCCATGATCACCGTGTGGTTGCCCAACACGATGGGCAGCAGCTGCCCGAGTATCAGGCCCATGTCATGGTGGTGCGGCTGCCAGGTGACGAAGTCGCTGGTGTGGTCCAACGCCCAGCTGTCGCGCATCATGCGCAGGTTGGCGGTGATGTTGGCGTGGCTCACCCTCACGCCCTTGGGCGCCGAGGTGGAGCCGGAGGTGTACTGCAAGAAGGCGACGCGCTGTGGGTCACGCTCCGCAGGCCGGGCGAACGCCAGCGGTGCGTCGCAATCGTCAGTAGGGCTCAGCATCGCCAGCGCCGCCGCCGGGGTGCCGGCAAATGCCTGCTGCAGCATTGTCTGTTCGCTTGCGGCCACCAGCAGCAGGCGGCTGCCGCTGTCATGCAGAATGCTCAGGCAACGCTCCACCCGGCGCCGGTTCGGCAGGTTGACGGGGACGGCGATGCGGTCGGCGATCAGGCAGGCCAGAAAGCTTGCGATAAAGTCCAGGCCCTGCGGGAAGAACAGCGCCACGCGATCACCCGGCTCACTCACGGCCTGCAACTGGCGGGCGATGGCGTTGGCCCGCCCCAGCAACTGCTGGTAGCTGACCTGCTGCTGTTCTTCCCCCTGGTCGTCGAGCAGGGTGAACAGCACCTTGTGCGGGTGCACCCAGGCGCGCAGCGCCAGGCTATCGTGCACCGCCAGCAGGCCGGTGGCACTGGCCAGTTCCTGTGGGCTCAGGCAGCTCTTGTCAAACATGCGCGGCCTCCCCACGGGCGGCAATCGCCGCGATGGCGAGGGCCAATTCGGCGATGGTCGGGTGCTCGAACACCAGGGTCGGCGACAGGCGCAAGCCAAACTGCTGCTCCAGGCTGCCGATCAGTTTCATGCCCGCCAGCGAGCCCAGCCCGAACGCACCCAGGGGCGTATCCAGGTCGATGTCCTCGGGCGGCAGGTCCATTTCACAGCAGATGAATTCGCTGATGCGCGTTTGCAGCGTCTCGACCAGGGTCATGGCGTTGTCCTTGAAGGGCAGAGGGGAGGGCAGAGCAGGTTGAGCAATTGCTCCGTGGGCATGGGAATGGGCAGCTCGGGCCGGCAGCGCCGGCGCCAGCGATTGAACAGCCACAGCGAGGCATCGCCCGGCTGTTGCCATTGGTTGAGGCCGGCGAGCATGTGGGCCTGCAGTGCGCGGCGTGCGCAGGTGGCTTGGGTCGCGGGGTTGGCAGCGTCGCCAAGGCGGTCGCGCAGCGCGGCCTGGTCGCCGCCGCTGTCGCTGAGGTAGAAGGCCTGCAACGCCTCGGCCTGTTCGTTGCGCAACCTGTCGAGCACATAGCCGGGCGTGCGGCTGGCGAACTCGGGGTAGCGCCAGTCCGTCAACGGGCGATGCTCGGCCTGTGTCATGCCGGCAAGCTGCTGCTGACGCTCGACGGGCAGGCCGGCCTCGCTGCCCAGCAGAAACACGCTGCCGCACACCACGAAATCCACCCCCATATCGAACATCGCCTGGGCGCTGGCAGGGCTGCCGATCAGGCCGCTGGCGCCGATCTTCGGCCCGCAAGGCTTACGCCGGGCCAGCGCTGCCAGCAGCAGGGGCAGGTGTGTATCGGCAGCAATCACCAGCGCATCGGCGTCAGCCTCCAGCTCATCGACGCACTCGACCCGCACCTGCCAACGCACCCCAGGGCAGCGCTCACGCAGGGGCTGCCAGTGGGCCGGCACCTCGATGCAGGCCAGTGTCTGGTCCGCCAGCCAATCAATCAGTGCCGGATCAGCGCGGCCATGCAGGCGGATACCGAAACGGCCGCCCACCTGCGGCTCGGCATTCAGGCGCAACACACGGGCCTTCAACTGTTTCTTGTCCAGGCCGTGACTGTCAATCAGCCCCATGGCCCCGTGGCGCGCCAGTTCGCTCAGCAGTGCGGGAACGTCAGGCGCAATCACCAGCACAGGGCGCGCAGGGGCATTCGACCGCTCAACGGCAGGCTGCTCACGAATAGCCTTGAGCATCCCACCCAGAATCGCAGGCTGGCCGATCTCGATAAAATCCTCGACGCCCTCGGCCAGCATCCGCTCGATCACCTGCTGCCATTGCACCGGGTGCGTCAGGTGTGTGGACAGTGCCTCCACCAGCCCGTCGCGGGTATGCGGGCGCGCGTGCACGTTGGCGATCACCGGGAATGCCGGTTCGCGAAACGCTCCGCTCATGCGATGCAGAAAGTCCCGAAACGGTTGCTCCACAGCGGCCATGTGCGCGGTATGAAAGGGCCCGCTCACCTTCAGCGCAATGGCCCGAATCCCCTGCGCTGTGCAGTGCTCCAGCAACTGTTCAAGGGCTGCCAGCGTGCCCCCTACGATGATCTGTGTGGGGCTGTTGATATTGGCGATGGCCAGGCCTGCATCCGGCCGTTCGTCCAGCAGTGCCTGCACCCGCTGCCGATCCTGGCCCAGCACCGCCACCAGCCCGCCGCCCTGCACCTGGGCCATCAACCGCGCCCGCTCGATGACGATGCGCAGGCCCAGGCTGAAGTCCAGCGCGCCGGCAGCGGTCAGCGCCGCGTACTCACCCACGCTGTGCCCGGCCGCAACGCTGGCAACGACGCCATCCTCACGTGCCGCCAGGTAGCCAAGCCACGACACCACATAGATGGCCGGCTGGGTGAAGGTGGTGAGGTTCAACTGCTGCTCGGGGTCTTCCAGGCACAGACGCTCGATCGAGTAACCCAGCACCGCATCGGCTTCGGCCACCAGCGCCGGAAAACGCGCGAACAACGCCGCGCCCATGCCCTTGCGCTGGCTGCCCTGGCCCTGAAACAGCCACGCCTTCATGCGCTCACCTGCTGGCGCACAAGGTCGAAGACGCGCATCTGCATGCCCTCCAGGCGCAATGCGCAGCGGCCATCGGCCGTGCACAGGGCCACATCGAAGGTCATGCCCTGGCGCTCGACACTCAGCTGCCGCGCGTCTCGCAACGCCTGGGGATCAAGCGTCAGCGTGCGAATGCGATAGGGCAGGCTGGTGCCCGCCGCCGTGCTCAGGTGGGTCAACAGCGCAGCCCACAGCCGGTAGCCGTCCAGGCCCTGAGGCAGTGTCGCCTGCACACACTCTGCCGTGACGGGCAACGCCTGCAATACCGGCGCGGCAGCAACCGCAGCCGCGGTCTCGACCTGCAGCAGCACCTGCCTGTTCACACTCACCTGCCAATGCCGTGGGGCGCGGGTAAAGTGCAGCGTGTCGCTTGCCGCAAGGGCAACCGGCGGGCCAAAACACACATCGTTCCAGTGCAGCACGCTGCTTGGCTGGGCCACATGGTCCACCAGGGCGGCCAGCGCCATGCATGAACCCGGCAGCGCCGCGCCAGGCGCCCAGCAGTCGAGCCACGCCTGTGCCGGCGTGGCCGGCGCAGGTGCTGCGACGGCTGCGCTGTACCACACCCGCTCCAGCCGCCAAGGGTAGGCCGGCAAGGGATACTTGTGTGGCCGCGGTTCGTCGCCATACAGCGTGGCCCAGCCCGGGCTCGGCACTTTGCCGGCCACCCAATGTGCGGCCCAGTGCTCGAGCAGTGCACGGTCGGCCCGGCCACTGCCAGCCTCCGGCGCCGGTTTGGCGGTCAGCCCATCAGCGCTGTGCCACCGGGTATCCGAGGGGCAATCAGACGACCCCAGATACGCCCGCAGCTGTTCGAACAACGCCTCGCGACTATCGACCACCACCGCCAGCCGCCGCACCATCGCATCGCGCCCCTCCTGCAGGCTGCGGGCGATGGCCGCAAGGCTGGCCGACAGGCCGCCCGGCAACGCATTCAAGCTCTCCAGCCGTGCCGCCTCTGCAGGCTGCACCGCCGCTTCGCCCACCAGCCGCTCCACCACCTCTTCAAGGCTTACCGCACCGCGCCATGCATCGATGGGTACGTCCAGTTGCAGAGCGTCCAGCGCCTGCTCCAGGCAACCTACAAAATCCTCGGCGTCCATCTTCAGTTCGGCAAGCCGTGTGGCCACACCGTTGCCTGGCATCAGCCCCAGCAGGTCGCGCAGACGTTCGTCCAGCGCCTGGCGCAGCGCGCCGCCGGCATCGGGCAAGGGCTCGCCAAAGGCCGCCAGCAACTGCCGCGCACGGGCGCGCAGGCCGTCTTCATCCTTGGCCGACAGCAGCACCAGATACGGCTGGCCGTCGGGCACGCCAGGGCTGTCGCTCCCCCTGTCGGCAGCCTTGAGCACCACATGCGCATTCACCCCACCAAACCCGAACGCACTCACCCCGGCCAGCAGCGGTGCATCCTGTTCGCCCATGGAATGCGTGGCATCGGGCAGATAGAACGGGCTGCCCGCCAGCTCGATCTGCGGGTTGAGCGCGTCATGGTGCAGGTTGCCCACCACCTGGCGATGCTGCAGGCACAGCAGGCTCTTGATCACCGAGGCAATGCCGGCCGCGGCCTCCAGGTGGCCGATCTGGCTCTTGAGCGCGCCCAGGGCGATGGGCGTGCCGGCCTCGGTCGTGGGCAGGGCGTTCTTCAGCGCATTGATTTCAATCGGGTCACCCAGCGGCGTGCCGGTGCCGTGGGTCTCGATCATCCGCGCCTGGCTGGGGCAATGGCCGCTCTGCTGCCAGGCCCGGGTGATCACCTCGGTCTGCGCCTTGGGGTTGGGCGCGGTAAAACTGTGGGCACGGCCGCCGTGGTTCTGCGCGCTGGCGCACACCTGGCCGTAGATGAAGTCGCCATTGGCCTGGGCTGCCGCCAGCGGCGCAAGCACCAGCGCGGCCACCCCTTCGCCGCGCACATAGCCGTCGGCACTGGCGGCGAAGGTCTGGCAATGTCCGGCATGGCTGAGCATGCCGGCCTTGCCGAAGGCGATGAACAGCTCCGGCCCCAGCAGCAGGTTGACCCCGCCCACGATCGCCAGCTCGCATTCACCGTCCTGCAGTGCCTGCCGGGCACGGTGCAGTGCCACCAGCGAGCTGGAGCAGGCGGTGTCGATGGCCTCGCTGGGGCCGTGCAGGTCCAGGCAGTACGACACCCGGTTGGCGATGGCTGTCAGCGCCATGCCGGTGCCGCGCCAGGCATCACTGGGCACGCCGTCGCGGCGCATCAGCGTGGGGTAGTCGGCATGGCCCACGCCCACGAACACCCCCACCCGCCGTTTGGCCAGCTGGCCCGGCGCGTAGCCGGCATCTTCCAGCGCCGCCCAGGCCGCCTGCAAGAACAGCCGTTGCTGCGGGTCCATGCCTTGCGCTTCGCGGGGCAGAATGCCGAAGAAGCGCCCGTCGAAGCGGTCGACCCAGGGCATGAAGCCGCCGCGCTGGCAGTAGGTGGTCTCTTCCCCGGGGTTCAGCGTGCTGTCGTGGTCGCGCCAGTTCCAGCGCTCGGCCGGCACCTGGCCGACCGCATCGCGGCCTTCGCGCAACAGCTGCCAGAACGCGCGCAGGTCTGGCGCCCCCGGCAGGCGAGCGCTCAGGCCGACCACGGCGACCGGCGTCACGACGGGCATGAGACCGGCTCCCGCTCTTGGACGTGGTGTGCAGCGCTGCTGGCGTCATAGGTGTGGGCGATGCTCAGCAACGGGCTCTGGCGATTGCCGGCCTGGGCCCGCTCGCGACCCTGGCGCAGCTCCTTGGCCAGGTAGTGCAGGTAGGTGGGGCCGTGCATCTCGTAGTTGTTGCGTGGGGTGGCCAGGAACTCGCGCTCGATCACCTTGCGCTCGGCGGCAATATGCGCGCGCTCGGCCTCGGCACCGGGGCGCTGGTACGCACCGGCAAAGTAGTCGGCGGCCACCTCGGCCTGGCGCTCCATCATGTCCAGAAAGCCCCAGGTCACGGCCTGGAACACGCCGATGAAGGCAAGGTTCGGCACCTCGGGCAAGAAGATCCGCTGGTACAGCGGAATGCGGTTTTCCTCGATCTGCAACAGGCTCTGGGGCAAGAACGGGAAGTCGGTGTGATAGCCCGTGGCGTAGATCACCGCGTCCACTTCCAGGCTGCTGCCATCCACGAAGTGCACGGTGTTGCCGTCGATGCGCTGCACCTGCGGCACCACCTTGAGCTTGCCGTCGCCCACGCGGTTGGCGAAGTTCTCCGACAGCGTCGGCAGGCTCGACATCATCAGGTGGTCGGGCTTGGGCATGCCCAGTTGCTTGCGCTTGGCGATCAGCAGCTTGTACAGGCCGGTGAACATCAGCCCGGTCAGCGGGTAGGGCAGAAGCTTCTTCACCCACCAGTCGTTGAGTGGGCCCATCACCTTGTCCACGCGAATGCCGAACAGGTAGTGCGGCAGCACGTACACCCCACGGCGCAGCGACAGGTAG
This sequence comes from Pseudomonas sp. MF6396, assembly GCF_002018915.1. NCBI lineage: Bacteria > Pseudomonadati > Pseudomonadota > Gammaproteobacteria > Pseudomonadales > Pseudomonadaceae > Pseudomonas > Pseudomonas sp. MF6396. The sequence goes on along the minus strand of NZ_MVOK01000043.1, from coordinate 11,854 downwards.
GTCATGCGTGCATCGTGGCTCACGTCCACGGCAATCTGCGCGCCGCTGTTGCCCACGCCCACCACCATCACGGTCTTGTCCTGGTAGGGGTGGCGATAGCGGTAGTGCTTGGAGTGGATGCTGTCGATCCGGGCAGTGGCTGCGTAGTCCGGCAGGTTGGGCGTGTTGTGGTGCCCGTTGGCGACCACCAGCGCGTCGTAGTGGCGTACTTCGCCCGAGCCCAGGGTCACCCGCCAGGTGCCGTCGGCCAGGCGCTCGGTGTGCTGCACCGGGCACTCCAGGTGAATGCTGTCGCGCAGCGCGAAGTGCTCGACGAAGCTGTCCAGGTACGCATGCACCTGGCGGTGCGAGGGGAAGTCCGGGTAATGCGACGGCATGGGGAAGTCGCTGAACTGGTACAGGCCCTTGGGCGTGTTCATGTTCATGCTGTGCCACACCGAAGTGTGCTCGCCCGTGTGGTCGAAGGCCCAGATACCGCCGATGCGGTCGCGCTTGTCGAAGCAGTCGAAGGCAATGTGCTTGCGCTTGAGCGCGCGGGCCATCGACAGGCCGCCGACCCCGGCGCCGACGATGCACACCCTGGGGCCTGGCCCGGTCAGCGGGCGAATGGCGGCCACACCCGGTGCGGCGTGGCTTGGCGAGTTGACGCGAGTGTGCTCAGTCACAGGTTGGGTCCTTTTTTTTTAGGGTGGGTGAGGCTCGACAGAAACTGCGCAGTGCGCGTATCGCCCAGGTGCCGGTTGTGTTCGGCGCAGTCCTGCAGCACGCCGTCCACGCCCCGGGCCAGGGCCCGGCGCAGGTTGGCGACCATCAGGTCGATGCTGTCGCGGTCGATGTTCAGCGGCGGCAGGTAGCGCAGGCAGTGGTTGTGGATCGGGCACACGGCTGCCGCCACCCCGCCTTCGGGGTCGCGCAGCAGGCTGCCCCACAGCAGGTAGCCGAAGCTGCGCTCGACAAACGCCGGGGTGCCGGCCAGCTCCAGCTCCACCGTCAGCAGCAGGCCCTCGGCGCGCACTGCGCGAATCAGCGGGAACGCCCGTTGCAGCTCCAGCAGGCGCTGGTGGAAGTACTCCCCCTGCGTTCGCGCATGGGCCAGCGCACCCTCGCGCTCCAGTGCCTGCAGGCAGTTCAGCGCCAGGTGCGCGCTCAGCTGGCTGATGCCGCGCCCCTGCAGGTCGGCCACGCGCTGCGGTTGTCGCTGGGCGCCAGCCTGGGTCACGGCCTTGCTGCACAGCACCACGCCCATCGGCAGCAGGCTGTCGCACAGTGCGCTGCCCAGTGCCACGATATCCGGCTGCGGCACCTGTGCCTGGCTGTGCAGAAAGCGCCCGGTCATCAGGTTGGTCTGGGTTTCGTCGATGCCCACCAGGTAGCCGCCAGCGTCGCGATGGCGCTCAATCATCGCGATCAGGTGGGGCGGCACCGGGCGCGAGGCATTGGCATCGACCTGGATCGTCTCGAACCACACCAGGGCGATTTCGCCGCTCAGCAGGTGGCCCTGCAACTGCGCCTCGGCGTCTTCGGCCAGCGGGTCGATGAACACGGTATGCGCGTGCAGTGGCTCGAACGGCGCGCGGAAGATATCGAAGCCCAGCGTGTGCGAGGCCGCGGCGCTGAGCATCGAGAACCCCAGCCCGCCGCTCAAGCACAGCAGTTTGTGACGCTCGCCCCTGGCCGCCAGCAGGCCGAGGGTCAGCGCGGCCTCCACGGCGGTGACGTTGCTGGAGGCCGGCAGCGCCATCGGCAGGCCGGTGTTGTGCTGCAGCAGGCCTTGCAGCTCGCCCCAGTAGTCGCGCCGGGTGTCGTGCTGGCGTGCGACCTGCTCGATCACATCCAGCGGGTTGAGGCCGCGCGGGCAGGTGCCCACGTTGACGAAGCAGTCGATGATTTCCCGCGAGGGTTCGCCATCGTGCATCAGCCGTGAGCGCACCCCGCGAGCCTCGTGGAAGCGCCCATCGAAGCCGTGCATGCGGGCGATCTTCGCGTAACCGCGGTTGCCGTAGCACAGGTGCGCCTGGTAGGTCGCTTCGCTGCTGCTGGCGATACGGCGCAGTTCGCGTTGTTCATCCACGCTCAGCCCGGCGGCGAACTGCGCCATCAGGTGTTCGAAGGCCAGCTTGAACGGCAGGCCGAAGTTGCTCATCACATGGCGCACATAGCTTTCGTTGGGCGTCATCAGCCACGGGTTCTTCACCCGTTCATGTACCAGGCAGGCGCCCAGCGGCGCCTGGAACCCGCTCAGGCCCTCGCCCAGCACGATCAGGTCGGGGCTTTCGCACAACGCCAGCAACGGCCAGTGCCCGGCCCGCCGGGCAGGCCCCACCACCAGGCTGAGAATGCCGCTGCCGGCCAGCTCGCGCAGCCAGGCATCGCAGGCCTCGGCGTTGGCGTCGGCGGCCTGGATGCAGGCCACCGCCGCCAGTTGCTCGGGCCCATGCTGGCGCTGGTAGGCCAGCGCCTGGGCAAGGCTCGCCACCACCCGGATGCCGGGTACCAGCGCACTGGCATCGGCGCGCTGCAGCGGGTTGAAGTAGCGCGCCCAGTAGCCGCTGTCGTCGATCAGCAGCAGTTCGCCCTGGCCGTCGGGGGTGCGGTTGCGTGCATGGTGGCGGGCCAGGCGCAGGGCCGCATCCAGGGCTTCCTCCAGCGAAGTCATGAAGTAGCTGCGGTAATCGGCAGGCTCGCGCTTGCCGCGCTTGGCCAGGTGATTGAGCAGCAGGGCGGTCTGCGCGGCGGGCGCCGACAGGATCGCGCAGTGGCCCTGTTCGCCCTGGCGCACGTAGTCTTCCAGCGTCTGCAGGGTGTGCGCGGTGGCCGGCTGAAACACCGGGGGCACGGCGTGCCGGGCCGGGCCTTCGGGGGTTGGCAGGTTGTGCAGAAACTCCAGCAGCAACTGGTTGTAGCGTTGGTGATGGGTAAAGCCCAGCAGGTGCCCGGCGCCCTGTACCTCGATCAGTTCGGCATGCGGCACGGCGTTGGCGATCAGCGCCGAATAGGCCGGCGGCTGATAGGCATCGTCGCTGGCGCAGATGATCCTGCACGGGCAGTGCAGGTTGCCCAACTGCGGGCGCAGGTCGAAGTCGCCGATCACCTGCTGGTAGGCCGGCAGCGCTGCCATGTTCCAGCCGCGGTTGAGGGTCATGAAGCGCGGGCTTTTCTGCAGCTCGCCCATCAGTACCGGGAAGTTCGACGCGCCTTCGCTGAACGGCGAACTGACGCTGATGCACAGCCCTGCGCAGCGGTGCGGGTGGGCCAGGGCAAAGGCCTGGGCCAGCACGCCGCCGAACGAATAGCCGATCACCGGCAGCGGCTGGTCGATACCCAGCTGATCCAGCAGCACCACGATATCGGCCACCAGGTGCGCAATGTCGAACGCAGGCGGCAGCTCGGCCTCGCCGCAGCCGGGCAGGTGCAGCATGATCAACCGGTGCCCGCGCCCCAGCGCCTGCAGTTGCAGGCGCCACATCACGTCGTACTGCATCACCAGCCCGCCCAGCATCAGCACCGGCGTGCCGCTGCCATAGGTCGCGCATTCCAGGCGCGGCGCGCCGGGTCGGTGGATCTGCACCCGCGTGGCCTGCTGGCACAGGCTGAGCTGTTCGTCGAGCAGGGCCTGGCTGGGCTCGTGCTCGTTGCTCGCTCGCGTGCCCTGGACCACCGCCGGGGCAGCGGGGGCGAGGTGCTCATAGCGTTGCCACAGCGCTTCGATGCTCAAGGGGCCTTGTGTAGCGGGTGTGGCCACTGCGCCGGCAGCCACGGGCGCAACCACCTGCGCCATCGGTGGCGCCGCAGCCACAACCGGTGCGGGGGCGGGCAAGGGCGAACTGTCGCCGTAATGCTCCAGCAACTGCCCGTGATGGTTGGCCAGCAGGTAGCCGCAGAAACTCTGCAGGTTCTGGAACTCGAAGAACACCGTCGGTGGCACGCTGATGCCGAAGCGCTGGGTGAACAGCGTGCCGATTTCGGTGGAGGCGATGGAGTCCAGGCCGTAGTCCATCAATGCACGCGTGGGCGAAAAGTCCGCCGGGTCGATCTTCAGCACGCCCAGCAGCAGATCGCGCAGGTCCTCCAGCAGGCGCTGCTCCAGCGGCGGCGCGGCGCCGGCATCCAGGCTGTCGAGCAGCAGCAGCGCCTGGCGCGCACTCAGCGCGCCGGCGTCCGGGTCGCCCGTCAGGGGCAGGTGGGTCGGTTGGTTCATGGTCGGTTCCCCGGCGTGTCGTCGATGGTCAGGCGCTACGCGCCAAGGGTGGCGAGGGCTGCAGCCGCGCGGTCAGAAAGTTCACGGCCCGGATGAACTTCCACAGGTCCACTTCGTGGGCGTGGCGCTGGGTCTGCATGAAGCGCTGCTGGCCCAGGTCGAGCAGCTGCGGCTGACGCTTGATCTGCTGCACGGTGTGCCAGGCCGGGCTGCGCAAGGCACGGGCCTGCAGGTAGGCTGCCACGAAGCGCCCGGTCATGTTGGCCAGGTTGCCGATGCCCGACGGCGTGTTGAGGTAGCCGACGAACACCAGGTCGTCGTGCTCGGCCGGCAGCATGCGCAAAAACAGCGAGTCGAAATCGCGCTGCCAGTCGAAGGTCTGCAGCGGCAGAAACGGCAGGTCGATGCCGTACCCGGTGGCCCATACGATCAGGTCGATGGTGGCTACGCTGGCGTCGCAAAAGTGCACCTGCTGGCCGTCGAAATGGCTGATGTCGGGCTTGGCCTGCACATCGCCATGGCCGATGTAGTAGAGAATCTGCGAGTTGAGAATGGGGTGGCATTCGCGAATGCCGTGGTCCGGTGCGGGCAGGCCATAGTCGCGCCCGTCGTAGCCGGCGAACTTGAAGCTGCGCTCCACGTGCGCCCAGTATTCGTCCTCGTCGGCAAATTTCGGCGCCTGGTCCATCAGCCATTCCTGGGTCGGCTGGCCATCGATGAACTTGGGCATGTAGTGGTAGCCGCGCCGGGTCGAGTGCAGCGCCAGGCTGGCGGTTTGCGCGGCGTCCACGGCAATGTCGCAACCGGAGTTGCCGCCACCCACCACCAGCACGCGCTTGCCGCGAAACTGTGCCGAGCTGCGGTACGCGCCGGCATGCAGGGCCTGCCCGCTGAAGGTGCCGGGGTACTGCGGCACCTTGGGCGTGCCGAGCAGGCCGTTGCATACCACCACCGCCTCGTAGCGGGCCTGGCGCCCGTCGTCGAAGCTCAGCAGCCAGCCCTCGGCGGTCTTGTGCATGTGGGTGACGCGGGTGTTGAAGCGGGTGTGCTGCTGCAGCTGGCAATGCTCGGCCAGTTGCGTCAGGTAGTCGAACACCTGGGTGTGCCGCGGGTAGTCCGGGTAGTGCTCGGGCATCGGGAAGTCGGCGAACTGGGTGTTGCGCTTGGAGCTGATCAGGTGCACCGCTTCATACATTTTCGAGGCCGGGCCGTCGGGCTGCCAGTTGCCGCCGAAACGCGCGGTGGCCTCGATGATCTCGAAGGCCAGGCCCACTTCGCCGAGGGCCTTTGCCACGCCCAGGCCACTGGCCCCGGCGCCGATGATGGCGATAGTTGGCTGCTGCATTGCATCACTCCCTTGAAGGTGGAAACAGGCGAATTCAGAGCATCGAGCGCAGCAGGTCGCGGGCCTGTTGCTGGCTGATTTCCCGGCGGGCCAGGCGGTCGAGAATGTCTTGTGGCGTCACCGCGGGCGCAGCGTGCGGTGGCGCCGGCAGCGGTGGGCTGCTCACTGTGGGCGGCGTACTGATCCAGTAGCGACGACGCAAGAATTCATAGCCGGGCAGCGGCACCTTTCGCCACGCCTGGGTCGCCGCTGGCGGCGTCGCGGGCAGGTGCGCATCGAGCCAGGTGCGGGCCAGGGCCGCACACTCGGGCGCAGGGGCCGGGCCACTGAGCAGCACCCGTGCGTCGTCGCCCGGCGGGCTCATCAACCATTCGCTCAACTGCCGGCGCAGCGCGTCGAAGTCGTCGGCCACCACGGCCAACCGTGCTTGCTCGAACGCCTGGCGCCCGTGCAGCAGGGTGCTGGCGACATCCCGCGTGGTGAAGCAGCGCAGGCCCAGGTAGTGCTCGGGGTGCTGCGGTGCCAGGGCGTGTTCATGCTCCAGGCAGTCGACAAAGCGCTGCAGGTAGCTGCGCAGTTGCCCGGCGCTGTGCGCGCTGAATACAAAGGCCTGGGGGCCGGTGGGTGCGGGTGGCGCTTGCAGCGGGGCGTCCTCGATCAGCACATGGGCATTGGCACCGCCGGCCCCGAACGAACTGATGGCGGCCACCCGGGGCAGGCCATCTGCAGGGTCCGGCCAGTCGGCCAGGCGCTGCTGCACCACGAAGGGCGTGTTGCTGAAATCGATGTTCGGGTTCACCGGCTGGGCATGGATGGACGGCGCCAGTTGCCGGTGCTTGAACTGCAGCAGCACCTTGGTCAACGCGGCCATGCCGGCGGCCGATTCCAGGTGGCCGATATTGGCCTTGATCGAGCCGATGGGGCAGCGCCACTCGCTGGGTACCTGGGCGGCCAGGGCCTTGCCCAGGCCACGGATCTCGATCGGGTCGCCCAGGCTGGTGCCGGTGCCGTGGGCCTCGATATAGCCCAGCCTGGCGGCGGGCAGGCCCGAGCGCTGCAGGGCGCGGCCGATCACCTGGGCCTGCGATTCGGCGTTGGGCACGGTATAGCCCGAGGTGCGCCCGCCATGGTTGAGCTCGCTGCCACGGATCACCCCGTACACGTGGTCGCCGTCGCGCAGGGCCTGGGCCAGCGGCTTGAGCAGCACCACGCCCACGCCTTCACCCGGCACGTAGCCGTCGCCGCCGGCGCCGAAGCTGCGGCACTGGCCCTGGGTGGAGGCGAAGTTCAGCTCGCACAGCATGCGGTACTTGTACGGGTGCAGCGACAGGTTCACCCCGCCGGCCAGGGCCAGCTCGCAACTGCCGCTGCGAATCAGGTCGCAGGCCAGGTGCAGGCTGGTGAGCGACGACGAACACATGCTGTCGACGGCGAACGAGGGGCCTTCAAGGTCCAGGCAGAACGACACGCGGTTGGCGATCGAGGCATACGAGGAGTTGGTCAGGGTCACCGGCCGCGCGGGCCAGCTCGACGCACCATAGAACTGGTACTCGCCGTACATCACCCCCGCGACCACCCCCACGCGGCGTCGCTCGACGCCCGGCTGGCGCGGCCCGCACAGGCTCTGCGGGGTATAGCCGGCGTCTTCCACGGCATGCCAGGCGGTTTGCAGAAACAGGCGCTCCTGCGGGTCCATGCGCTCGGCGTCGCGCGGCGAGATGCCGAAGAACAGCGGGTCGAAGCAGTCGAAATCATCCACCAGGCCGCCCCAGCGCGCATACAGCTGGTCGTCGCCGCCCGGTTGCTCCCAGCGCGAGGTCACTTCGCTGATCAGGTCATCGCCGGCCGCCAGGTGCTGCCACAGCGCCTGGGCATCGCGTGCGCCGGGGTAGCGCCCGGCCAGGCCGATGATCGCGATGTCCTGGCGTTGGGTGTCGGCAGTGCCCTGCGTGACCACCGACAGCGCGGGTGCTGGCGGCTCGACCACCACGGGGGGCGGTGCCAGCCGGGCGACTTCGGCCGGGTGCTCGTTGCCGAGCAGGGCGGCCAGCTCGCGCAGGCTGCGCACTTCGAACAGCACGGTCTTCGACAGGGTGGGGAAGTGCTGTTCAAGCCGGCCGTTGAGTTCCATCACCAGGATCGAGTCCAGGCCGAATACCTCCAGCGAGGTGTCGGGGTCGACCTTGTCCAGCGGTGTGGCCGTCACCTCGGCCAGTTGACGGGTGAGGTAGTCGAGCAGGCAGGGCGCGTCGCTGGCCGCCTGCGGCGCGACCTGCACGGGCGGGGCAGGCGGCGCCTCGATGCCGAACAACCGTGCAACCGCGTCGCGCTTGCCGCACACCGGGATCAACACCGCTTGCGCCAAGGCGAGGCAGCGCAGGAACGTGGCCACCCCCTGATCGCTCGGCAACAGGGCCAGGCCATGGCGAGCCAGCCATTGGCGCACCGGCGCCGGGGCCTGCATGCCGTTGTCGGTCTGCCACAGTGGCCAGGCAATCGACAGCGAGCGGCCCTGGCGCTGGCCGCTGGCACAGCGCTGCTGGCGGGCCTGCACGAAGCGGTCGAGCCAGGCGTTGGCCAGCGCGTAGGCGCTCTGCCCGACATTGCCGTACACCCCGGCCAGCGACGAGCACACCATGAACAGTTTCAGCGGGTCATCGGCGGTGGCTGCATCCAGATGGCGGGCGGCCAGGGTCTTGCCCTGGAGTACGCTGGCGCGCTCCTGGGCAGGTTGCCGCAGGAAGAACCCGTCCTGCAGAACCCCGGCGCAGTGAATCACCCCGTGGCAGGCGCCATAGCGCTGGCGAATGCTGGCCAGGGCGGCGTGCAACGAGTCGGCATCGGCGCAGTCGGCCTGCCAGTAGGCGGCATCGTCGGCGCCCAGGTGCGTGAGGCGCTGCAGCCATCGGGCAGCGTCTGCATCGAGGGCGCGACGGCCCAGCACGGCCAGGCGCAGGCCACCGAGGCTCGCCAGCGCTTCACCCAGTGCACGGCCGACGGCCCCCAGCCCGCCGCTGATCACCAGCACATCGCCGGCGCTCAGTTGCGCCGGCGCTGTGCCGGCACCCGGGGTGACAAAGCGCAGGCTTGCCACGTGGCGTTGCCCTTCGCACAGCGATACCCGGTTGACACCGGGCTGCTCAGCCGCAAGCAGTTCGTGCGCCAGCGCTTCACGCTCTGCGCTGCCGGGCTGGTGGCTGGTTTCGATCAGGCTGGCGCTCAGGCTGGGGATCTCCTGCACCACCGAGCGCAGCAGCCCTTCAAGGGCACTGACAGGGCCGGGGTGCAGCACGATCCGGGTATGCAACGCGGGGGTGCTCTGGCCCTGGCACAGGTGGCGCAGCAGGTCTGCGGTAGCCAGGGCGGCGTCCAGCCCTTCGCCCAGGCCGGCGTCCTGGCTGCCGGTGCTGCGCAGGTCGATCAGCAGGCGTGCGGGTACCTGCTGCTGGCTGGTCAGCAGGCGCAGCAACAGGTCGATGTGGCGTGCATCGCCCAGGTCGGCCTCGACGGTGCGTGGTGAGGTGTAGTGGAACTGCTGCGCGGGTACCAGTCGCCAGGCGGCGTCACGCAGTTGCGCGGGTAACTGGGCGAAGGCTTGCGGGTCGTCGCACAGCAGCAGTGTGGTGGGCATCGGCCCGGGCACGGCCGGGGCGGCGGGCTGGTGCTGCCAGTAGGGTTCGAGCAGATGCACGGCATGCTCGGGGTCGACGCGGTACTCGCGAAAGGCAAAGGCCTCGATGTCCATCAGCACCTGGCCGTCTGCATCGAACACCCGGAAGTCGTACAGGCGCATCTGGCTGCCCTGGGCAGCACGCGGGCGCACGTGCACGAAGCAGCGCTCGGTCAAGGGCCGGTAGCCGTGCAGGGCCTGGCAGGCGTAGGGCACGAAGGTGGTGTCGATCTGTGCATTGCCCTGGGCGGCGGTGACGAAGGCGCTTTGCAGCACCGCATCGAGCAACGCCGGGTCCAGCGTGCTCAGCGGTTCGCCCTGGCGCTGCTCGGGGCGCCAGTGCAGTTCGGTAAGCGCCTGTTGCTCGCCCAGCCACGCGCCGGCAATGCAGCGCAGGGTGGGGCCGTAGGCGATGCCCAGGCGCTCGAGGGTGGGGTACAGCGCGTCGAGGGCCAGCGGCCGGGTGCACTCGCTGCGCACCTGCGCCAGGCTTGGCAGGCTGTCGGCGGGCACCTGCACGGCGCGGCACTCGCCACGAAAGCTCGGGGTGGGGTCACTGGCCGGCAGCGGCTGGAACGCCAGGCGCACACCGTCGTGGGTGCGCTCGCTGCGGCATTCGATGCTGCGCTGCTGGCCGGGCTCGACGCGGATCGGGCTGGCCCAGGTCAGCTTGTGCAGGGTCAGCGGCAGGTCCAGGCCGTGGCGGCGCGCCTGGTTGCAGCACAAGTCGATGTAGGCGGCGGCGGGCAGCACCGGCTGGCCCTGCACCACATGGTCGCGCAGAAAGAACTGGCCGGCATCCAGGTGCAGCTGGGTGCTGGCGTGGGGCGCGGCCGACTCCACACGCGGCACCCAGTAGCGGTCCCTGGCAAAGGGGTAGAGCGGCGCGGCCAGTGGGCTGGGCGGCTGCGGCCAGAAGCGGCCCCAGCGGGCGAGCGTGCCGTCTACCCAGGCCGCTGCCAGTTCATCGGGGGCGCTGGCGCTCAGCTCGCGCGTTGGTGTGCCGGGCAGCAGCCGGCCCTGATAGCCCCCCGGCATCGATTGCACGAAGCGCTCCAGGCCAGCCTGCAACTGCGTCAAGTCGGCAGCTACCAGCGCGAAGCGATGGTCGAACGCCGGGCGGCAGCATTGCAGGGTGTAGGCGAGCTGGTTGGCCGATGCGTCGGGGTGGCGTTGCAACCAGGCCAGCAGGGCGGTGGCCTGTTCGCGCACTTGCGCTTGGCTGCGCGCCGACAGCGGGTACACCGCCGGGCCCGTGCTGGCGCTCGACGGTGTGGGTTCGGGGGCCTGTTCGACAATCACATGGGCATTGGCGCCGCCAGCGCCGAACGAGCTGATGCCGGCGCGGCGCGGGCCGTTGTCGCTGGTCCAATCGCGCGTGTCACGCACGATCTGCAGGTGGCTGTGCTCGAGCCCGGCGTCGGGGTTCAGCACCCTGGCATGCAGCGACGGCGCCAGGCGCCGGTGCTGCAACTGGAGCACCACCTTGCTCAGCCCGGCCATGCCGGCGGCCGCTTCCAGGTGGCCGAAATTGGCCTTGATCGAGCCGACATGGCAGGTCGCCGAGTGTTGCCCGCCCAGTGCCTGCCTGAGCCCTTGCAACTCGATGGGGTCGCCCAGGCGCGTGCCGGTGCCGTGGGCTTCGATGTAGCTGATGCTGGCGGCCGGTACCCTGGCATCGGCCAGCGCCCGCTCGATCAGCGCGGCCTGGGCACCGGCGCTGGGCACGGTGTAGCCGTTGGTGCGCCCGCTGTGGTTGATCGCACTGCCCTTGATCACTGCCAGTATCCGGTCGCCGTCGCGCCGGGCCACCTCGAGCGGCTTGAGCACCACGGCCGCAACCCCTTCACCGGGCACGAAGCCGTCCGCCTCGCTGCCGAACGCATGGCAACGTCCGGTGGGCGAGAGCATGTGCTGCTGGCACAACTGCACGTACTTGGCGGGGTGGGTGTAGAGGTTGACCGCACCTACCAGCGCTGCCCGGCACTCGCCCTTGCGCAGGCTGTCGATGGCGCTGTGCAATGCCGTGAGCGATGACGAGCAGGCGGTGTCGATGGCCAGGCTCGGCCCGCACAAGTCCAGGGCGAACGACACCCGGTTGGCCACCGACCACGGCAGGCCACTGGGGATCGCCGGTTGCCCGGCCTGCCACAGGGCAGGGCCGAGCAGGGGGTAGGTGTTGCTGGTGATCCCGACGAACACGCCGACATCCAGCGCACCCTGGGCGCCGCGCAGCAACTGGCCGCGCTCGCCCAGGTGGCCGCTGTCTTCCAGGGCATGCCAGGCGCATTCGAGAAACAGCCGCTCCTGCGGGTCGAGGCAGGCGGCTTCACGCGGGGCGATGGCGAAGAACTGCGCATCGAACCGATCGATATCGGGTAGAAAACCGCCCCATTTGGCATAGCTCAGGCCGCTGCTGCGGGCGTCGGTGCCCGCGGCGAAAAAACCGTCCAGCGGCCAGCGCTCGGCGGGTATCTCGCTCACCGAGTCGACACCCGCCAGCAGGTTGCGCCACAGCGCATCCAGGTCGTCGGCACCGGGGAAGCGGCCATGCAGGCCGACAATGGCGATATCGCCAGCGGGCTCCTCGTTGCACGGCGCCAGGGGGGCAATCGAGGGCCAGGCCTCGACGCCTGCGGCT